>NZ_JBGNFV010000001.1:600000-900000 GCF_041449215.1 Roseivirga sp. BDSF3-8 | reverse complement strand
TACCGTAAACCGACACAGGTAGTCAAGGAGAGAATCCTGAGGTGCTCGAGTGATTCATGGCTAAGGAACTAGGCAAAATGACCCTGTAACTTCGGGAGAAGGGGTGCTTCCTCATCTTCGGATGAGAAGCCGCAGTGAAAAGATCCAGGCGACTGTTTAACAAAAACACAGGGCTATGCGAAATCGAAAGATGCAGTATATAGCCTGACACCTGCCCGGTGCCGGAAGGTTAAGGGGGGACGTTAGCGTAAGCGAAGCGTTGAACTGAAGCCCCGGTAAACGGCGGCCGTAACTATAACGGTCCTAAGGTAGCGAAATTCCTTGTCGGGTAAGTTCCGACCTGCACGAATGGTGCAACGATCTGGATACTGTCTCAGCCATGAGCTCGGTGAAATTGTAGTCGCGGTGAAGATGCCGCGTACCCGCAACGGGACGGAAAGACCCCATGAACCTTTACTATAGCTTCACATTGACATTGGGTAAATGATGTGTAGGATAGGCGGGAGACTTTGAAGCAGTGTCGCCAGGCATTGTGGAGTCGTCCTTGAAATACCGCCCTTTATTTACTTGATGCCTAACCTGTTCGCAGGGACAGTGTGTGGTGGGTAGTTTGACTGGGGTGGTCGCCTCCTAAAAAGTAACGGAGGCTTTCAAAGGTACCCTCAGCACGTTTGGTAACCGTGCGCAGAGTGTAATAGCATAAGGGTGCTTGACTGTGAGACTCACAAGTCGATCAGGGTCGAAAGACGGATATAGTGATCCGGTGGTTCCGCATGGAAGGGCCATCGCTCAAAGGATAAAAGGTACTCTGGGGATAACAGGCTGATCTCCCCCAAGAGCTCACATCGACGGGGAGGTTTGGCACCTCGATGTCGGCTCGTCACATCCTGGGGCTGGAGAAGGTCCCAAGGGTTGGGCTGTTCGCCCATTAAAGTGGCACGCGAGCTGGGTTCAGAACGTCGTGAGACAGTTCGGTCCCTATCTGTTGCGGGCGTTAGAAGCTTGAGAGGGTCTGACCTTAGTACGAGAGGACCGGGTTGGACAGACCGCTGGTGTACCAGTTGTACCGCCAGGTGCATTGCTGGGTAGCTACGTCTGGCAGGGATAAGCGCTGAAAGCATCTAAGCGCGAAACCCTCCTCGAGATGAGGCTTCTTTAAAGGGACGTTGTAGATGACAACGTAGATAGGCTGCAGGTGTAAAGGCAGAGATGTCATAGCTGAGCAGTACTAATTACCCGTACACTTTCTTGCGCTGACAAATATTTGAGAATTCGGCGAGCTTTCTTTCACAGAATCATGTCTAAAATATTAAAGATTATAAGGTGATTATAGCACCGGTGTCCACCTCTTCCCATTCCGAACAGAGCAGTTAAGCCCGGTTGCGCCGATGGTACTGCAGTAAAATGTGGGAGAGTAGGTCGTCGCCTGATTTTATTATAGAATCCCGTTCCTTAAGGTTCGGGATTTTTTTTGTTTTATACCCTACGGAGTCCGGCCATTGTTCCCTTCTGCCCGCAGGCCTTAAGGCAGGTAATGAAAGCCTGGCTGAACCCTTCCCTTGTTTCATCCTAATTGGCCTGTGACACTCCTGATTAAGCGGTGATGGCCGTACGTATCCCTGCTTCTCTTTACGGGTTATAAACCTCACTGGAGACGGCTTTGAGTTATATCAACACTACTACATTATGCGTGCCCCCAACCTTGTGATATTTTAATTAAAGCATCTAGGGTGAATTACCGAATATGCTGTTTTACCTGGACAGCTTTCTTTGCGTGTAGTATTGAAAATAAACTTACCTGCTTATCGCTTTTTGAAATCTTTTTTTCCTTTTGGTGTTTATCTATATGGCTCAAGTAAGGAACCAAACATTTAACTAAGTCGCAGTGATGATGCCATTATTTTCTGGTCTGTGCCGTATAAATGAAAAAAATATCAGGTGTTATCTGTTTACTTGCCTGATATTCTTCGTTGCACCTCCTCTTAAGGCACAGGTGAAGGCTAAGGATGAAAACCCTGATTCCCTTGTTTATTGTAAGCCTGGCTTGGCAAACTCTCCCAGACCAAAATTTTTTGAGTTAAGTAGGACGAGCTCTTATTTTCATAATGCCAGAGCTAATAATTACCTGACTGAAAGTGAAGAGAGGAAAAGGGTTGTGTCTAATGACCGATTTGAGGCAAAACTCAAATTTCCCCTTTGGATGCACCCCGGATTCAATATGTTTGGAGGGATTGGTTATTCATCAGAAACATACTCTTTTGCCAAGTCAGGTTCGCAAAGAGGAGACAGTGGCTTTCTTTCCAATATTGACGAACAAACACTTAAAGGTGTTTCAGCAAAGATATATGCGACGAAGCCTTTTAAAAGCAATAAATTTTTATTCGCCAAAGTGGGAATTAAGTTTCAGGGAGATTTTCACGAAACCCATAGTCCGGTAAATAGCTATTTGAATTACGACGCTGGATTACTTTACGGGTGGAAATCTTCGGAAGACTTTGTTATGGGGGCTGGAATTGCCGCATCTAACAACTTTGGTAGATTTAGTATATACCCAATTTTTGTTTATCAGCGTAACTTCACAAACAGGATTTCTCTGGAAGCTCTTCTTCCTGCATCGATTAAAGTTAGGTATACAACTTTTGACAGCAGGAATATAATTTATGGGGTATCCGAAGTTAATGGTTCGAATTATCGTATAAATCAACCAGAAATTCTGCCTGGAGCCAATGGAGCTATTGTTTGGCAAAATGCAAATGTAGATGTAAAACTGGGCTACGAGAGAGAAATACACGATTGGCTTTGGTTTACCCTAGAGGCAGGTATCAGACAAAACCTCAGAAGCCGCATTCGATATCCTGAGGCAGACGGCCAAGAGGTTATCCTGGACTGCAATTGGGATCAAAGTATGGTTTTTAAGGCCGGTATATTCTTTGTTCCCCCTAGAAAACTACTGAATAGACATTAATCTAATTTTCAGACCATTCAACATACCTTGCATTTTTTACAGTCGTTAAAAATGTGCTACTTTTATGACTGAATGAGTTTTTTATTCCCACAGGTTTTACTGTACGGATTACCTGCACTTGCTATACCGGTAATCATTCACCTCTTTCACTTAAGAAAGACGCGAAAACTTCAATTTTCCAATACAAGATTCCTCAGGCAGGTACAGGCAAAGAAGAAATCCAGGCTTAATATTAAGCATTGGCTCATCCTGGCTGCCAGATTGTTTTTTTTGTCTTTCCTGATTATTTCATTTGCACAACCCTTTCTTCCTGCAGAATCTGGAGCAGAGCAGGCTAGGATAGTAAGGATGTATATTGATAATTCGCTTAGCATGAGTAACGAACTACCGCAGACAGGTAGTGCGCTTGACAATGCTGTGGTTTATGCAGAACAAATTCTTGATACATACCCTGATAATACCCGTTTTTTAGTATTAACTAATGATTTTGCCCCGTTTTCCAACTTTCCTAAGAGTAGGGAAGCTGTCCGGGAAATTTTGACTGAGCTTACTTATAGTCCTATTCCCAGGACTCTGAGCGAGGTGCTTGGCAGATTTTCAGCCAGGTCTCCCTCCGCTATTTCCCGAGAAGATATCTATTTCATTAGTGATTTTCAGAGCAGTACTCTCGGCCCTGCTACCGGTTTACATGCTGACAGCAGCTACCGGTATTATCTGGTTCCTATGGAGTATACATCTACTTCCAATGTGTTTTTTGACAGTGTGTATCTGGAAACACCTTTTCTCCTTGCAGGAGAAAAGAATGCGCTAAACGCCATTGTACGAAATGCTGGTACTACTGAAGCCAGTGATGTGATCTTTAAACTTTTTGTAGAAGACCTGCAGGTGGCTAGCGGTAGTGCCACCATACCTGCCGGAGGCACAGAAACAATCTCTTTTCCATTGGGTACAGAGGCTGCTGATATCACAAATACCAGCCGACAGGGGCGGATTAGTTTCGAGGAGTTTCCTGTGACCTTTGATAATGATTTTTATTTTTCTCTGGATATGACTGATCAGGTCAGAATTGTGGAGCTGAATGAATCAGACAATTCTCCTTTTGAAGCTGTTTTTGGTAATGAAAACCTCTTTAATTTTTCTTCATTTGACGTAAGTAATGTTGACTATAATGAGCTTTACAGTGCAGACTTGGTAATTATTTATAAGCCTGAAGCTTTGTCTGACGGCTTGGTGACCTCGCTATCAAATTACAGAGATCAGGGTGGGACATTGCTAATAGTACCAGGCCCGCAATCTCCCCCTTCACAGGTAGCATCATTAGCGGCAAACAGCCCTTTTACGCGGTACGGTGCAGATAGAAGAATGGAGCTATCTTCACCTGATTTGGGGAACCCATTTTATTCAAACATTTTCGAGGGCCGTAATCGTCGTTTCGATATGCCAGAAGCAACCCCGGTACTTAACCTGGGAGCTGCAGGCAATAAATTACTTTCCTTTAAAAATCAGGATACGTTTTTATCAATGATAGAAACTGAAAGCGGAAAGGTGTTTGTCACGGCTGGGCCATTTAGCGAAGACTATTCTGATTTTAGGCGGCACGCGCTCTTTGTTCCAATAATGTACCGGATAGCTTCCCTAAGTAAAAATGACTCGAAAAAGCTTTATTACTCTCTAACCGAAAGAAATGTTATTATACCCATGGACTCTATCGGTGCTGAGGATATAATTCGATTGCAAAATCAGGACGATGAACTGGTGCCGGCACAGCAGTTTACGAATGGACGACTGGTGCTAGATTTGCCAAGATTTAGTATGACTCCGGGATACTATAACCTTACCTTAAGAGACTCTACCCTTAGGGTTTTAGCATTTAATAACAGTCCGGTGGAGAGCTACTTAGACCAGGCAACCGCAACTGAGGTAGCTAGTGGTTTTTTTAATGGGACGAATGTTGAGATATTTGTGCCAGAGGATGCTCAGGCTTTCAGGAAAGCCTTGGAAGCCAGGTTTGATGGCCTGCCATTATGGAAATATGCCCTTGGATTGGCAGTCATATTTTTGCTAGTTGAAATTGCTTTGATCAGACTTCTGTGACATGAATGTACGATTACGAGGTGTAACCATAATTGACCCAGGTTCACAACACCATGGAGAGAAAACCGACCTACATATTTATGATGGTAAAATCTCCTTTGTGGATAGGTCAGTTGATTTCGATCAGGAGATTGGTATGGATGGGCTATGCGTTTCTCCTGGTTGGTTTGATCTGAGAGCCTCTATACCTGATCCGGGCCATGAATATAAAGAAGACTTGTTTTCAGGGGCAGCTTGTGCTGAGGCCGGAGGCTTTTCTGATGTAGTTGTCCTGCCGAATACTGAGCCTGTAATTCAAAGTAAAAATGATATCAGGTATGTTACCACCCGGTACACAGAAGGGCCTGTTAGGCTTCATGCAGCAGGTGCGGTAACAATTAATACAGCCGGTGAGTCACTCACAGAAATGCTTGACATGCACGCAGCAGGGGCCATTGCCTTTACTGACGGAGAAAAACCGATCTGGAATTCAGACATTCTGCTCAAGTCTCTTCAGTACCTGAGTCAGGTAAATGGCGTACTTATGAGCCGCCCCTCTGATAAGTACCTGAGCCTATTCGGCCAAATGCATGAGGGGAAGATTAGTACTATGCTTGGTATGAAAGGAATTCCTGCACTTGCTGAAGAAATTATTATCAGGCGGGACCTTCAATTATTGAGGTATGCAGGAGGACGGCTGCACTTCAGTAATATATCTACGAGTGGAGGTTTGACTCTTATCAAAGAGGCTAAACAGGAAGGTCTGGCCGTAACCTGCGATGTAGCAGTGGCCCAACTGGCCTTTACGGAAGATGCTCTTTTATCCTTTGATACTAATTACAAAGCAGACCCTCCATATAGATCTCAAAAAGACCGACAAGCGCTCCTGGAAGGTGTGGTTAATGGTTCAGTAGATGCGGTGGTGAGCGCTCATACACCACAAGATGAAGAAAGTAAAAAGTGTGAATTTGATCTTTCATCCCCAGGGATAATTAGTTTGCAGACTACCTTCCCTATGTTACTCGGGCAGCTGGGTAGTGATCAGCTGGAGGTGATTGTTGAACGACTAGCCCATGGCCCGCGCAAAGTGCTGGGCATGGAAAGCCTCTCCATAAAAGAAGACAGCTCGGCCTGCCTTACACTATTTAATCCAGAGACCAAGTGGGTTTTTGACAGTACTGCCAATCTCTCCAAATCGCAGAATAGCCCGCTGCTTGGGCAGGAGCTTACAGGTAAGGCCCTGGGAGTTATCAATGGTAATAAAACTTATTTTGACCAGGCAATTCTGATCCAACATCATGATTAAGTCAAAGCCCTTAGTTGGCGTACCTGCTAAATATGGCCTGATTGCTTCAGGCTTTTATATTTTATTGTTCTTCATACTTGCGTATTTTAAAGACAACCCATATGATACGATCAAGTGGGTCGATTTTCTACTAATACCTATTTTTGTGTATTTCTCCATTCGGGAGTTTAAAGTAATACACAACCACCGGGAGCTGCGTTACTGGCAGGGCATGACTCTGGGCTTTATCTGTTATATGGTGATCGCTGTAACAGCCGCTCTGTTTGTGTATGCATATTTTGGGCTGATTGATCCTGAAAATTTTCTGGCCTATAAACAGGAAAAGGTTGATTTAGTCATGTCCCAAAAAGATAAACTCATGGCGGAAATGAGTGAGGAGACTTACCGAAGAACCCTTGAAAATACACGCACTATCACAAAGATAAGCCTCTCATTAGATACGTTTTTGCGTAAAGTATTTACAGGTTTATTTTTAACCATTGTTATTTCAGTTACCCAAAGAACCAAATCACGATGAGCAAGAATCAAAATTCCTTATTGACAGAAGCCGTAAAGTATGGAGCTATCTTTGCTATAGTCTCATTTGTTATTCAACTGGTGCTTTGGGCCGTTGATTATACATATCTTGTATCAGGAGCCTACAATGTACTGCTAATCCTGTGTGCTATCGGAGCTTTCATATGGGCAGGATTACACTACAGGAAATCTATAGGAGGGTACCTCAGTTACGGAAATGCCTACAAATTTCTGATAGTATCAACTGTGGCATTTTTTATTATTGGCATACTACTGAGCTGGATAATGTATAATGTGGTTGACCCTGAATTGCCAGCCATGCTACAGGAAGTACAAATAGAGCAGACTATTGACTTTTTGGAATCCATGAATGCTGATGATGCTATTATTGATCAGAGCATTTCAGATATGGAGAAGCAAGACCTGAGTGATATTCTGCTGTTACTTCAGAGCGCTGCTATTATGATAGTCGTCTTTGCTGTGCTACATTTGCTTTTCGCATTAATAGTGAAAAAGTCCCGACCGGAGTTTGAATAAGTTTTATGTCCGTACAAAAGGATGTGGCAGTGGTGATCCCACTGTTTAACGAAGAAGAAAGTCTGAAAGAGCTGGCCGACTGGATCGTACGGGTGGCAAAGGAAGAAGGGCTATCATATGAAATCATTATGGTGGATGATGGCTCTACGGATAATTCCTGGCAGGTAATTAAAGAACTGCATATGCTTGACCCCGGGGTTCGGGGCATCCGGTTTAACAGAAATTATGGCAAATCGGCGGCATTGCATATCGGCTTCGAAGCCTGCCATGCCAAGGTGGTCATTACCATGGATGCAGACTTACAGGACAGCCCTGATGAGATACCTGAGCTATACAGTATGATCAGCGAGCAGGGGTATGACCTTGTTAGCGGATGGAAGCAAAAACGCTATGATCCGATTAGTAAAACTATCCCCAGTAAATTTTTTAATTACATTACGAGGCTTTTTTCAGGTATTCCTCTACATGACTTTAACTGCGGACTAAAGGCTTATAACGGCCAAGTGGTAAAGAACATTGAGGTATATGGTGAGATGCACCGGTATATCCCTGTGATTGCCAAATGGGCGGGTTTTAAAAATATTGGTGAAAAGGTCGTTCAGCACCGTGCCCGTAAATACGGCGTAACTAAGTTTGGTATTGAACGATTTATTTTCGGCTTTCTTGATCTGCTTAGCATCACTTTCGTATCCCGTTTTCGTAAGCGGCCAATGCATTTTTTCGGATCCATGGGTACGCTCTCCTTTTTAGCAGGTCTTTTAATAACTGTATGGGTCATCGGAGAGAAAATATACAAGTTAGCCTTGCATCTGCCTGCCCGGGACGTAGTAGATCAGCCTTTGTTCTTCTTAGCCTTAGTGGCGCTAATCATTGGTACCCAATTATTTCTTGCTGGTTTCCTGGCGGAGATGATCATCACAAACTCTGATAAGAAAACCGATTACTTGGTAATAGAAAAAATCGGTAGCTAACCGATGAAGTTTTCTATTATCATACCGGTCTACAATCGTCCGGAGGAGGTAGATGAGCTATTGGGTAGCCTAACCCGGCAAAGCTATAGTCAATTTGAAGTACTGGTAATTGAAGATGGCTCTGAAAGGGAGTGCCGGGGGGTAGTATCAAAGTATAAAGACAGGCTCGACATTATTTATTACCGCAAAGAAAACACAGGCCAGGGTTTTACGCGGAACTACGGTTTTGAACGTGCCAGTGGCGATTACTTTGTGATCTTTGATTCTGATTGTCTGATCCCCCCGCATTATTTGCAGGCTGCTGAAAAAGCCATATCCACAAGGGGGCTTGATTTGTATGGAGGACCTGATCAAGCCCACGATAGCTTCACAGATATACAGAAGGCTATAAGCTATTCCATGACCAGTCTTTATACCACCGGTGGTATCCGTGGGCGTAAAATGCATCTTGGGCCATTTCATCCTCGAAGCTTTAATATGGGGATAAGCCGTGAGGTGTATGATAGAATCGGAGGATTCAGAATTACCCGTATGGGTGAGGATATTGAGTTTAGTATTCGAGCTATAGAAAATGGCTTTAAATCAGGCCTGGTTTCGGATGCTTATGTATTTCATAAACGAAGGACCAGTTTCTCGCAGTTTTATAAACAACTCCACTTTTTTGGGAGGGCCCGAATTAACATAGCCCGTTTTTATCCGGCAGAGTTAAAAGTGGTACACCTTTTTCCGGCAGCTTTCACTCTGGGCTTGTTCTTTTTGCTGGTTAGCTGGTTAATCCATCCATGGCTTTTATATGCAGGATGTACCGCAGTAGGCATATATTTCTTTCTTATTTTCCTAGATGCATTCAAAAAAGAAAAAAGCCTTCGGGTGGCCTCCCTCTCTGTGATTGCAAGTCTGGTGCAATTGGTAGCCTATGGAATCGGTTTTTTAAATGAACTTTCGAAAGGGTGGAAAGATATCCGTAGAAAGAAGCAGGAGCTTAAAGGGTCTTTATAATAAATCAGTCGAGTGTTTTCCGGCAGAAAAATATTGGCTCATCCATAGGTAACCGGAAGCGTTCAGCCAAGACCGGTTCCAGTTCCTTTACGTACCAATCTTCGGTTACCTCAAATCCTCCCTTTCGTAGCCTGTCAGCATAATCTTTTCCATACAGGCGTACATGGTCACTCTGACCAAATGCCTTTTCTCTTTCTTTAGGATCAGTGATGGAGGCATCTTCATAAGTACTGTCCTTCAGGGGGTGAAACAGAGGTATCTGAATAATGGCCCATCCGCCAGGCTTTAGTACGCGATACAGTTCACTCATAGCCATAATATCATCCTCCACATGCTCCATTACATGATTGCAAAAGGCGACATCAAACGTATTATCCTCAAAGGGGATGCTATGGATATCCATTTTCACCTTCGCCAGGGGACTTTCAATGTCACCGGTTATGTAGTCCAGGTTAGGCATTTTCTCAAACCGATGGATGAAGCAATCCTCCGGAGCCACATGCAATACTGTATTTGAGGCGATAAAGAAGTTAGTCTTATTTTTCAGGTAGAGCCAAATAAGGCGATGACGCTCCAGCGACTGGCAGGAAGGACACAGCACATTTGGCCTGGGCACTCTTCCATAGGGTAGAAACTTCCGGAAGGTTGAGTCACAAACCGGACACTCCACATCGTTTCCGGAGTAAAATACTGACAATGTTTTCAATGCGATACCGCTGACGCGCTGAAGGTATTTACGCGGCACATACCGGATGACAAAACTAATTAGACGCTTCATAGAAAATAATTCCGGCCAAATATACGTAATTTTAGGGGGGATACATGCTGTCCCCGTATACCTTACAGGCATTTACCGTTCGCTGATCTAATTGCCCGTTTGTATAAAAAACATTACCCGGCAGGGCCATGAGTGATGTATGACCGCGGCGGATAAATAAATTACACACATGATTAAGTTTTCTACTGGTAATAAGAAGCGTTTACGCTGGATTATTCCTCTTTCTCTTCTTGTGTTGGTTTTACTCGGCTGGCTTGCATATGGCAGGCAGGGAGCAACAGACCGAGAAGAGCTCATTGTCAATGCAAAACGGGGAGAGTTCAGGATAGACATAACTACTACTGGCGAGTTGGAGGCAAAGAACTCCGTAAGAATTACAGGCCCTAATGGACTGCGGATGGCACGGCTATGGCAGGTAAAGATAGATGACCTGATAGATGAGGGTACTATTGTAGAAAAGGGGCAGTATATAGGTAGACTGGACAAGAGCGAATTATCAGACCGCATAAAAAATCTGCAAAATGAATTCCAGCAAAATGAGTCGCAGTATACACAGACCAGATTAGATACTGCGCTGGAGTTAAGACAGGCGCGTAATAACTTGATCGATCTGAAATTTGCTGTGGAGGAAGCTCAACTTAGACTGGACCAGAGCCAGTATGAGCCCCAGGCAACCATCCGTCAGGCTGAACTGGACCTTGATAAAGCCAAAAGGGGACTGACTCAGGCACGGCGTGATTATAATTTGAAAAGAGAAAAGGCTGCTGCCAAAATGAGAGAAGCTGCGGCAAAGCTAGGAGAAACGCAGAACGAACTTACTTTTTTAGAAAAACTGGAAAGTGACTTTGTCATAACTGCTCCAGAGCCCGGAATGCTAATCTACCATAGAGAATTTAATGGTCAAAAACGAGCTAAAGGCGCTGTGATCGGTCCGTGGGACCCTACGGTTGCCACACTTCCTGACCTTACTAAGATGATCTCTAAAACTTATGTGAATGAGGTGGATATCCGGAAGGTAAAGGCCGGGCAGAAAGTAAAGATAGGCCTGGATGCTTTTCCTGAGAAGCAGTATAGTGGTATGGTAAGCCGGGTGGCTAATGTGGGGGAACAAAGGCCTAACTCCGATGCAAAGGTGTTTGAGGTGTCGGTTGAATTGATGGAAACAGATACTACGCTACGTCCGGCCATGACCACCAGCAATGTGATCATTACAGAGGTGATTCCTGATGCCGTATATGTGCCGCTTGAGACGCTGCATAATCAAGGCGATTCACTTACTTATGTATATGCTAAAGAAGGAACCCGCACGATAAGGAAGGAAGTAGCTATAGGAAAAACAAATAGCAACGAGGCTATCATTCTCGGAGGGGTAGAGGAGGGAGACGCTGTATTCCTTTCCGTACCATCAGGTGCTGAGGATGCTTCTCTGGTTGTTCTGGAAGGTAAAGATAATCCAGAGAAGACAGCTCAAACCTCTTCTCGGGAATGAAAGAACGCTGGCTGGCTAATTTTTTTGTAGCGTTAGAAGCTATTATGGCAAATAAGGTGCGTAGCATACTTACAGCACTAGGCATTATTTTCGGTGTGGCGGCAGTTATTGCCATGCTTGCCATAGGTAGAGGAGCGCAGCAGGAAATACTCGAACAGATTAAATTGGTAGGAGTGAATAATATTATTATCACCCCTGTAGTAGAACAGACTGAAGGTGAAGTCCAGGTGAATGACCAGGGTCAGGAGCAGAAAAAGTTTACCCCGGGGCTTACCCTCCTGGATGTACAAAGTATATCTGATATACTTCCTTCCGTAGCTTCAATGAGCCCTGAAGTGGTTCTGGAAACCTATTTCATTTATAATGGCATGCGCCGCACCGGAAAATTGGTGGGTATTTCAAATGATTATTTTGATCAGCAAAACTTTGAGGTAGGACAAGGAAGCATTTTTTCCGAGAGACAGATGGAAAAGGGAGAGCCTGTATGTATTATCGGGTATTCGGTAAAAGCCCGCTTTTTTGCCCAGGAAAACCCGATCGGTAAGCGTATCAAGTGTGGTCCTCACTGGCTTGAGGTGGTAGGTGTGATGGAGGAGCGTATGGCTTCTCAAAAGGCTCTGAAAGACCTAGGCATACGCGATGTAAACATGGATGTATACACGCCTATTAATACCATGCTTATCCGGTATGAGAATCGCGCAAAGGTGACTAGCTCTGAGCTTAAAGCAGGTGCACAGGGGGGAGGCCCTCCGGGCAGTCAACAGCCACAGGCTACCGCTAACCAACAGCCCCAGAATTACCATCAAGTGGACAGGCTGGTGGTGCAGGTAGCCGACTCAAAATACCTTTCTCCTACTGCGGAGGTGCTTAGCCGAATGCTCAAGCGGCGTCACTATGGTGTGGTTGACTACGAGATAACCATTCCGGAGCTACTCTTAAAGCAGGAGCAGCGCACTAAAAAGATATTTAACATGGTGCTCTTTGCTATTGCTGCCATCAGTTTGCTGGTGGGTGGTATTGGTATCATGAATATTATGCTGGCGTCCATCCTTGAGCGCATTCGCGAAATAGGCCTTCGGCTGGCTCTCGGCGCTAAAAAAACAGACATAGTAGTCCAGTTCGTTTTTGAGTCAGTCATGATCAGTGTTACCGGGGGGCTGATAGGTATATTATTGGGAGTCGTGCTTGCGATTATTATATCACGGGTAGCTGATATTCCTACCATTATTTCCGTGGGTTCTATTTTCGTTTCTTTTGGGGTGGCCGCGGGAGTAGGACTGATATTCGGTATAGCTCCTGCAAGAAAAGCAGCAGGACAGAACCCTATCAACTCACTTCGATATGAATAAATTTTTCAGTGTTTTGCTGATCCTGCTAATGGCAGGAATAACTATATGTAAGGCACAGCGGGTGGCAGATAGTACTTCTACCTCCGTACGTACCTATACGCTGGGAGAACTCATCTCTATTGCCCGGGAAAATTCAATAGCAAGCAGGAGGGCTGAAACAATACTGGAAAACCGTTACTGGCAATTTCGCTCGTACCGAGCAGGCTTTTTCCCACAACTTTCACTGGATGGTACCTTACCGGATTTTAACCGCTCAGTAACCCAGGTGCCTCAGCCCGATGGTACGTTTGATTTTATTCCTGTCTCTCAGAATAATTCCATTGTAAACCTGCGGCTAAGTCAGGCAATTGGCCTTACGGGCGGAGAGGTCTTTCTTACAAGTAGCTTGCAGCGGTTTGATAATTTTGAGACAGATACGGCTTATTACAGCGGCAGACCGGTAATTATAGGTCTGCGGCAGCCCTTATTGTCATTCAATAACCTTCAATGGCAGCGGCGCATAGAGCCCATCCGATATGAGGAGTCAAAGAGGGAATATGTGGAAAACATGGAGCAGGTGGCAGTGACTACTTCCGAACGTTTCTTTAACGTGCTTCTGGCTCAGGTAAGTCTGGCTATTGCCGAGAAGAACCTGGCGAATAATGATACACTTTTCCAGATAGCTAAGGGTCGGTTCAGACTAGGTACTATTGCTGAAAATGATCTGCTGCAACTGGAGCTTCAGGTACTAAAGAGCCAGCAGGATCTTGCACAAGCGCGGGTAGATCTTGAAACGAGCACACTTAATCTTCGCAGGTATGTGGGGCTTACTTCCTCCCAGAAACTGGCACTTTCTCTTCCCGCGGAGATTCCCGATTTTGATGTCGATGCTGCAGTGGCTTTGGAGCAGGCCCTTGAAAACCGGCAGGAAGCGCTTGCCTTCCGTAGGCGTACGCTGGAGGCTGAAAGAGACGTTGCAAGGGCCAGAGGGGAAAATGGCTTTAATGCAGATATGTTTGCTACATTTGGTTTAAGTAACCGTGCAGGGGATATCCCGGGTATATATGATCAGCCCCTGGACCAACAAAGCGTTCGTATCGGGTTTGATATTCCAATTATGGATTGGGGCCGTACAAAAGCAATTGTACAAACGGCTGAGGCTAACCTGAAGTTAACCCAATATACTGTGGAGCAGGATAAGCTTAACTTTGAGCAGGAAATATACACCCAAGTACAGCAGTTGCAGTTACTAAGAGAGCAGGTTCGGGTATCGGAACTGGCCGACGAGATTGCCCAAAAGCGGTATGAAATCACAAAGAATCGCTTTCTGATAGGCAAGATTGATATCACGAATCTAAACATTGCCTTGTCAGAGAAGGATAATGCAAAACGCCAGTATATTCAGTCACTCAGAAGCTTCTGGCAAGCTTACTATCAGTTAAGGTTATTAACATTGTATGATTTTCAGTCTAATACGTCTCTCTACATAAAAGACGCCCCATAAACACAGTGTAATTATCCTACTTAATGGCCGCTTTCAAACGATTGCGGCTTTTTTCTTTCTGTAAAAATTATTTTATTCTTAGGAAAGAAATTCTAATGCGTGTACATTCGTGTAAATGATTTAAATGCGGTATATAATTCCGTATTATTTATTTTTTTCAGGAAATTAATTCTTAATTAAAACAATATTAAGGAATTTTATTTCAGTCATATTTGTTTTCGACATCATGAAAGATCTCTTTTATACACAAAAATTCAGACTAAGATTTGATGAGCGTGACCACGTCATCACCGAAATAGATTACGACAAAATCAGGACAGAACTCGATGATAAGTATGAGATAGTGGATATTTCACAGCCTATCATCAGCCATGATGGCGATTATCTAAAGGTTACTTTTCGAATCGCTAAAAAGGAAATGAGTCACATCTATGATGAAGTGATGAGTCCTGTTATTTAACCGTTTCTCTTTATGTTTACCAAATATAGCCGGTGACGATTCAGTTGCCGGCTTTTTTCATTCGTTTTCCTCTGCAGGCCTGTAAATTTCAAATTCTACACGACGATTAAGTCGTTTGTTTTCCTCGGTGGTCTCTTCGACGATAGGCTTCTCGCTGCCATAGCCAATTGCCTCTATACGCTCAGGGTCTATTTGGCCGAACCGAATGATGTAATCTCTTATGGCATCAGCTCTTTCCTGTGAAAGCTTTCGGTTCAGGTCCTCACTTCCGTCAGAATCCGTATGGCCGCTAATTTTCAGGCGAAAATCAGGATTGTCCAGCAGGAAATCAATTACCCTGTCCAGATCAGCAAACATGGCAGGAAGCAAATCGGCTTTTCCATTTTCAAACTCAATAGAGGCAAACTTCATGCGGGTGGAAAGCGGAGTGGCTTTCAGATTTATATCTGTGTCCTCTTCCAGGTAAAAAATCTCTTCTATTCTGAAGTAATCGTCTCCCTGGATGATTAAAAGGTAATTTTTATTACGGATCAGGTCAAACTGGAAAGAGCCATCTGGCCGTAGAAATCTGGGAGCTACCTCTATGCCCTGATCCAGATCAATTACCGAAACGATACCGGTAAGCGGTTCACCTGACAGGGAGTCTGTGAGGGAACCTGAAAAAGTGGTGTTGGCCTCAGGCTGGGCTCCCATTGGCAGAGGAAAGGAGAAAAGATCCAGGTTTTCCATACTGCCTTCATTACCCTTTGCGTAGAAGAGCTCCCGGCTGTCGGAGTCGATCGTAAAATAAAGCTCACTCCCCTGTCCATTTACCAAAGGCCCGATATTTACCGGCTCGGTAAACTGCCCATCCCGGTAATATGCTCTGTAAATATCGAATTCTCCAAAGTTAAGAAGCTGACCTGTGCTGCTGAAATATAAAATGTTGTACTCAGGGTGATAAAATGGACTAGCCTCATTTTGCCGGCTGTTGATCATAGGGCCGGCATTTTTAGCAGGGGACCATGAGCCATCACGCCTTCGGTGGGTATAATAAATATCGGATACACCAAAGCCCCCTATGCGGTCAGAAGCAAAGTATAGGGTGTCGCCGGAGTGGGTAAGGCTCGGGTGAGAATCCCAACCGGAGCTATTGATCTCTCTGCCCATATTTTTCACCTCACCCCATGTGCTATCAGCCTGTAGTTTAGCTGAATATAGGTCACAGTTGCCGTAGCCTTCCGGTGAGTGGCACCGGGCAAAATACATGGTGCGGCCATCGCGGCTGATGATGGCAGACCCCTCATTGTATCGGGTATTTATTTCATTAAAAGCTGAGGCTTTCTGCCAGTCACCGTATTTCTTACTGTAAAACAGGTCTTCATTGACTATAGCGCGAAGGCCTTCGGTGGCGCCGTTGCGTTTGCTGGTAAATAGGAGTGTATTGTTATCTATACTTAAGGTAGGGCCATAATCAGAAGCTCCGGAATTGACCGCATCACCGATATTGAGCAGGATGCCCCTGGGAGGCCGTAGCGTGTCCACACTTTTTCTGAACTCTACCAGTTCATAGTAGTAGTCCAATGGCACATAGTATTGTTTGTCGTTTACCGTAAGTGAGTCGTAGTATAATTCAATGGATTTGATGTCCAGGTCGCTGCGGTGATGTCTTAGTACCAAGCGATACCAGGCTTTTGCCTCTTCCATATCACCAAATAGCTCAGTGAGTTTAGCAAGCCGCCACAGCATTTCCGTATCACGGGAAAAGTTGGCAATGCCAAAGTTCATTACATACGATTTCAATACCGGATACAGGTTTTCGAAATCCTTTTTCCTTTCCAGTTCGTTAATTTGTTTTAATTTCCCCTCGTCCTGGTAGTATTCTACACGGTTTACGTTAGGAAAAGAGAATGCTTCGTAGAACCTGGCACTTTCAGTAGTTTCTGCATGGTCCAGTTTCTGGCCTTTAAAATTTCTCTGCGCCTGGGCGGGTATAATGCACCCTATGCTTAATAGCAAGCCGGTACTGCCCAGTATAAATACTGCAAGGCGCCGAAGAGCAGGGTTTGAGAAGGTTATGAATCGGGTGATAATCATGTAAGCCGATAATTTACCGAAAAATCGGCTAAAAATGCCAGAAGTTGTTTTGGCATGCCTATTGATTCTATAGGTACAATCATTTGAATAGGGGTATCAACCCTGTCATTTTGACACTCACAGAGAGTAAATACAGCATGAAGCGCAATAACAATTTCGATATATTCAACGATTTAAGTTCAGATTATAGTGATGAGGAAAGTGGGGAATTTATCCCTCTCATAGCTCCAGAGGAGGAAAATGGGTTGGATGAGTCCGATATTCCCGATGAGCTTCCCATACTTCCATTACGTAATACGGTTCTTTTTCCCGGGGTGGTGATCCCTATTACCGTCGGCAGACAAAAATCTATACGCCTTGTCAAAAAGGCATACAAAGGTGACAGGATCATCGGTGTGGCAGCACAAAAAAATACGACTAGTGATGATCCTGAGTCCGATGAGGTTTACGACACCGGCACGGTGGCCAAAATATTAAAGATGATCGTGCTGCCTGATGGTAATACAACCATTATTATTCAGGGAAGTAAGCGCTATCGGGTATTAGAGTATTTGCAGGATGACCCCTACATCACAGCCAATGTGAAATTACTGGAGGATAAATTTCCTGAAAAAACCACAAAGAAGATGGATGCCATGCTTCAGTCTATTAAAGACGCAGCCTCGCGCATTCTCAAGCTGAATCCGGAAATCCCTAGCGAAGCAGAATCTGCCCTTCAGTCTATTGAAAACCCGGGCTTCCTTATCCACTTTTTGTCGTCTAACATCAATGCAGAGGTTTCTGATAAGCAGAAGCTGCTTGAAATAGATGATGCTAATAAGCGTGCATCTACCTTGCTGGAGTACATGCTGCGTGATATCCAGATGCTGGAGCTGAAGCATGAGATACATAAGAAGGTTCACTCAGACATAGACCAGCAACAGCGGGATTACTTTTTGCGCCAGCAGCTCAAGGTGCTACAGGACGAACTTGGTGGAGAAGGTCCTGACCAGGAGCTGAACGATTTACGAAAGCGGGGTGCGAAAAAGGACTGGCCTGAAGAGGTAAAAAAGCATTTCTTTAAGGAGTTGGATAAAATTTCGCGCATGAATCCGGCCGCTGCGGAGTACCCTGTGGCAATGAATTATGCAGAGTTTATCGTGGACCTGCCTTGGGGAGAGCATTCTGAGGATGACTTTGACCTGAAGCGGGCGAGAAAAATATTGGATGCGGACCACTACGGGCTGGAGAAGGTGAAAGACCGCATTATAGAGTACCTGGCGGTACTTAAGCTGAAAAATGATATGAAAGGGCCTATTCTATGCTTGTATGGCCCTCCTGGTGTGGGTAAAACCTCGCTGGGTAAGTCTATTGCTAAAGCCCTTAAGCGGAAATACGTACGTATGTCGCTGGGTGGTGTACATGATGAAGCAGAGGTAAGGGGACACCGCAAGACGTATATCGGAGCGATGCCGGGTAAGATTATTCAAAACCTGCGTAAGTCTCAGACGAGTAATCCTGTATTTGTACTGGACGAAATAGATAAGGTGAGCAGTGACTTCCGCGGAGACCCCTCTTCTGCGTTATTGGAGGTGCTTGATCCTGAGCAGAATGACTCATTTATCGATAACTACCTGGAGGTGGAGTATGACCTGAGTAAGGTGCTCTTTATTGCTACGGCCAACTCACTGGATACTATCCAGCCAGCCCTGAGGGATAGGATGGAGATCATCGAGATCACAGGCTACACGCAGGAGGAAAAAATCAAGATTGCCCAGAAGCACCTGGTGCCTAAGCAGAAAAAGGAACACGGTCTGGAGACCAAGGATGTGACTTTTACTAAAAAGGCACTGGTCAAACTGATAGAGGGCTATACGAGGGAGTCTGGCGTACGTAGCCTGGAGAGAGTTATCGCCTCGGTGGTAAGGAATATTGCCAAAAGCATAGCCCTGGAAGAGGAGTACTCTAAGCGCCTCGAGGATAAGCATATTGTAGAAATATTAGGAGCTGAGCGCTTTGATAAAGAGCTATATCAGGACAATAAAGTTGCCGGTGTGGTCACAGGGCTTGCCTGGACACAGGCAGGTGGAGAGATCCTTTATATCGAGAGTAGCCTGAGCCGCGGTAAGGGGAAACTTACCCTGAGCGGTCAGCTGGGTGACGTGATGAAGGAGTCTGCCATGACAGCGCTAAGCTATCTTAAAAGTAATGCAGAGAAATTAGGTATCAACTATAAAGTGTTTGATAACTACGATCTGCACGTACACGTACCTGCCGGAGCGGTGCCTAAGGATGGCCCCAGTGCGGGAATTACCATGGTTACTTCTCTCGCATCAGTATTTACTCAGCGTAAGGTCAGGTCTAAGCTGGCTATGACAGGTGAGATTACGCTCCGCGGAAAGGTACTTCCGGTAGGAGGGATTAAAGAGAAGGTACTGGCAGCCAGACGTGCCGGTGTGAATGATATTATCCTGTGTGCACGTAACCGCAAGGATGTAGAGGAAATAGGAGAAGAGTACATTAAAGAGCTCAGTTTCCACTTTGTAGATCATGTGGAAGAGGTGATTGAAGTTGCCCTTCTTAAAGGTAAAGTAGAAGATGCGAAGGAGCTGGTAGTGGAAGATACCAATACTAATACCAGTAGCTGATACGGATGCTGTGCCGGGTAATTACTTTCAGCTTTTTGTTATGCGTGGCGCTGGCCATGGCTTCCGGGGAAGCTTTTGCCCAGTATACCCGGCGGGCTTTTGAATTCGTAAACCTACCTGCCACCGCACGCACGGCTGGGTTGGGCGGCGTGAACATTACGCAGGGTTATGGCCGGCCCGGCGCTGCCATGGAAAATCCGGCCTTACTTGCCCCCCGGGCTGCGGGCCATCTATCAGCGAACTACATGGGGCTGGTGGCAGGCATCAGGCAGGGTACGGCAGGCTATGCGGTTCTTCGTGCAGATAGCGGCGTATGGCATGTCAGTGTACGCTACTTGGACTATGGCGATTTTGAAGGGTATGATCCGGCGGGTCAGCCTACGGGTACGTTTCAGGCCTCCGACTATGCCGTAACGGCCGCCTATAGTCATCAATCTGGTCCGTTTCGTGCGGGACTGGCACTTTCGCTGCTTCGCTCATCTATTGCCGGTGAGGGAGCTACCGGACTCGCGCTGGATATTGGCGGGGTGTTTCAGCACCCTGAGCAAGACCTTACAGCAGGCCTGGTATTTCGCAATGCAGGGGTAATTATAAGCGATTATAGCGGAGCTGACAGTCGTATGCCCTTTGATGTGCAGGCTGGCCTGAGCTTTCGACCGGCTTTTATGCCCTTTCGCTTTAGCATTACAGCCCATAACCTGCTGGTGGATAATCTCGTGTATGTAGAATCAGAAGGTGAGCGTCCGCCGTTTACAGAAAGTATTTTCAGAAGGCTCGTATTTGGTACTCAAATAGGGTTAGGCAAGAGCGTAATTCTGCGTGCCGGATATAACCACCTTCTGAGAAAAGAGTTAAGGCTTGAGCAGGCTGGGGGTGGCGCCGGGTTTGCTTATGGCATTGAGGTCAGAGCCGGACTTTTCACGCTGGCATACAGCCATCTTGGTTATCATGCCGCTGGTGGGGGTGACCATATTTCACTGACCGCCAATATGCAGACGCTGGCGGGTAAATTGTTTTGAAAGGTTAATTTTTTTGAAATGAATATTAAAGACGAGACGTATCTGACTCCACGGCAAATAGTGGCCGAGCTGGACAAATACATCATCGGACAGGCGGATGCCAAACGGAACGTAGCTATTGCGCTGCGTAACCGGTGGAGACGGATGCAGGCCAATGAAGAAATTAAAGGAGACATTATCCCTAACAATATATTAATGATAGGTGCTACAGGTGTGGGTAAGACAGAAATTGCCCGCCGACTGGCCCGTATTGCAGAAGCCCCATTTGTGAAAGTGGAAGCTTCTAAGTTTACCGAAGTAGGTTATGTGGGTCGCGATGTAGAGAGCATGGTGCGTGACCTGGTAGAACAGGCTGTAAACCTGGTTAAGGTTAGTAAAAAGGAAGAGGTAAGAGAGAAGGCCGAAAAGGTGGTGGAAGATATTATTCTGGATGCTCTTATTCCTCCTATTAAAAAGCCTTCACGTAGTACCGGTGAATTTGGCAGCCCCACTGAAGTGGCCGCGAGCTACGAAGACAGAGAAAGTGCGCCTGCTAATGATGAGGAGCTTAATGAGCGTACTCGTGAGCGTTTTCGTGAGAAGATTCGCAGCGGTGAGATGGATGACCGAAAGATAGAGATCAATATAAAGTCATCTCCAAACGGAGGTGTTGGCATGGTCGGCGGAGGCATGATGGACGAGATGAGCGTAATGAACCTCCAGGAGATGATCAATAACATGATGCCAAAAAAGAATAAGAAGCGCCGTGTGACCATAAAAGAAGCTAAAAAGCTTCTCCTTGATGAAGAGGCCGGAAAGCTCATAGATATGGACGAGGTGAAAGAAGAGGCAATAGAAAAAGCGCAGAATGCCGGTATCATCTTCATCGATGAGGTGGATAAGATCGCAAAGGGCGGTAAAGGAAGTGGCCCTGATGTGAGCCGCGAGGGTGTACAGCGTGATTTACTTCCCATAGTAGAAGGGTCAGCTGTCAACACCAAATACGGTATCGTACATACAGATCATATTCTTTTTATAGCTGCAGGAGCTTTTCATTACAGCAAACCTTCTGATCTGATACCTGAACTTCAGGGACGTTTCCCTATCAGGGTGGAGCTTAACAGCCTTACTAAGGATGACTTTTATCAGATATTGAAAGAACCTAAAAACGCTCTTACCAAGCAGTATATTGCTCTACTTAAGTCTGAGGAGGTAGAACTCACCTTTCAGGATGAGGCTATGGAGGAGCTAGCCGAAACAGCTTACCAGATAAATCTGGAAGTTGAAAATATAGGCGCCAGACGCCTGCATACCGTTATGTCTCAGTTGCTTAATGACCTTCTTTTTGACGTGCCTGATAAGATTAGTGCCAATGCTAAGGTGGTCGTCACCCGCGAGATGGTACAAGAGAGGCTTGGTAGTCTTGTCAAGAATAAAGACCTGAGTCAGTACATACTCTAATAATATTAAAAAGGAAGCCAGAGCAGCTTCCTTTATCTTTTTTATGGAGAATTGAATACTATTGAATCTTTTGCCCGGGGCAGTACCAATCATTAATGGTACAGTTTGTGTCATTTGAGCAAATGCATGATTCGTCACTCCCGCCTTGGATATATTGGGCTTCAGATGTTTTAAAACTTTTTACGGCAAGCTGATCTAATGAAAGTTTCTTTTTCATAATTGAAAGGTGTTAGTTTTGTTGATGTAGGTAAAGTAAAAATTTTATCCTTAATACAGGGGATATTTTAAAATTTTAATAGTGTGTATGGATTATTACTTTATTACCGGTACAAGCCAGGGCTTGGGAAGGGCTCTGGTAGAAGAAGCGCTTAAGCGAGGAGGCAGGGTTCATGGCCTTAGCCGTAGCGAGCCTGCTGATATAGATTCCCTCCGGAAAAGGGAATATGTCCACTTTTCATACGACCTGTCCGATCTACAGGGGTTGGAAGCCTTCGCTGCAGAATTTTTTAAGATACCTACTGAAGCAAATAGTGTCATACTGATTAATAACGCAGGTACACTGGGAGAAGTGTCTCATATTGGTGAATGGGATAACACTGATCTGATCAAAGCGTTTGCCACTAATCTGACCGCCCCAGCAGTGCTTCAAAACACATTTTTAAAGCTTTTTGGTGAAAAGGCTTTAGGTAAAATAGTAATCAATATCAGTTCAGGGGCATCTAAAAGCCCCTATGACGGCTGGTCTGCGTATTGCTCTGGCAAGGCCGGTCTCGAAATGTACAGCCGGGTGCTTGCCGAAGAGGCAAAGAAGAAAAGCAAAAGGGATACCCGTGTGTGGTCAGTAGCCCCTGGTGTGGTAGATACGGGCATGCAAGATCGCCTGCGCGAGTCAGACCCTGATCAATTCAGTAATCTGGATCGCTTTCTATCATTAAAAGAAGAAGGGAAGCTTATGCCTCCCTCTGAATCTGCAGCTAAAATTTTCATGTTACTGGAACATCCCGAACGATCTTCCGATACAGTTCAGGACATTCGTAACTTCTAGCGCCTTTGGGCAAGCAATGGGGATAGTTTGTTTTTGGGAAAGTCAAAGAATACAAGCTCACCCTTTCGCCAGTCTATATCTTTCCATCTTTTTTGGGCTAGCCGAACCCTTACGACCCCTGTTGTAGGGATGTTATCAATGTCTGTATCCGCCAATTCGTTTGCGAAGATAGTAAGACCGGGGTTATGCCCGAAGATAAACAGTGTATTTACGCTATCCGGCACCGCTCTTATTACATCCAGGATTGCCTGGGGGTCTGCCAGATACAATTCCTCGTTAGTTTCTATTTCTTCTGGTGAAATGCTCAGGCCTTCTGCAATATGCTGAGCAGTAGTTAATGCACGATTGGCAGGGCTACTAAGAAGTAAGTCGGGGCTTACTTTGGCAGATTTCAGCCTGTCAGCCATAGCGGGGGCATCCCGCTTTCCTCTCTTGTTCAGGGGTCTGTCAAAATCATCAAGGCTTTCATCTTTCCAGCTTGATTTGGCATGCCTGATAATGTATAAGTCTCTCATGTCGATAAAATTACCACTGGGTACAGTTTTTGTTTTTGATGTTAGCAGCACATATTAAACACAACGAATCTGACACCAGTCATTCCCGGCAATATGCTGTTTTTCTGTCCGGCAGCTTAAGATAATCGAAACGAGTGTAATTCATAAAACGATAATGTCTTAAAATAGGCTTTATCCATGATACTATATAAGTATGAAAAACATAATTAAAATACTTCAATTCAGAAAACGTTTGCGGTAACGTTTCCAATAATAATTCTATTATGAAGGTTGTCTTCTCTTGAAAATCAAATAATATTTGGTTATTTTATTATAGATTGTTGAAAAATTCTTAATTTTTTTCAGCCAGTTTGTAACTAACCAAATAGAAAAAATGAAAACACGCTTACAATTTTTAAAATGGAGGATGCCGCTTATGCTGGTATTTCTCTGGTTTTTCTCAACGGCCCACGCCCAGAATGACGTGATGATGCAGGCCTTTTACTGGAATGCAGATTCGTATGTAACGGGGCAGGGGGGGACCTGGTGGGATTCTCTCCGCATTAAAATGCCTGACATGAAGGCCGCAGGATACACAGGTCTATGGGTACCTCCGCCCAGTAAGGGTAATTTTGGCAGCATAGATATGGGCTACGGCATATTTGATCACTATGACCTTGGCAACTATAACCAGTGCGGTACTACCGAAACGCGTTTTGGTAGCCGTTCTGAACTGGAATCTATGATCTCAGAGGCCCATAGGACGTGTAACGGTCCCTATATGGAAATCTATGCAGATATTATTCTGAATCATATTTATGCGAATGACTATGGACAGATGGAAAATAATCCTGCAGTAAAATGCTATGCCCGGGCTGAAGCATTTACCAACGGGTCACAACATGTGGCCTATCCTACTAATGAGATAGAATGGGTGCTGAACGCACCTGGTGCCGGCGATTACTACATACAGATAGCAGGTTACCAGTTACCCGGCGATAAAGTTGAGCGCGGTTATGATCTGGTGCTGGAGTATCCGGGTTCTTCTGTACCGGCGGAGCCATGGGCGTCAGGTGATTACCAATGGGAGTCTGAGCCTAACAATGGTAGTGGTAGTACCAATACCCATACCACCGGTAAGGTAATTCGCGGCCATATATACGGAGATGGTGATATCGATGAGTATAAGATCAGCCTATCAGGGGCGGCCACGGTAAAGATGAAGCTTATTGCCCGTCGTGAATTGGTACCTTTCGATTGGGTCTGGGCTGATCAGACCAGGGGCTATTATCCAAAGTCTATCTGGTATAACGGCAACGAGCTGGCTGCTACCAGCGCCCTGCAGGCTCATTCTCGTACCAAAATCGAATACGTGAATCACACAGGGGCCGGTGAGCCCAACCATACCTGGAATTACAGCCACTTTCACCCAAGTGACTGCAATGATTATATGGGTGACGGAGGCTATCAGGATGCCATCGTAACCAATACCAAATGGTTTGGCCATGACTTTAATACGTTTGACGCTACAGTTCAGGATCGTCTGATAGACTGGGGACAATGGATGAGTAACGAGATCAATTTTGATGGGTATCGCCTTGATTTTGTACGTGGGTTCCAGGAAGAGCTTGTCGCTGAATGGGTAAATAACCTGCCCCGCAATGGGTCTTCTCAACCCTTTATCGTAGGAGAGTACTTCACCGGATTTAAATACCGCCTGAACGACTGGGTAAATAACATCCATGATAACTACACGCACAATGGATATCGTGCCGATGTAGATGCCTTTGATTTTCCTTTAAAGAACGATCTGACACAGATGGCCAACCAAAACGGCAGTAACTGGAATATGACATGGCTTAATAATGCGGGTATGGTTCGTGAGCCTTCTTCAGGATCCAATCTGCCAGGCACAGCGGTGGTAACCTTTGTTGAAAATCACGACACAGGAAAAGAAAGTGACAAATGGCTCTGGAGAGACTGGGACATGGCTTATGCTTATATCCTTTTTGCCGAAGGCCGCCCCTGCGTGTTCTATACCCAATATTATGGCGTCACACAGATTGATAATCATGACAACAGTGTGACGGTAACCCCAAATAGCAGTCTAAAGTCTTTTATAGATAAGATGATGCATACCCGCCGTACTTATCTTGGCGGAGGTATGGATGTGCTCACCGATGGAGGGAACCCTGTGGGGACAAGTGGCTCACCTAGTAATAATGGTTCAACAGCCAATGTTTACATTGCCCGCAGACAAGGTAACGGTACCAAAACCGGTGCTATCATGGTGCTTAATAATCATGAGACCAGTACAAAAGGTATGTGGGTGGATAATACTAAAAACAGCAGCACCTACCCCGACTGGAAAAACCAGACACTTGTTAATGCGCTTAACCCCTCAGAAACGACTCTGGTACAGAATGACGGACGCGTATTGGTGTGGGCCCCTGCCCGTGGAGCTGCGGTATGGGTTCCTCAGTCTGAATACGTGACATTCAGCTACCTAAATGCTTCAGGGTGTAGCTCAATAAGTGATGATGTAGATTTTGTAGGAGAAGCATCTACCAAAGATAATCCTGCCGGACTGAAGGCTTATCCTAACCCTGCTCAGAACCAGGCCTATGTTATCTTCAGTACCAAGGATGATGCCCATGTAAATGTTCGCATTACTGATGTGGCTGGTCGTACGGTTAAAGTGCTTGCTGATCAGTATATGGGAGCAGGTACACATGAACTAAACTGGGATGCAGCAGATGCTGAGCCTGGTATGTACCTTTGTGTGGTTGAGGCAGAAGGTAAAACCAGTACTGAGAGAATCCTTCTTGTAAAATAAACTAAAGTTAAAGACTAGTGTAAAAGCCACCTGCTATTAGCGGGGGGCTTTTTTTGTGCTTCACTTAGTAGGGAGAAATTACTACTAGGGTAATATATTTTTTATTTAAATAATTATTATTTTGAAACCGACTGATACATAGTTGATTATGATATCATGATTGAATCATGGCTTATTTTTAATCTTTGGGTAATGTCTATTTGTCTAAAAATTTGTTATTTTGTAAATAATCTTACATGGTTATTCCGATGCGCCTGCATGGGCCCTGAAAAACAGAACTGGTCGTGAAGCACTTAAAAATCTTACTCCCCCTCCTCATTATTTCCCTGCTGTCCACAGCATCCCGAGGACCGGACAAGGAAAAGGATACAAAAGACCACCCCATGTTTTCAGTAAAATTGAATACGCTTAGTAAGGAAGAATTTGACCTGAGCAAAGTAAAAGCTAAGGCCATGGTAATTGTGGTGATGGCCCCTGAGTGTCCTCTGAGCAGAAGTTATACCCTTACCATTAATAAACTGGCTGAGAAATATAAGCGTAAGGGAATTGAATTTTTTGCCCTATTTCCTGGTAAAGACCTTCCTTTAATGGATATAGTTGAGTTTCAGCGTAAATACAAGCTAAAGCCTCAGGTACTATTGGATAATGATTACAGGATGGTAGATATGCTCAGAGCGTCTGTAACTCCGGAGGCCTTTCTTATAGATGCATATGGTGAGACTCGTTACAGTGGAGCCATTGATAACTGGGTATACAGTCTTACCAAGAAGCGTCAGGTAATTACCCGCCACTACCTTGATGATGCAATCAATTCTATGGTCACCGGGTTTCCACTGGAGTATGAGAAAACCCAGCCGATAGGCTGCTTTATCAATGCCCCTATTTATGGTAACTAAACGTCTGGCTCTGCCATTCATTTTTCTTTTTGTGTGTTTGCCCCTAGCGGTTTCAGCTCAGAATTATACATTTACTGAGCATGTATCGCCTATTATCTATAAGAATTGCTCTGGCTGCCACAAGCCTAATGGGGCTGCACCTTTCAGTCTACTCACCTACCGCGATGTAGCTAAGCGGGCTAGCTTTATCCAGCACGTAGTATCAGAGCGCATTATGCCGCCATGGAAGGCCGATCCTTCGTACCGGTCTTTTGCTAATGAAAAGCAACTGACTGATGATGAGATCCGTGTCATAAGTAGTTGGGTGGGAGATGGAGCACCGTACGGGCCTGCCTCCGAGCTACAGCAGCCTCCGTCAAATACCATTAGTGGTGCCAGTCTTTTCGGTTACCCCGACCTGATCCTGCAAATGGATGAGCCGGTAAAGATCGATGGCGATAATAAAGAAACCTATATCTGTTATGCTCTTCCCTATGAGATAGAAGAGCAAACCTATGTAAAGGCAATCGAATTTATACCCGGCAATCGCCAACTAGCACACCATGCCAGCTACCAGGTGCTTGAAGTGTCCGAGGGTGTGGATCTCGATAATATGCCTGCCTATTTTGAATTTGGCGATACTGACTACATAGACGACCAACATGATTACGGGTACTTCAACCTGTTTGATAAAGACGGTAACCCACCAATGCAGACATATCATGATGGGTGGTTACCAGGCTCCGGCCCACGTATCTATCCTGAAGGCATAGGGTTTCTTCTTCCCAAAAAAGGGGTATTTCTGATTCGTAACATGCATTATGCGCCTTCACCCATCAACACCTCCGATCAGACCACTATCCACATATACTTTTCCGATGAGCCGGTAGAGCGCACCGTCATGTTTACCACGTTCAGGCCAACTGATATCGACCTGAATACCGGTAATATCATACCTGCCGATACAGCCATCCAATATGATATAAACATACGTGTGGGGCAGGACCTTTCGCTTTTTAGCGTGAACCCCCATATGCACAGACTGGGTAAAAACTTTAAAGCCTGGGCTACTACACCAGAAGGTAAAACCATACCGCTTGTTCATATACCCCAGTGGGACTTCAACTGGCAGGAGTTTTACCAATATAAAAAGCTACTTCACATACCTAAAGGGAGTGTCATCCATGCGGAAGCTCTGTTTGATAATACAGTAGATAATCCGGAAAACCCCAACTTCCCTCC
The DNA here is from genome assembly GCF_041449215.1 of Roseivirga sp. BDSF3-8. Taxonomy (NCBI): domain Bacteria; kingdom Pseudomonadati; phylum Bacteroidota; class Cytophagia; order Cytophagales; family Roseivirgaceae; genus Roseivirga; species Roseivirga sp. BDSF3-8. The sequence goes on along the minus strand of NZ_JBGNFV010000001.1, from coordinate 871,420 downwards.
GGAGCCGGTATTTTTTGAGAGAGGTATGGACGATAAGGATGAGATGATGCGGCTGACCTTTCTTTTTCTGCCTTACCAGCCAGGGGATGAAAATCTGGACATGGAGGATCAGTGGCGATCCCAGATGCTTAGTAACGAGCAATAGCAATGAAAGCACTAAGCGGACTACTACTGTTATTTGTCAGCACATTTGCCTTTAGTCAGTCCGTTTTGCTCCCCGGCGGTAAATATGGAGTGTTTCAGGTAAGTGAAGAAGGTGTATATAAGATAACCTTCGATGATGTTGCACGTCTCGGCCTAAACCCTGCCTCTGTTGATCCTTCTGCTCTGCATGTTTTTACTGGCTCCGGCGGTGTGTTGCCACAGGCAAATAGCGAGGCCACAGACTTTCGGACCAGGCAAATACCTGTAGCCTCATACGGTCTGGAGGATGGTCAGTTCCAAGAGGAAGATTACCTATTGGCTTATATTCCTGGCCCAGACAAGGTCTTCTCTACTGAAGGTGAAATACGTGTAGCTCAAAATTTTTATAGTCGTACGACTAATTTTTACCTGGCTTTCGATCCTTCACTTCCCCCCTTGAGGATACCTAGTGAGAGGCCCCTGCCCGGAGGACCCGTCATCCAGACATATAAGGCGATCCAGCACCATGAGCATGACATCATTAACCTGCTTAAAAGTGGCCGTGATTGGGTAGGGGAGGAGTTTGCGGAAGACGGCTCACTTGACTTTTCCTTTTTGCTGCACGAGACAAACGATGTCGAATTAAACGCACGGTTTGTAAGCCGTGCTTTAAGGCAGGGCACCTTCACGCTGTTTTGTAACGGACAGGAAGTTGGTAAAACCACTGCCTATCCCATTCAGCAGAGTATTTGGGGCATCAAGGCCCAGCCTGCTGATATTGATATCACTATTCCTGCTGGCATTACCCGCACCGGACAGAACACCCTCACCTTCCGTTTCGACCAGGCCCCCATAAGTACTGCCTATCTTGATTATTTTGAACTTTCTTTTGCTCGTAAGCCTGACCCCGACAGGCCAAACCTGATGCGATTTGCAGGTAACTATCCATCAGCATTCCGTTTTGAGCCAGGCGAGGCCTTTGCCGGTCACCAGTTATGGAATGTAACTGACCCCCTACGCCCTGCAAGACAGGATTTTGAACGGTATGTAGCTGGCAATAAGAGCAGAACCTATATGCTTTTTAAACCACAGCTGGCATTAGAGGCACAATTTCACTCAATTCAGGTGGTGCCTGAACTACCCACCGGTCCGGCAGACTTGCTTATTGTGACGCCCGGAGCATGGCGGCATGAAGCGGAGCGGCTCGCAACCTTCAGGCGCGAACATGATGGCTTGAGTGTGCATGTAGCCGAGGTGGAGTATATTTATGCCCGGTATGCCTCCGGAAGAAGGGATATTAGCGCCATTAGAAACTATGCGCGTGACCTTAATACTTCCGGTAAGTTACGCTACCTGCTTATTTTTGCTGACGGATCATACGATGTGGCAGGAATATATGACGATAACATCCACGCCATTCCTGCCTACCCATCCACAGAATCTTTCCATGATGTGCTGAGCTATGCTAGTGACGATTACTTTGGCTTTTTTGATGAGCAGGAAGGAGAGTGGACAGAGGGAGGTAGCCGTCAGACTATCCATGACCTAGATATTGCGGTAGGCCGCCTGCCGGTTGCCAGTGCTGAAGAGGCCACAGCTATGGTGAATAAGTTGATCACTTACGCATCCGCAGAGGAAGGGTTTGGTCCCTGGCGTAACCGGATTGCCTTTGTCGCGGACGACGGAGACTACAACAAGCATATGCTGCGCAGCGACATTCTTGCCAGTGAAATGGAATCTTCGCAACCACAGATCGTGACCGACCGTCTCTTCGTGGATGCCTACCCCCAGGTGAGAGACCCCTCATGGCCGGTTAAGATAAGTCCCGCGGCCAGGGCCGAACTTAGTCGTGCGGTTGATCATGGCTCCTTCATTATTGACTATATCGGACACGGTGGGGAAACGGGCTGGACAGATGAACGAATTTTGACCATAGACCAAATGAAAAAATGGCAGAACTCGGCTTCATTTCCTATTATTCTGTCGCCAACCTGTGAATTCGGGCGCTTTGATGATTTTGGCAGGCGTTCTGCAGCCGAAGAAGCGCTTCTCCTGCCCCATTCCGGAGCTATTGCTTTGCTTACTACCACCAGACCGGTGTTTTCGGCTACCAATTTCGAGCTTAGTTATGCTTTTTACGAGGCCCTTTATAAAGAAGATAATGGCGAAAGGCTGCGTCTCGGAGATCTGTTCCGGCAAACAAAAAATGCCGCCATACGTGGGGTGATCAACCGTAACTTTAGCTTGCTGGGGGATCCTTCCATGATGCCCGCCTATCCTAAGGGCAAGCTCAGACTTACAGCTATTACCGGTCATGATGGTGAACCCCTGGATACTCTTTCGGGCGGACAGACTGTTACGTTCGAAGGCGAAGTGATTTTTGAAGAAACCATAGCGGAAGCGTTTAACGGACAGGTGTTTCTCTCACTCTTCGACGAGGCAGTTGAAAAGGAGACCCTTGGAGAGGGTGGCCCTCATACCCGAATTACCTACCATGAGTATGATGATCTTATTTACCAGGGTAAGGCCACTATAACTAATGGGAAATTCTCAATTGAGATATCCCTCCCGTCCAGGACACAGGACTTTACTGAATTAAGATTAAGCCTTTATGCCAGGGAATCCGGTGAGGATGGTCGGGTAATTCGTGATGCTGCGGGGGGAATGAGCAACCTTGCTATGAGCCAGGGGGCTATCCAGGATGTTGACCGTTCTGCTCCGCTCATAACCATGTACCTTGACCATCCCTATTTTTCCGAAGGTGATCCTGTTTCAGCCGACGCGGTCCTGATTGCTCAACTGTCCGACCCGGGAGGTATCAGTCTTGGGTCCGGGCCGCAAAAGGGGCTCTGGGCTGTGCTGGACACGCTCACTCAGCAACCTTTTCAGCTCAATCGCTACTTCTACTATAATGAAAATGATGCTACCAGGGGCTCTCTTACCTGCCCTCTGTATGGTATGGAGCCGGGGCAGCATACCCTGACGCTGTATGCAGGTGACTACAGTGGAAACCGCACCAGCAAGCAAATCCGGTTTGAGGTAGTGGAGAACAACCGGACCTTCCTGCAGGAAGTGGTTGCCTTTCCTAATCCGGCTACCGACCATGTTGATTTTCAGTTCTTTTTGAGTAATCCCGTAGAGGACTACCAAATCGAATTAATTGTTTTTGATCAACTTGGTAAAATTCTATTCAGAGAAGAGAGGCAATTCATTAATCCTACCGAAAAAAACCACTCTCTGCGCTGGAATATCCCCTTTGTTAATGCGGGAACGCAGACTTACCAGATGGTGTACTACCACCTTCAGCTAAAAAGCCTGGAAGGCCTTAGCCGTACATTTGAAAAGCGCGGTAAGGTACTGCTTTATCGTTAATCCTACTCGTGTAGGATTTTTGAATTCAGTGTACGCTGCGTCTTATGTGGGTGATTTGTATATTTATGTAGGGTTAGGCTATTTTTGGGTGTATCTATTTCAATAAAAATTATAGATAAAAGCCCTTTAAGCTATTTTATAAAGGCTTTTTTTCGTGGTTATAGAACGGTTAACAAATTAACTTTAGCGCAAAATTTTAGAAATAATATGATAGTAAATACATAAACGCAGCCATACGGATAGGTAAGAATCAGTAGGTAGTTTTATGGTGTTATCCGCATTTAACTATAAAAACTATCATCTGATGAAAAAATTTTACCTACTGCTCTGCATGCTTTGTTGCACAGCAGCCCCGGTGTTTGCCCAGTTCTACTTTCCTGTAGAAGTGGAGATGCCTGCAGACTTCGTACCCGAAACGGTGGTAATGCCTCCCAATCCTCTTAAATACCAGATTCTCTTCATTGGTGAAGTGGATAAAGTACAAACCACGGCCACTTATGGCAATGCTCCAGGTGAAGCGCTGGCTAAACAATGGCATGACTTTATCGGGTTTACCCCTGATAACGATTCGGAAGACCTCGGCTGGATTTCCGTAAACCACGAAATGGTCGTAAGAAACGACTCCATCGGTGACGGTGGTGGTATGACCGTTTTCAAAGTTCGCCGTGACCCTGCTACCGATACCCTTGTCATCGTTGAGCAGACTCTTTCAGACGGCCGTAACGGCAAGTATTTTAACGTAGATTTTGTCAATACGGTAGGTGAGACTGGTATGAACTGTGGCGGTATCACCTCCTCTTACGATGGGCGTATATGGACAGCAGAAGAGTGGTTCCGTACCAGTAATGATGACATTTCTCCTCTTCGTGACACCAGCGACTGGGTTATTTCCACTGATATCCCCGGTAACTTTGCAGGCAAAAAGATCGAGCGCTACGAGAACTTTAACTACATGGTTGAAATCGACCCCCGTGAAGCTAAGGCCATCCGCAAGCAATATAACTGGGGTCGTCAGCCTTTCGAAGGTGGAACCGTTATGCCTGACAATCAGACGGTGTACCTGGGCGCTGATGCAACCCCCGGCTTGTTTACCAAATTTGTGGCAGACGTACCAGGTGATTTTCGTAAAGGAAAACTCTATGTATATAAACACGACGCTGAAGGCGAACCTTGGATAGAAATGAAGAGCGACAACCTTCAGGAAACCCTGAAGTTTGCTGAAAGAGCCCTGCAGGCAGGTGCTACTATGTTCAACCGCCTTGAGTGGGTAACTAACTACAATGGAAAAGTTTACATGACCGAAACTGGCCGTGACGGTATCGGAACCCGCTTCTCTCGCTGGGCACAGGGTGGTGGTGAAGGCACACGCGGTGTACTCGACTACCACTGGGTAGAGCCTGTAGTCGCACGGCACCCCTGGCTGGCGGACAAAACTCCTGATCAGGTACTGGACTATGTGATGGCCGGAAATTTCAATGATTACTACGGACGTGTGCTTGAGTTTGATCCTGCTACGGGTGTGGTGCGTACCTACCTCGAAGGTGGTCCTTTCCTGGAAGAAAGCCCCGAAATAGGAAACTACCCCTCCAAGCACATGTCTAACCCTGACGGTCTGAATGTGATGGTGGTAAACGGACAGCCTTATATGGTAGTTTGCGAAGACCTTAACGGCACGTCTAACGGACGTACGCCTGCCGGAGTAAGTAACCGTACCTGTGAAATGTGGCTTCTGGATATGAAAATCGAGAATCCTACTTATGAGGACCTCGTTCGTATTTCAGTAGTACCCAGAGGGGCCGAAGTAACTGGTGCCTGCCCTACCACTGATGGCAAAACGCTGCTTGTAAACTCACAGCACCCCAGCACCAGCAACCCATTCCCTTATAATAACTCCCTGACTTATGCCATCACTGGCTGGGACGATGCCGTAACGGCTATTGAAGAACTGGAAGAGCTGGATCTTAACGCTGAACTGTTCAAGGCATACCCTAACCCTGTAAGCCGCGAAATCCGCTTCAATGTTACTACGGATGTAGCGCTGTATGACATGAACGGCATGCGTGTACGCGTAGTAAGAAACACCAGCGTAATGGATGTATCCGACCTCCAGGAGGGTATTTACATGCTTATGACCAAAGAAGGTGAAAAAGCCCGTCTTGTAATCCAAAAGTAACCGACACCCGGTTATTACTAGCCCCGCAGGACCCGGCGGGGCTTACTTTCTTTAAAAACCTCTGCTGATCATGAAGAAAATCTACCTGCTGGCCCTCTCAGTCTGTGTTTTTTTATCATCATTTTATTTAAGCGCTTATAACATACCGGAAGGCGCCTCTTATCCTTTTGAAAAAGCCCGTGAAACCTATCGGGCAGGGCTGAAGGATTTTACTATAAAAACGTCTCGCCTTTACCATTTGGCAAGTGTCTGCCGGCCCGATCAGGCCTCAATGGACGACCTCAGAAAGGCCCATTCACAGGCTCGCATTAGCTATAAAAAAATTGAATACCTGGCAGCCTATGTAGATGAAGAGTTTGTAAACGACTATATAAACGGTGCCCCCCTTCATAAGCTTGAAAGAAACAGTCCGCAATTAAGTGTACTCGAACCTAAGGGATTGCAGACCCTGGAAGAGATGCTTTACGACGAGGAATTTCCTGATAAAGAATTGCTGATCAAACTTACCAAAGGGCTAAATGATAGTGCAGAACGTCTTAGGATTTACAGCCCAACTAATGTAATATCTGACCGGATCCTGCTGGAAGCTATTAGAATAAACCTTATCCGCCTGTTTTCATTGGGGCTGACCGGTTTCGATACCCCCGGTGTGAGTGAAAAACACGCACTGCCCGAAGCGAAAGTTTCTCTTAATGCCTCTTACCTGGCGTTCAAGTCTTTTTTACCTATAATTTCTCAAAAGGATGAAGAACTTGCTGGAAGGCTGGAACAAAACTTTCAGGAAGCCATAGCAATACTGGATGAAGCTGAGGATTTTAACTCGTTTGACAGGCTGGACTTTCTAAGAAATTATGTTGAGCCGATTTTCAGGGACATCAAAAAAGCTCATTATGCCCTGGGAATCGAGACATGGAAAGAAACAGACCGCCGGTTTGTCAAGCGCTCTCTTAACTACGAGGCCGATCACATCTTTTCTGAAAAACTGCTAAACCCCTACCATTTCATGCAACTGGAGGAAGAAAAGTATACGGATGAAACGGTAGCACTCGGACGGTATCTTTTCTTTGACCCCATACTTTCCGGTAACAACCAGAGCTCCTGCGCTTCATGTCATAAGCCGGAAATGGCCTTTACGGATGGCCGGGCTAAAAGCCTGGCTATGAATGGAGACGGCAACCTGGACCGAAATGCGCCTACACTGTTGAATTCAGTATTTGCGGACAGGTACTTTTATGACCTGCGTACAGATGTGCTCGAAAACCAGATAGCCCATGTGGTGACGGATAGCCGTGAATTTCATACATCCTATCTCGAAATATTCGAAAAGCTAAGTTCAAGCCGCGAGTATACAGTCCTTTTCCACGAGGCCTTTCCCGAGGTAAAAAATAACCCTATTCAAAAATACACCGTGGCTGCTGCTATAGCCGCCTATATCCGCAGCCTTACCCGGTTCGACTCTCCATTTGACAGATACGCCCGCGGTGAAAGTGAGCTCCTTGATGCATCCGCTAAGCGGGGCTTCAACCTGTTTATGGGAAAAGCTGCCTGCGGTACCTGTCATTTCGCGCCGGTATTCAACGGGTCCGTACCTCCCCTTTTCCAAGAAAGCGAATCGGAAGTGCTGGGTGTTCCTGCTAACTCTGATCTGGATAACCCCATTGCTGATAAGGATCCGGGAAGGGCTGAAGGAGTGATGAAAGAACGCACATCCATTTACAATAATAGCTTTAAAACCACAACTGTACGGAATATAGCCTTGACTGGTCCCTACATGCATAACGGCGTCTTTTCCACACTGGAAGAAGTACTCGATTTTTATGACAGGGGAGGAGGTGCCGGTATAGGACTGGAGGTGCCTAATCAGACCCTCAGCCCAGACCCGTTAGAGCTTACTGACAGGGAGAAGCAGGATATTATCAGCTTTATGAAAGCCCTCACAGATACTACGGGTCTTACGTCTAAACCAAATAGATTGCCTGAAGTGGAAGGTGTTCTCACGGCAAAAGAGAGAAAAGTAGGAGGGGAGTACTGATCAGGATGAGGCAGTAACACTGGTGTAAAAGAGTAAAGGCCCCGGATACCAGGGCCTTTACACATTCAAACCAAAACCAAACCACTAACAAAAATATTCTTTAAACTCATCTGACCGGAGCCTTCTTATCAGGAGGATCATCAGTGCGATCAGGGCCATCGCCAGAGTTAAGGTCAATGTCAAACTTTTATTACTGGTAAAACCAAAATCATGCCAAAAACTATTTATGGGTCCTGTGGCTGAAAGTGACACTGAGACCACAGTCATGAAGCATAGCAGGATGGTAACAGCAGAGCCGGCGATCATGGCAAGCCTGGCCCATGTAAAATGAAGTAATACACCACTGGAAGTGACCAGGACAGCAATTCCGGAAGCTAAAAGACCGGCAGGGCATAGAAGAAATTGAAGGATATTTCTGGAGTAGGCTATAAGGCCCTGCTGCGAACCTTGCCATACCAGGCTGGTCCTAAACCCTTGTTCCATTAATTGCATTAATGAATAGTATATGGTGCCAAGAGCGGCTGCTGCAGTAAGAATTGAAAAGCCCATTATCAGGTGAGAACTTTTAAATCTGGAGCCCGGTAAAGTGGTAGAAATCTTCTCAAATGTTTCCATAGTTCTGGTCGTATTTTAGCTAGGACAAATAATGGCCAATTATAAAAATATGACTTTATCTATAAAAATTAAAACTATGGATGAATTCCTCGTGCGATACTTGGGGCATGGCACGATAAAATATTGATATTCAGTGAGAATTATTTGACACTAATTTTACGGAAGATAGAAGTCAAAGACGATATTTTTCATGCACTTAAAGTGGCCTTTTGGACATTGGCTATGTCCTATCTTGCTACATGGGCGGCATTTTAACCCTTGTACTTCAAACACTGTAAACTTGGTTCGGTAAGGATACATGCCAAACATAGGGATGGTATTGCCCCAAATACTAAATATCTGTTTTTTGAAGGCTGCCGCAATATGCATCAGCCCGGTGTCGTGAGTGAATACATGGCTGGCCTGCCTCACCAGGCTGGCTGATTGGTTAAGGTTAAACTTGCCGCAGGCATTAAAAATCTCTGCTTTTTTGTTCAGTTCCAGCAACTTCTCTTCATAGGGAGCAGATATATCTGTGCGCTGAAAGAAATCAACAATTTTTTCCCCTGTATCAGCGTCCTCGGGACCGCCCAGTAAAACGATAGGCTTATTAATCTTATCACATAGTTCAATCATACGGTCCAGGGGAAGCTTTTTGGTATTATGCTGTGCCCCTATCGCATAGGCCACATATCCCTTCCGGTGACTCTCAGGCAGCCAATCCATTTCCACTTCGTCTTTATCAGGGATAAAATAGTCCAGTCCGAGCGCATCCGTTTTTACTCCCAGTGGCTTAACAGTATTCATATAACGATCCACTATATGGCGATTAGGCAGGCGATCGATCTGGAAGTTTACCATCAGCCATTTTTCCCGATTAAGCTTATCAAAGCTGGTAGATTTTATCCCCAGGCGCAATTTGATAAGCCTCGTGCGCAGGTTACGGTGCAGGTCTATGATGTGGTCAAAATTCTCCTCTTTAAGCTGGCTTACGAGGTCGTTGAGGTTTTTATCCAGTAAGTGTACTTTATGGATGTAAGGGTTATGCTCAACCAGCGAAGCATATTGCTTTTTTGTACAGTAATGTACCTCCGTGTTCTCCAATTGGGTTGCGAGTGCACGAACTACAGGAGTGGTAAGAACAATATCCCCTATAGAAGAGAATCGTATGACAAGTATCTTCTGCTTCCTCATCAAGCCTTCTTTCTACTGTCGAAGTGAGCCGCCACGTCATCCGCACTCAGGGCATTAAATGTTTTTTCCGCCGTAAGACCACCTTTCCGTCCGGTGCATATTCCCCAGTACATATCTTCATAGCCATCCTTCTCGTGGGCGTCAGGGTTTATACTCAGAGCCACCCCTTTTTCGATAGCATAATGCACCCAGCGCCAATCAATATCCAGCCTCCAGGGGTTGCTGTTAATTTCTATGATGACCCCGTGTTCCGCACAGGCATCAATGACTGCCCGGTGGTCTATCGGATAGCCCTCACGTCTTAGCAATAACCTGCCTGTAGGGTGCCCAAGCATGGTAGTATAAGGGTTTTTTATAGCGCCTATCAGTCGTTGCGTGGCCTTATCAATATCCATACTAAGGTTGCCGTGAATAGAAGCCACGATAAAATCAAAACTAGCGAGTACCTCATCCTCATAGTCCAGGGACCCATCCGATAAAATATCAGACTCTATCCCTTTAAATATCCTGAAAGGGGCCATTTCCGTATTGAGTGCATCGATTTCCTCATGCTGTTCCTTGATACGTTCCACATCCAGTCCATTTGCATAAAAGGCTGAACGGCTGTGGTCTGTTATGCCAAGGTATTCGTATCCAAGTTCTCTGCAGTACTCAGCCATTTCCCTGAGAGAATGCCGGCCGTCGCTATAAGTAGAGTGCACATGCAAAATGCCTTTAAGGTCCTTTTCGGTAATCAGTTTTGGGAGCTTGCCTTCCTTGGCTAAAGGAATCTCAAACAGCCCCTCCCGCATTTCAGGCTCTACATACTTAAGACCGGCAATTTCATAAGCCTCTTGCTCTGAGCCTATCATTTTACCATCCACCAGTTCCGCCAGAGATCTGCCATCAGATATCACCGAGGCAAGATGCAGAGTAGATCCCGTAGTGAGCCACAGTTGACGGCTAAATTTTTCCGGTGGACAGACAACTACCTCCAGGGGCAACCCATCTTCAAATTTACCCCGCCAGCTAAAGGGGCCTGAGCGAAATTCGTCTTTAATAACAAGCTCGCTTTCATCCAGGGCCTGCATTAACTCGCTGGTTTGCTCGGCGCCCACCAGTATATCTACCTTTTCAATAATGTCGAGCTTACGTCGCAGCTCACCGGTAAAACTTACTACTGCTTTTGGGGCAGAATCTTCCAGTAGTTTTATTATTTCTGTTGCCAGCGGAAGGGCTACGGCATAATGGCGCTTATTAGCATTAGCCATTTTAAAAAGCAAGTTTTGCTTCAGAGACTCCTCCGTCTTCTTCCCGAAGCCTTTTAATGCAGCTACTTTATGATCTTCGCATGCCTGCAGAAGGGCCGGGATGGTTTCCACATCCAGTTCTTTCCACAGCGTACGAATTTTCTTAGGGCCTATACCCTTTAGCTCAAGCATTTCAGCCACCCCCACAGGTGTCTGAGCCAGTAAATCCTTGTAATAAGCCAGCGTACATGTATCCGCAATTTCTCTGATATTAGCCGCAAGACTTTTCCCTATTCCCTCTATAGATTCCAGTTGATCCCGGCTCAGGTCTTCCAGCCTATCGCTTAGCTTTTCCAGCTTAAACGAAGCATTTGCCATGGTGCGGGTTTTGAAAGGGTTTTCATTATGCAGCTCCATCAGTGCTGCTGTTTTTTTGAAAATCCGGATAATGTCTCTGTTGTCCAAAAGGAAGGTATTTGATAGGTAATTATTGGCTGTAAATATACAAAAAGGTGCGTGTGATTAAAGATATCTGAGTACCTCACAGTTCCAACCATTTGGGTTGACATCAGTTTAGCCTCAAGATGAAAAGATTTTTGACTCCCGTATTGATTGCTATTGTAGCCATGTGTGCGACTACTGCCTGCACCAGCCGTAATACTACCACCGTGGCAGACCAGGAATTACCAGAGCAGGTACTAAACCGTGACTGGGTACATGCTTACTGGCTCGCTCCCGAGCCTCAGCGGGTTTATATTCCCATTTCGGAAGATGAGTTTGATTCGCGCCTTACAGATGGTCTCAGATTTAATGATGATAGCGTTTACCTTCAGTATCGGTTCCAGAGAGATGGCAGCCGTTCTACCGAAGTAGGTAACTGGATATGGCTGGCGGATAAGAGTATGCTACAGGTTACTTTCGAAAATGACAAAGAGGCTGTTAACTTTAAGATAAACTCCGTAACAGACGACAGGCTTGAGGTAGAAGTGGTTCCGGACGATTACTGATCAGGCAAAGGCTACCCTCAGTACCCTTGCGTTGATGCCTGCCTGTGCAAAGAACTCCAGCCAGTATAGCTGCTGGGCGGAGAGTTGGTCCGTCGGGCTTTTGACCTCTATGAATTCATAGGAATTATCCCTGAAAACGAACAGGTCAGGGAAGCCTCTGCCATTTTCTTTGACATTCCGGCACATTTCTAGCAGCACCTTTGATAAAGGGCCTGCGCCTACCAGCTTGTAGCAAGCCATTAGAGAAGGAAAGCAGTGCTCGTGCCATCCTATGAATGGGTTAGTAATGCCTTCTTTCTCACTAAAGAAACGCGTAGTATAATTTTCGAAGCTGTCAAGGTAATCCATAACACGGAGGCGCTCTCTGAGTCTTTCTTCCCTTTCTCTGAAAAAACCACCATGGTATAAGTCAGAGGGTGTCCGTTGTAAAGGATGATGAAGTGCCTGTGAGCCCCCGTCGAATAACTCTTCCCAGAATACAAGGCCAAATAAGCTGCGCCACAGGTAGTTTTCACAATGGTATCCCGTATACCCCTGCTCTAAAAAGTAATTTAGTGTACCACCCTCTACATAAGGTTTATGAGTGGCCTCTATATGTATCTCATCTGAATCCTTCAGTAAGGCTGTCATACTGCGTTTGATCCGGCTTCTCGTAGAGCCCGTTTGCAGGTAGTCCCTGGCAAAGTAATACTCTTCAGCGTTGCATGGGTGGTCAAGTATCTGTTGTGCCAGATCAGTGGCAAGGCCTTCATCCCCTTCAGAACGGTATAGGCGTACAAGTCTTTCACGGGCAGGAGGAGCCACGGTGTATCCATAGACGACCTTGGCAAGGTCCGGTTCCTGAAGCCGCTCTAGCAGCCTTCCCATCTTTACTGCAAGTTTGTCCAGTACGGGCCTCGCAGGAGCTGTCCAGTCAGTTACACTATTGGCTACTTCCTCAAACCACGCCACCAGCTCATCAGGTGGGAGCCCATCCCTTAATAATCTGTAGGTGGCGTAGGCACGGCATAAGAAAAGCTTCTGCTCAGCTTCCATGCGAGTGGTAAACTGAGCTGTAAGGTGCTCTGCCTTTATCTCCTCTAATTTAACATACCCTATATCTCTGACTACGAATTCACTCAGTGTATGGTCCAAGTTGCCGAAAAAAAGGAAAAAGATCATCTCTGTCTCCTCTGTTTTACCGCACTTGATCATAGGCACCAGCTCACTAAGGTGGCTGAGTATTTCCTCGAATGCATAAGAAGTGACACTGTCCGCTAACCTGGATTTTGACCAGCTTTTTCTGACTGTATCATCTCCCATTGTCTTTAGTAAAGAGAATATTTCATCTTTAGTAAGCTTGTAAAGAATCTCTTTAAGACATGCAGGGTCCTCATCCTCTATTGTAGAGGCAAAGCCGGCTGATACCAGTTCATCCACCGTCCGGTTTAGGTCTTTTATCTCCTCATAGATTAACCTGTGAAGTGGAAAGTATCTGCCACGACGTATCACCAGCCTGACAAATAAGCACTGTGCCTCTTGGCTCATGCTTGCAAAGTCATCAAGGAAACCGGTTTCCTGTACCTGAAGGATATGAGCATATTTTTCCCGGACAAAACCTGTCAGATACCTGAAATAAGTGAGGTAGTAGAGCGGGGGGAGAATTATAGGAGGTGCTTTAGCAGCCATGAGGCAAAACTAAAAATTCAATCACCAAAAAGCTAAAATATTTAGTGATTTGATTCTGCTTTTATCCTGCCCCGCTTTTTACATTTGTACCATTTGCGCATAGAGCCGGCTGCATTAATTGCTCAGATTTTAGCTTAATCAGCGGAATTATTGGAAATAAGTCCATGAAATTTCTTTGAAGCGAGACAGGACACGCATTAACGCTTACTTTTGCATACGGTTTTTATTTATAAACACTATAAATAGGCTGCCTTGTAAGCAATTAAGGCATTGTGGGCATGGGTTTGTAAATAATTATTGCCTGGATGTAACCGTTTTTTACAGTAACTTTTTTATATTCGTTAGAATATTTTGTCTTTTGTTCCTTTACTTTCTATTCAGAAAAAGGCACAGTTACTCGAAATATGCCACCGACCGGCTATTAATACAGTACAATTCTATGGCATTTAGTGAAATTGATATTCTTTATATCTCCGTTTTGTCCGTAATAGGATTGAGTACGCTTTTTCTTGCCCTCTTTGTAAATAAATTACACCGTAGTGGTAAAATGATGGCTTATTCCGGCGAGTTATTTCAGGACAGAATGAATGACCTCAAAGAGGAAATAAAAGACAGGGAGAATCTGGATAAAAAAACTGACCTGCGGTATGAGTTTTCATTGAAAGGAATAGAAGGATTCGTACGAAACGAGCTTACTGTTGGGTTTCAGCTTCTCGCCGAGAACCTGGAAAATATAAATGATACACTCGTACTTGAGGACGGTACCCAGCCTGCTTATCTGCTAAACGATATGGCAGATCTGATACTCAAGCAAACCAAGTTTGTAAACTGCCTGCAAAATCACCTTTCTCCCCAGTACCTGATGAAGGAGGGATTAGTAGAGTCTTTACGTAGAGTGTTCATGAAGGATAATGACTATGACGGGGTTACCCTTGATATAGTCGCAAACGATACCCTCCGCCGCTATCCTTTCAATCTTGAGATCATGATGTACCGTATGTGCTCAGCACTATTGATTAACGGTATATATCATCGGGATGGTAGTGATATCCTGCTGGAAATCAAGACAGACCCTGATAAGGTTACTCTCGTTTATCAGGACCACAACTCTGAGATGACTGCTCTGGATAATATTCAGAAGCCCAAAATGGTTAAGGACAGTGTCATTCAGCATGCAGAGACTCAACTGGAGTTAGTCAGTAGTAAAGTTGATTACGATATTGAGTTCACCGATGGCCTCAGAATCAGTCTGGTATTTTACTTACATGATACTGGCAAAGCCGTCCCCGAAGAAACCGTTGCTTCCTGATCAATTCCAGCCTAATAATTGATCAGCGCAGGTATAAAAACCAGCAGACCAACCACCAAAGCCATTAGGCTTATTATAAGCACCCCCGCTGCTGCTATGTCCTTTATTACTCCTATAGCCGGGTGATGCTCCGGGCATACATGGTCAGCAAGTTTTTCAATTGATGTATTAATAGCCTCTGTGCCTAATACCAGACCACACATGGTAATTATAAGTGCCCAATCTGTTTTGGGTAAGTCCAAAAAGAGGCCGGCAATAACGGTTCCCCCCATGGCAAATAAGTGAAAGCGGAAGTTGTGCTCCCGCCTTGTCAAAAACCTAAGCCCCTTAATGGCAAATCTGAAACTTAAAAAGGTTTTTCGTAAACTAGCTAGTGCGCTTTTCATATCCTACCAGACTAATTAACATAAAGTAACAGATAATAATAAGTAGCCCAAACCCTATTGTCATTTCGATAGCTATCGTTTCCTGGGCTCCATGATAAGCCCCCTTCAGCAGGGCGAGCGGTCTTGTGATGATATCCCAGGTATTCCATCGTTGTATGCGGCCTAGGTAGATTCCAAACCCACTAAGGAAGGCACAGCCGCCCATTATTAACCACGACAGAATAAGCCCGGTCAATTTTTGCAGACTCCTGTGAATGATATACATTGAATACATTCCTGTGAACATGCCGGTAGTAGCCAGAGCAAATAGGACAGTTGCCTCTAGCCAGTATGCCGGATCATGCTCACCCTCCAGGTGGATGAGGTCAGTAACGATGTATGGTGCATTAGGAAAGAAAAAGAGCCAGGCAAGAAAAAAGACTGAGGCCATCATTATCCTTTCCTTTGATGTAATAGCAAGCGTACTGGCGAACCCTCTGGCTAATGGTAAAGGCAGCCAGGCAAGAAATAGATTCCATAAAAGGAACAGGCCGGTTATATCCCCTTGAGTTGCTACACGCATAAGAATAGGAAGAGCCGAAAAGACAGCGAGTGTTCTTAAGGCATTGACAGGGTTTAATAGATTATTCATGTTTATTACTTATTAATGTTCAGTTCGCGCAAAATTTGGTAGTCAGCCCAAGTCATCCCGCGCCAATCCTTTCCTCTTCTTTTCCTTAGTGCGCCCTCAATGTTATGTGCCAGCTTTTCTTTTTGTAGTTCTGACCACCATGACTTATCCGCAAAATTCTGCATTACCGGCAGCGAGTTATCAGATAAGGAAAAGAGGTAGTTAAAGTCTGTACGACGTGCCTCATAGAGGTTATGCCGTGCAATTGCTGCATCCCAGTTCACGAATGAAAGGCTCAGTAATACCAGCATTGCAATCGAAAAATTTATTTTAACCAGTCGCCACAGGCTGTGCCTTTCACGTACTTTCATATAGGTAGTTATCAATCCCGCAATCACAAGGACGATGTAGACCCATACCCCGATTCTTTTATGGGTGAGGCCATATTCCTGTACATAAAGCAGATTTTTGTAGGCTGCCATAAGAGCTAAAAGTATGTTCTGACAGATCCAGAGATATGATAATGAGCGTACAATGCCGGCTTCATTAAAAAAATTGAGTCCTCCTCTGAAGTGATACAATATGAGACTGATGGCCAGTACCAGGCTTAAGATTAGTGTGTTTATACCCTGATGGACATATTCGCTGTAACTAATCCCGCCTGGTAATTCGTCCATTGCCGCAAAGTAAAGGTCTGTCAGATTTACCATCAGGATCAGAATATTGAGAATCCATAAAGTAATCAGGGCATGATCTTTTTCTTTTCTAATTCCTGTGGATAGTCCCGATATCTTGCCGGGTTTATGTGTTTCCCGGGTCAGGCTGTTTTTTTGTTTATGCTCCCATAGCATGCCTGGCCAAAACTCATTAATGAAGAAAGTACCAAACAGGATAAACCCCCACCATACGCAACCCCAGAAAAACTTATTCCGACCTTCGTCCGGAAAGATATTATCAATCAGGAGAGCAAAAGCAGGGCTTCCGGCGTAGTAGAGTAAGAAAAATACCCCTGCGATAATGGCAGGAAATACACTTACTTTAAGCACCCTGGATGCTTTGCTATCAGATATCCATCTTCTCCTATCTGAAATTATTGCTAAGTGGCCTGATATTATAGTCCAAATGCCCTGCCCTATTGCCATCGGAATCGAAGAGGAAGAAAAACATAGCGTTCCTGCCATGGCGATAACACAGATAATGTAGGCAGCGTGCGCATAATAAGTAAAGCCTAAGGCTACCCCTGCTGAGGCAGATAAGCTTGCGAGTGCTATAAGCCTTGCATTTAATGCAGATAGCCAAGTGGGCCTGTTAACATACCATAGCAGGATAAGCCCTGCAGTAAATAGTAGCATGTTGATCCCCCAACTCTGTTCGAATAATAAGCCCGCCGCCATCATAGTACCGATGAGCCAAAGTATAAATGGTGGTATTTTCATTTGAAAGTACTTTGAGAATCAAAGTGAATGTATAAAATTTTTTATTCTCCCTTAATAAGGGCCTCTAATGCATTGATGTGTTCTTGGAATGCAGAAACCCCTTCCCTGGTGGCAGAGTAGGATGTATTAGGTTTTCTGCCGACAAACTTTTTGTGAACCTGAATATAATTTGCTTTTTCAAGTGCCTTAAGGTGGCTTGCCAGGTTGCCGTCAGTTACCTGAAGAAGCTCCTTAATTTCGGTATATTCCACCTTATCGTTTGCCAATAATGCCGACATCACGCCTAATCGAATCCGGTTCTCAAACGCCTTGTTGAGCTTATGGATGATGTGGTCTTTCACCGCTCGTATTTATAATACATTAGCGTACCGTAAATAATGTGTAGCACGCCAAAACCAATAGCCCAAAATATCAGGCCATAACCTATGAAGAAGGTTGCAATAATACCTAAAATGATCTCACAAACTCCCAGAAATTTAATATCTCTGAGGGTATAAGCACTACAGCTTACCAGAGCAATTCCGTAAAATACCAGGGAAAGAGGTGCAACCAGCCCCACCAGGCCTTTCTCCAGTAGTATAAGGCAAATCAGTCCGCCTGCTATTAAAGGGTATGATAGATTTTCAAGGAGCAGCCTTGAGGCCGGACTCCACATTTTAATGCCATCTTTTTTTGCCTTTCTTTTTGTGAAAAAGAACCCTGTAATGAGCGTGAGAGTCAATATTCCCAGTCCATCAAGTAAGAGATAAACAGTGTCTGCAGAGCTCCTTTCAAATAGCCTGTCATAAAAGGTCAGGTCAAAATTCCGGTACCCGATTTTGTATGCTATAAACGCACCTGCAAGAGCATAAATGCCTGCAAAAATACCTGATAACCCGCTTAGAGATATGAACCGTGAGGACTTGGCCATCATTCGGCGTATATCAGATAGCTCTCTTTTGTAGTCTGTTTTTACCTCCATGTGAAAGCACTTTGAACTACAAAGTAATGCGAATAGTTTTTTGATTCAAATGATATGAAGGAAAAAATTATTTTAGTAGGACAAGCTTACCATCTTTCAAAACCGGAATGGCCTGATACTCATCCCTCGTGAGGCAAAAGGCGATATCCTTATCTATATTCAGTCGCTTTAGTCTTTGCACATGGCTCGAGTCTTTCAATGCATTTTGCAGATCATCTTTAACCTGATCATATAGCATGCCCGAAGCCAGTACGGCATCGCATTCAGCTTCATGACTATCCGACAGCATATTTGCCAGAGCACCTGCAAATAGAGTATCCTCAAGGTTAAACTTCCCTTTCCACCCCGCGCAGAAAATAAGCAGGTCTGAATCCACAGTTTTTAGATAATCAGCCAGTGCAGAAATATTAAGAAAGGAGCCTGCCAATACCTGTAATGCATCCGCTGATTTAGTAATAGCCATTGTGCCATTAGTCGTCGTCACGCCTATGTCCTGCCCTCGAAGGTCAGGATTCATGTAGCTGTATGGTGAGTTGTCCAGCTCAAATCCTTCTACCTTTTCACCGCCACGTTCAGCAGCGCATATCATGCCACTGTTTTGAAGTTCAATGCATTCCTCTACTGTGGCTACTGGCGTGATGCTATTTACGCCATATGCCATAGCTGTAGTCATACAGCTGGTAGCACGGAGTATATCAGTAACTATTACTACCCTGTCCTTATGATCGTACAGATGAAATAGTTCTGGACTCAGGCAAACGTCGAGTTTTCTGTTGTGCATTCCGGGGTATATTCCAGATGGTGTTAACGAATTTGCTGGCTTTGATTTTGGGGTCATTAGTAAGCAGTGGAGCGTTTAGCTCTGCGGCAGTTGCCGCAATCAGGCGGTCATGCAGCTCAGGAATATCATTTATTATGAAGGCCTTTTGCGTAACTGATCCGCTTACCGGGGCTACTCTTACAGTTTTTATCTTATCCGCCCACAGAGACACATCAGCGAGTGAAAGCCCTATTCGTTTTTTTTCAGAAAGATAACCTACTTCGGCTAGCACCATGGCTGGTATTACCAACTTAGCCCTTCCGTGTATAACTTCCGAAAAGATGTAAAGAATAGAGTTTGGAAGTTTGCGTTCTTCGAGCCATAACACAAGTGCCATGGTGTCACATACATAAACTTCCCTTTGTGGTTCGCCTGGTTGATCATTCACGCGGATACTGCTTTTTGTAGTTCAGAAACTCGTCCCGAAGGTGCTTTCCTTCTTTAGACTTTGGCTCATCCAAAAATTGGCTGTAATCTTTAAGCCCCTTTTCATTCCCGAAGGTCATAGCACAAATTACAGTAAAAAGCTCATCGAGGTCACTGTCAGATACCTCGCTGAGCTTCTTAATTATAATTGCTTCTTTTTCTGCTCTGCTCAATTTGCCTTGTAAAATGGTAATTTAACTACTTCAGCTTTAAGCTTCCGGTTTCTTACGGCAATAAAAACTTCCGTACCGGGTTTGGCATACTCCTTCAATAAATACCCAAGTCCAATACCACAATTTAGGCTAGGGCTCTGAGATCCGGAAGTAACTTTGCCAATTTTTTTCTCATCTTCACTATAGATTTCGTACCCTTGTCTTGGTATTCCTCTGTCTATCAAGCGAAAAGCACTCAATTTTTTTTCTACCCCTTCCTCTTTTTGTTTGGCAAGATTATTAGAATTGGTAAAATCCTTAGTGAACTTAGTAATCCAGCCCAGCCCGGCCTCCAGGGGAGAGGTAGTGTCATCGAGATCATTTCCGTACAGGCAAAAGCCCATTTCCAGTCGAAGCGTATCCCTTGCGCCAAGCCCGATAGGCTTTATGTCGAAATCAGCTCCTGCTTCCATGATGCTATTCCATACAGATTCAGCATCTTTATTACTCACATAGATTTCAAACCCTCCGGAACCAGTATAGCCCGTGGCTGAAACAATCACGTCACTTACCCCTGCAAAGGTGCCTTTCTCAAACGTATAAAATTTCATCTCTGGCAGGTTGATATCCGTAAGGCTTTGAAGAGCTTCGGTAGCTTTAGGTCCCTGCACAGCAAAGAGGCTCATTTCATCAGAGATGTTCTCCATCTCCACCCCTTCAGTATTATATTGCGTAATCCAGTTCCAGTCCTTTTCTATATTACTCGCATTCACTACCAACAGGTATTCTTCTTCAGATAGCCGGTACACTAATAAGTCGTCAACAATCCCGCCGTTTGTATTGGTAATGCAGCTATACTGCGCTTTACCATCAAAAAGTTTGCTGGCATCGTTAGAGGTGATGCGCTGTATCAGATCCAGGGCTTTAGGGCCTCTGACCATAAACTCACCCATATGAGATACATCAAAGATGCCTACGCCTTCACGTACAGTGTTGTGTTCCTCTATGTCAGAAGTGTAACGTACAGGCATTTCATACCCGGCAAAAGGTACCATTTTAGCACCTAATTTGTGGTGGACCTCGTTAAGGGCAGTTTTCTTCAGATTTTCCATGCCCCAAAAATGCTATATCCTTAAAATATCTCCAACTGTTCAGGCAAAAGTCTGAAAGAACGACGATGGTAAGGAGTAGGACCAATGGCCGCAATAGCCCGGCGGTGAAGAGTAGTCGGGTAGCCCGCATTAGATTCCCAACCATAATCCGGGTACAATCTGGCCATTGAGCACATAAGCTCATCACGGTAGGTTTTAGCTAATATCGAGGCAGCAGCTATAGATAAGTATTTGCCATCACCTTTAATAATGCAATGGTGAGGAATGTCCGGGTAGGGCGTAAATCGGTTACCATCAATCAGCAGGCACTGCGGGCGTAGAGTAAGCCCCTCTATCGCACGATGCATGGCTAGAAATGAAGCGTTAAGTATGTTTATACGATCGATCTCCAGATGGTCCACCTCAGCCACAGCCCAGGCCAGGGCATCCTGTTCTATGTCTTTCCGAAGCAGGTCGCGGTCAGCCTTTTTAAGCTTTTTGCTATCATTCAGTAGCGAATGGCGATAATTTGATGGCAAAATGACTGCAGCGGCCACCACCGGGCCTGCCAGGCAACCTCTGCCCGCCTCATCGCATCCCGCCTCTGTGATTCCTTTCGTATGAAACGATGCCAGCATCCCGAAATTTACTTTCCATATTCTGCTCCATCAAGTGGAAGCCATAATTTATTAATCGAATTAAAACCACCGTCTTAGACGGTGGTCATGTTTGAGGGCTATGCCAGTAGGGGTATATTGTGGAATGAGCAAGTATCGTAAGCTATCGCATAGCTTTTACTATTGTGTCTATCATGTAGTATGGACCCCGAAGTACCGCCACCGTATACTTCGTGATATTGTTGCAGATACGTTGGAGAATAAGATAAAGACGATATGTGAATGGAAGGAGGTCAAGGTAGAAGAGTTGAACATTCAGCCAGATCACGTTCATTTGGTATGTAGTATACCTCCGAAACTTAGTGTATCAGACTTCATGGGTATTCTCAAGGGTAAGACAGCGATCATGATGTTTAAGAACTTCAAGAGTCTTCGCAGAAAACCCTATTGGGGCAATCATTTTTGGTCACGAGGCTATTTTGTAAGTACGGTAGGCATAGATGAAGAAAAGATAAAGCGGTATGTTAAGTATCAGGAGAAGGAAGATAAGAAAGAGGATGGGGATATAGATATCCCGCTATTCGATAACTGCCTATCCCCCTTTGGGGGTAATAACCATTGAAAACCCCCTCCTTTGGTGGGGGTAATTTATTCAGATCCGTCATTTTTTCATTTACAAAAGTCTTTCTTCATGCAGACAGAATAGCCCGGGCCTTTTGCTATTTTTGCCGCATGAAAGATCTGGATAAGAACCCCTGGCAAACCCTGAGTGGTGTGGAGAAGTACGATAACCCTTGGGTAAATGTAACCGAGTATCAGGTGATCAATCCCAAAGGAGGTGAAGGTATTTATGGTAAGGTTCATTTTAAGAATAAAGCCCTGGGTATTATTCCTGTTGATGAAAACGGGAATACATGGCTGGTAGGCCAGTACAGATACACACTTGAAGAATACACCTGGGAGATACCCATGGGAGGAGGTCCGGTGGGCGAAGATATTCTTGAATCAGCCAGGCGTGAACTGAAAGAGGAGACGGGACTTTCCGCAGCACGGTGGGAAAATATCATGAGGCTTCATACTTCCACTTCAGTAACCGATGAGGAAGGCTTCGTATTTCTGGCATTAGATCTTACCCAGGGTGAAACTGAATTCGAAGAAACAGAAGATTTGCTCATCCGTAATCTTCCCCTGGCTGAAGCCATACATATGGTCATGAATCAGGAAATAACGGATGCAATCAGCGTAGCTGGCCTCCTTAAAGTGGCCCGTATGCTCGATATTTAATAAGCAGATAAGTAATGACCACAAACGAACACATCAGGAAGACGCTTACCCTTGCGGGTCCTGTGATGCTAGGTCAGCTAGGCCATGTTATGGTAGGAGTTGCAGACAGCATCATGGTCGGTCAGCTTGGTACTATTCCTTTGGCTGCAGCATCCCTGGCCAATGGTGTGTTCATCATTATCCTTACCATAGGATTAGGGTTTTCCTTCGCCCTTACCCCGCTTGCTGCCGCTGCAGACGGTAAAAAAAACGTAATGAGAAAGGCGGCTATTCTTAAGAACGGCCTCCTCCTCAATGGCCTCGCGGCTATCTTTCTTGCCCTTTTGCTTGGAGCGGGTGTTTTATTGCTTGATAACCTCCGGCAACCCCCACTTGTGGTAGAGGCATGCCGTCCATACCTCTTACTCATTGGCGCCTCCATCTTGCCCCTCATGGTATACCAGGTGTATAAGCAGTTTGTAGAAGGACTGAGCCATACCCGTCAGGCGATGTATATTTCCATATCAGCAAACCTTCTTAATGTAGTCCTCAACTACCTGCTCATATTTGGAAAGCTTGGGTTTCCGCCGCTTGGCCTGGTAGGAGCGGGGGTGGCCACCGTAATATCGCGCCTACTTATGGGGGGAGGGATGGCTATGTACTATTACTTGTCGTCACGCTACAGGCATATCCGGTCTTATAATGAAGTAGTCCGTATTAAAAAAGCCCACCTTTCGGCTATTTGGAGGCAGGGCTGGCCCACTGCATTACAGTTCCTTTTTGAGGTAGGCGCTTTTTCCATGGCTACAATTATGATGGGATGGATAAGTGCCAAGGCACAGGCTGCTCACCAGATAGCTATTAGCCTCGCCAGTATTACCTACATGGCTGCTTCTGGTATTTCCGCATCTGCCACTATCCGTGTGGGAAACCAGCTAGGTGCCTCCGATTTCAGTTCATTGCGTAAGGCAGGGTTCATTGCCATTTTGATAGGGGGCTTATTCATGGCCCTGTTTTGCACCTTCTTTATCGTGTTCAATGACTTCCTGCCCACCCTTTACATCGATGAAATAGGCGTGATAGAAATTGCCGCCTCCCTGCTGGTGGTTGCTGGTTTTTTTCAGATATCAGACGGTGTTCAAGTGGTGACTCTGGGAGCCCTCAGAGGGATGGGAGATGTCAAAGTGCCAACCATCATCACCTTTGTGGCATACTGGCTCATTGCCCTGCCGGTCGGATATCTTATGGGTTTTCACACAACTCTCGGGTCCAGTGGGGTATGGTTCGGCCTTCTTACAGGGCTTAGCGTTGCCGCGGTTTTATTGCTTCTCCGTTTTCATCTTGAGAGCAGGAGGCAAAAGCGCAAAATAAAAGCGGCCAGGCAGCCGCTTTTATTTGATTAATTTTCCTCAGGCTCCGCCTGACTCATCAGGAAAGCCTTAATGTAATCGTCCAGATCTCCGTCCAGTACATTTTGCACATCTGAGCGCTCATGTCCGGTGCGTACATCTTTTATCAATTTATACGGATGCAACACGTAACTACGTATCTGAGAGCCAAAGTCGATCTTCTTTTTGGTGCTTTCCACCTCAGCCCGGGCTTCATTCCGTTTTTGGATCTCCAGTTGATAAAGCCTTGACTTCAACATATTGAGAGCTTTCTCCTTATTCTGAAGCTGACTGCGTTCCTGCTGGCATTCCACTATCAGCCCGCTGGGTTCGTGCCGGAGGCGAACAGCCGTCTCAACCTTATTCACGTTCTGTCCGCCGGCTCCACCCGAACGAAAGGTTTCCCAGGTAATATCAGCAGGGTTCACTTCGATATTGATACTATCATCTACCACAGGGTATACAAATACAGAAGCAAATGATGTATGGCGTCGGCCACCGCTATCAAAAGGAGAAATACGCACAAGGCGATGAACCCCGCTCTCGGCCTTTAGGTACCCATAAGCAAAATCACCTTCAAACTCCAGGGTTACAGCTTTCACACCAGCCGTTTCACCTGCCTGGTAATTAACCTCACGGACCTTATACTTATTCTTTTCCCCCCACATGATATACATGCGCATGAGAATGCTGGCCCAATCGTTACTCTCAGTACCACCGGCCCCCGGATTGATCTCCATCATGGCACTGAGTTGGTCCTCTTCGGCAGAGAGCATTTTCTTGAACTCAAGATCTTCCAAAGATTTAATTACCTTCGATTTCTCTTGATTGATCTCATCCTCTTCTACATCGCCTGCTTCATAGAACTCGTAAAGCGCTTCCAGATCACCGAATTTCGCTTCAACATCCTCATAAGAGTCAGTCCATGATTTTTTAGCACGGATCTCCTTCATCACTGCTTCGGCAGCCTTCGGGTCGTTCCAGAAATCTGGTTGGGCGGTGATAAGCTCCTGCTCTTCTACTTCTTTCTTTTTGGTATCATAGTCAAAGATACCCCCTCAAGGCATTAACACGAGCCTTTATATCTTTAAGTTGGTCTGTAGTCATTATGATGAAAATATTTCTAATGCAATCGCAAAATTCACCATTTCCATGCGATATCGCAAACCCCGCAGGCAGCTAATACCTAAATATACTTCTTCGACGCCTCTCAATTTAGATATTTGACCAATTGTTATTGTTTGTATCTCATGTAATGTTTTTAGGTAATGCCGGTATAAATATGATTCCGCTAGTGGCTGTTTTTGCCTTCATATTGCCGTAATTATGAGCAGGCTAACTTGTTGATCCGTAAATGGATATTTTGCCTTGAAATTCCTTAATCAAGCCTTAATCTACTTTTTTTTACCAAATATTTATGTGTGATATTGAAATTTTCACAGTGTGCTTTGTTGTTGCCAATAGACCAAATTAAGGTATTGATAAAGATATGTAGATGTTCATACCTGTAGAATCTCTTCAGGCACAACCCTTGTTTTCGATCGGCGGTTAATTGAGCTAAATTAAGGTTGTAAAATTATTACCGATATGCGAAAATATTTACGATGTTTTAGTTCAGATGGGCCGGTAGGCAGGTCGTTCCTGCTTCCTAAGATTCTGAGCGCTACCTTGTTTACTCTGGTTATGACACTAGGGGTAACAAGCTCAGCAATGGCCCAGAAAAATTGTGGTGAATCCTGTTTTTCTTCTTCTATTATAAGTGTGGAAGAAGAAGGTGGTTGCAAAGTGTATACTATGGAAGTGTCCGCTGGTGCATCCTGCCGGGCAGCATTATCTCACCTTACAGTTGGTGTTCCCTGCGGTACCATTAAGTCTGCCACTAACTCTGAGGGGTTCCCTATGGAGTTGAATATGACAGACCCTACTTCAGGCGTTTTCGGTTTCAAGGTAGATGAGATAAGAGACTTCGGTGAAGATCATCAGGCATCTACTATGACTGTTACCTTTAAAGTGTGTGCTCAGGATGCTTGCGCTGTAAGTGATGATTGCTGGGCTCCTACTATTGCCTACAAAGCAGCTACATGCGTCTATACAGAAGAGCTATCTGTCGATTGTTCCAACCTTTCCGGGTCTATCAATGCGACTGATGCCTCATGTTTTGGTGCGTCTGATGGAGCGCTGAAAGTAGTAATTGAAGAAGGTACTGAGCCTTATTCTTTTAAGTGGAATAACGGAGCTACCGGTCGTTCTTTAGAGAATATCCCTGCCGGTCTTTACGATGTGCTGGTTACAGACGCAAATGGAAAAACCATTGAGCTTAAAGCGGAGGTTGGTCAACCTCAGGCACTGGAAGCTACTGTAAACTTTACAGATGCTAGCTGTGGTAACCCAAACGGTGCGGCAGACTTGAGCGTTGCGGGTGGTACTGAGCCGTATACTATTCAGTGGAACGATGGTTCTACTTCAGTAGATCGTGAAGGATTGACTTCAGGAAGCTATTCTGTAATTGTATCAGATGCGAAAGGTTGTTCTGTAGAACTTGCAGGTGCTGTAAGAGAAGGCGAAGGCCTATCAGCAGAAGCCTTAATCACTAAGGTGAATTGCAGAGATACACAATCAGGCGCCATAGACCTGTCAGTTATCGGCGGTGTGGCTCCTTATACCTATTCATGGTCAAACGGAGCTACTACTGAGGATGTTAGCGGACTGGCATTTGGTGTGTATCAGGTAACAGTTACCGATGCAACAGGATGTTCCACAGTTCAAAGTATTTACGTGGCTAAAGAGCCTTCTTCAATGAGTGTAAGCGGTCAGATTACGAAAGTTAGCTGTACCGATCCTCTATCAGGTTCTGTAGATGTGAGTATTTCAGGTGGCGAGGCTCCTTATACTTATGTATGGTCAAATGGAAATACTTCAGAAGACCTGAGCGGAATAGCTGCGGGCTCTTATGCCCTTAAAGTAACTGATGCTACTGGTTGTGTGGCTGATGCTTATTTCTATGTTGCTGAAAACAACACGCTGAGCGGTCGTGTAGTGGTAGCCCCTGCCGGATGTGCTAATGAGCCTGAAGGAAGCGTGGATCTAACTGTTACAGGCGGTACAGCTCCTTATACTTATCTCTGGTCTAATGGCTCTACAGAAGAAGATCTTAGCGGACTTGTTTCAGGTAGCTACGTAGTGACAGTTACAGATGCCGTTGGATGTACTACCCGTGTTAGCGCTTATGTTCGCAGAAATACATTCAGCCTACTTTATACTTCCACTGAGCCTTCTTGCCAGGGAGCTTCAGACGCTTCTATTGATCTTTCCGTAAGCGGTGGTGTAGAACCATACACGTACCGTTGGAACACAGGTTCTACAGATGAAGACCTCAGTGGCGTATCTGCAGGCATCTACAGTGTTACTGTAACTGATGCTTCAGGTTGCTCAACTTCACGTAATTTCTATATCTACGATTCAGCTCCATTTGCCTGTAACATTCAGTCTAGTGGTGACTGGGTTGCGCAGTCTTCAGGTAATCTGCTAACTGCTCCTGCAGGTGATGGTCTGGTATATAGCTGGAGTGTTTCCTCTGAAGACGGTAGCTGGCAAGTAGTTAGTGGTTCAGGTGCCCTTGAGGCGGAACTTCTGGCTGGTAATGCCGGAACCTCTGCTACTGTAACATTGATCGTATCTAATGTCGCTGGCTGTACAAGTACTTGTACTACTACGGTAACCGCGGTAGAGGCCACTGATCCTACCGATCCGACTGACCCAACGAACCCTACTGATCCAACAGATCCTACCGATCCAACGGATCCTACCGATGGTGGTTCAGACGGTGAAGATGGTGGATCAGGCTCTGATGGAGGAGATGGTTCCGGTTCAGATGGTGACGGATCAAATGACGGATCTGGCTCTGACGACGGATCAGGTAGCGACTCTGGCTCCGATGGTGACTCTGGTTCAGACAGCGACGGATCAGATGATGGATCAGGCAGTGACGGTGGTTCTGACTCTGACGGCAGTACAGGTGATGATGGAGATGGCTCTGATAGTGGAGACGGTTCTGACTCAGGCGACGGCTCTGACGATGATAAGTCATGCACAGATTGCTTTAGCTCAGAAGTGACTGAGGTAAGCGAAAACGGTACGTGTACTACTTATACAATCACTGTAAGCTCTGACGGCTCTTGCCGCTATGACCTCTCACACTATACGGTTAGTATTCCATCATGTGCTTCCGTAAGTGATATGAGTAATAGTGAAGGTTGGGCCATGAGTGTAGGTACTGACCCTACTACTGGTGTATACGGCATTAAGGTCGATGATGTGCCAGCCTTTGGCAAATCTGCTGAAAGCTTCTCCGTGACGTACACACTGTGTGCTGAGTCTGAGACTTGCTTCAACAATACCGAATGCTATCAGCCGGAGGCTGCATATAAAGCCGGTACTTGCGTAACCAGTGATGACCTGGGTGATGTGTGCCGTACACCAGGAAGCATATTTACCTCTATTGAGGCAGATGTTTATCCTAACCCTTTGAATGCTGATGGTAAGATCACCTTTACTTCAGGCAAAACGTCTGAGGTTACTGTAGAGCTTTATCGTCTGACTGGTAACAAGGTTACCACACTGTTTCAAGGTTATGTGCAGGCAGGTGAAAAAGTGAACGTAGATCTTTCTGCTACAGATCTTGATCTGGAGGAGGAAACTTATATCTATCGAATCACTACAGGATATGATGTTGCCACTGGCCGCATCATGGTATTCAGATAAGTTTATCTTTTTGAATCTCTATACAGTAAAAGGCCCTGCTAGCTAGCAGGGCCTTTTCTATTATAATACATTGTAGCGCATTTGAACCTTCCATAGCCCTTTAACCTTCCTTTTCTTTCGCGTGATTAGTTCTGGTAAGAGCCCTATACCGCCAGTAATAATCCCGGCTATCCAAATCCCTGTATTGGCCTTGAATGGCTCATCATCAATAACAGCCTGATTAGCTAGGTCCAGAATAACTATGCCAAACCCACTTATTCGCATGGCTTTTCCCAGCATGCGGGTTGCTCTTGAGGCTTTTACAGGCTTGGGCAGGTATAGTTGATGGATATCCCTAAAGTAAATAGTATCAATGCCATTAAGAAAGTAGTCCTTTTCTATAATGTCCAGTTTAGCGAGAAAAGCCTCCTTGGTACGTTTAGTGGTCAGACGTATAGTTGCCCCCTCCTTATACGTATACTTTTTTTGTGTTCCGCTTTTATAGAGCACCAGGTAATCCTGTGCCGGTAAAACTCCACTCATCATTACAAGAGCAGATAGTATGAATACCTTTTTTCTCATGGGATTAAAAAAAAGCCTGTGGAAAACCACAGGCTATATTCTTCGATAACTGTGCAATTCTTAAACGATATGGACCCAGTTATAAGTGTCCTCAGCATCGCCATATTTTATAGAATCAAGACGATCCAGCACCCATGGAGAAAATTTTCTACCTTCTACCTCAGGCAGGGTATAGATATCGTCTTCATGACCAATATGTGAGATATGTGCTATGGTAGCAGCCGTACCCGTACCAAAAGCTTCCTTCAAGGTGCCATTTTTGATAGCATATAACACTTCGGTCACTTTCACAGGTCTTTCCTCCACCTTCAGGCCATATTCCCTAGCCAGGGTCAAGACACTGTTGCGGGTAATGCCTTTCAGTATCGTGTCACCGGTAGGAGCAGTCAGGAGTGAATCACCAATAATAAACATGACATTCATGGTGCCGGACTCCTCAATATATTCATGAGTCAGTGCGTCAGTCCAAATCAGTTGATTGAAACCATCATTCTGAGCCTGGCGTGCAGGATATAATGAGCCTGCATAATTACCTGCTGCCTTAGCATAACCAGTACCACCGCGTACCGCCCGGGCGTACTTAGTCTCTATTTTTACTTTTACTGCACCCGAGTAGTAGCTTCCTACCGGACAGGTAAAGATCATGAACTTATAAGTAGATGAAGGGCGAATGCCTATATATTCGTCTGTTGCAAAAATAAAAGGCCTGATATAAAGTGATGTCCCCCTTTTATTAGGAATCCAGCTGGAGTCCAATTTCAACAGCTCGATTAGTCCAGACATGAAAATTTCTTCGGGAAGCTCTGGGATGCACATCCTGTTGGCTGAAGCATTTAATCTGCTGGCGTTATCTTCCGGCCTGAATATGGCTATTTCACCTTTAGTGTTTTTGTAGGCCTTCATTCCTTCAAAAACTGACTGCCCGTAATGAATGGCAGAAGTAGCCGGGCTAAGAGAAAGATTCTGATAAGGAATAATTTTCAGGTTTGTCCAGTGACCATCCACATAGTCTGCCATAAACATATGGTCGGAATAAACCTGACCAAACTTAATGTCATTGAAATCCACCTGCTCTATCCGTGAATTTTGGCAGCGCTGAATGTCTATCTGAACAGTTTCTGTCATTGTATTGTAAGTTGAAAATTAAAAAAGCCCCCGAATTTAACGAAAATTGGAACTGGTGGCAAATTGATGTCAAAGCTTACTTTCTCGGAAGCCACGGAATTTCTTCAGAACCCGTTTCAAATGAGATCGTTCGGCAAAGAACAAAAAGATAATCTGAAAGACGATTCAGGTAGAAAACAACCCTTTCATCCACAGGTTCCTCTTGGGCGAGCCTGATGACCGCACGTTCACAACGTCTGCACACACAACGGGCAATATGACAGTAAGAGTTCGCCTGGTGACCACCTGGCAGAATGAAGTGCCTCATATCCGGAAGCGTTTCATTCATTTTATCCATTGCCTCTTCCAGGTCAGTGATGTCACTGTCATGCAAATCCGGTATTTTAACTTTTTGCTTTTCAGGGTCAGTGGCCAGGCTGGAACCTATAGTAAACAATCTGTCCTGAATACCTTTCATAAACTCCCTTCGACGACTATTATCATCCAGGTCGCGTAATAGCCCTATCCAGGAGTTAAGTTCGTCTACTGTCCCGTATGACTCGATACGTACGTGAGATTTAGAGACACGAGTACCCCCCAGAAGAGAAGTTTTACCTGTATCGCCAGTTTTGGTATAAATTTTCATTCTTCAGTAGTTTCCATGCGGGTAGCGGTCGTAATGTTTTGATTTTTTTCATCACGTTCTACCAGTCCGTCCCTCAGTCGTACGATGCGGTGTGCATATCCAGCTATGTCTTCTTCGTGCGTCACCATTATGATGGTGTTGCCTTTTTGATGGAGTTGTTGGAATAACTCCATAATGTCATAACTGGTTTTAGTATCAAGGTTACCTGTGGGCTCATCGGCAAGAATAATACTGGGATCATTAACGAGGGCACGGGCAATGGCCACACGTTGGCGCTGACCACCTGAAAGCTCATTTGGCTTATGGTGCGCGCGGTTGCCAAGGCCAACGCTTTCAAGGGCGGCAAGGGCCTTGTCTTCACGATCAGCTTTGCCTATTCCTGCATAGATGAGGGGAAGTGCAACGTTTTCAAGAGAACTGGCGCGCGGGAGGAGATTAAATGTCTGGAATACAAATCCTATTTCCTTATTTCGGATCTCAGCCAGGTCATCTTCTGCCAGTTCACTGACATCATGGTTATTGAGTATGTAGGTGCCGTGGCTTGGACTGTCCAGGCATCCGATAATATTCATAAGAGTCGACTTGCCAGAGCCTGAGGGCCCCATAAAAGCAACGTACTCTCCTTTATTTATTGAGATGCTAATGGATTTGAGGGCATGAACTGTTTCCATACCCATTTTGTACACCTTTCCGATGTCACGCGTTTCTATTATTTTGCTCATAGCAAAGAGATTTACCACCTGCCTGACGTGGCTTATCCACTCAGTTAACCTGTGCAGGTCAAAATAGTGATAGGTAAATCAACTTTAAAAGAAAAACTTTCCCAAAAGGAATATTACCAGCGGAATAAACGCATGACTGAAGGTGCTACCTAGTTTAGTGAACTGGCAGAAAGGTGTTTCAGGTAAGGATTGATTACTTTATTATCAAGAGGTTCTGTACAGTATATTTCACCAGTCTCAGGGTGCGTCCACACTTCATAAAAGTCAGAATCTAATCTATAGATGCTAATGTGAGCATTTTCGAAACGGCTAACGCTGATAAAAGTGCCTAGAGATAAGATGGTATGAGCTAGTCCTTCCTTTCTAATCGACTCTAGCTTATCTTGGATAATCATGAAAATATAGCTTAACTGGTTAAAGTCACTAATCTAACGCAATTATCCCCTAACGGTTACGACCAAGCATGGCAAATCATAGACAAGTAATATTCTCTCCAAACTTTATAGCAATGTGAATGCAAAAAAACACAGAGAACTGATAAATAATAAGTTCTGAAATATCCATTCCGAACTTAGAGAAAATTGAGTGTAATAAATCTGAGAATTAGAATGTTTTCTGGTTAAGAATGCACATTCACTCACTTTAATTCCACTCAGCAGCCGATTTCAGCTTCTCATTTTTACGTTGTAAGTAGCCTTCATAGTAAGCCTGCCAGACGTTTTCCGGCATCAAACTTTTCAATGTTGACAACTTATCCTCTGCGTATTCTTCCAGTCCCATCAGCAGGCTGTAATCCACATAAGCTTTAGTCAAGCTTATGCTGTAGGGGTTGAGCTTAATTGCACCGAGTAGTGATTCGTAACCCAACAATTCTTCATTTTTTTCAGAATAAAAGAAATCTGTTGACCTCAGGACCCCCTGCTCAAAAAATGGATAGTTATTTACAAGTGAAGTATAGAGTGTGGTTGCCTTTTCAGACTGACCCTCATCGTATGCCAGCTGGGCAGTAGCCAGTACCCTGTAGGGTGCCAGATGCCTCCCTTCAGTATCAAGTGCCATATCCCTGAACCGGCTGTAGCGACCAGTCGCAAGCAAATAATCAAGCCTGATGGCTGTTACACGGTTTTTCAGTTGAGGTGAAAAGTCTTTCCTGCTTCTTTCGGCAACTGCCAGATGGTATTCCGCCTGCTCGTATTGACCGGTGGCAATAGCGTTTTTAGCCTGAACAAGGTGGGCAAATGCCAACGCTGCAGGGTTGGCATCTACTACTAGTGAAGAGTCACGATTTACCCTTTCCGGAAGGTACACTGCTAGCCTGTCCGGTCCAAGTTGCTCCGCTCCTGAAGAAAAACCCGTCTGAGCAAAAGATGCGATAGCCGACAGCTTAGATATTTCCTCTCTTATGCCAGAGCTATCAGTCTCCGTGAGGTAGGTAAATAAGCTATCAGCTTGCTTGTATTCCCCTGAGAGTAAGTACATTTTGCCCAGCCATTCATCTGCTCCTTTGTGCTTTAGTTCTGCCGACCTTTCAAGATAATCTACAGCTAGCCTGTATGACATCTGGTCGGCTGCCAGACCTGCCAGCAGGTAATAATAATACCCCGGGTTTCTTACCTGCCTTCCTAGAAACTCAAGGGCCTGCACCGCCCTGGCCTGATGCCCGTTGTGATAGTCTGCCAAAGCCTTAGAAAGCAACAAATAGTCCTGATAGGGCATATTGCCTATATTCTGCCTGGCAGCTTCTGCCAAATTTCCGGCGTGGGTGTCTCCCTGGTGGTCCTTTAGGAGGTAGTTATATAAATAAGCAAACTGCTCATTATTAAGGACTGAGTCTTTAAAGGCATTTTCAGGAAATTCCGGCGCAGAGCGTAACTGAATAAGCAGGTTGTTCATGGCCGGCAGATAGGCCGTTTCGCTATATAAATCTTTTGCGGTTTCTTCCGAGCCGGCCCCGCTTAATACCACCATAGCCTCAGCGTTAGTACTGGCTGTTTGGTTTACGGCATCATTTGCGGCTGCAGCCTCAAAATAATAAAAAGCAGAGTCATATAATTTCTTTGAAGCATACAACAGGCCGGCATTATTTAATAAATGCCCTTCCCCGGGAAAGGGGTCTAAGCCCTGCTGAAGCAGGAACAGAGCATCGAAAAACCGGTCATTGTCTTCATAAATATTTGCCAGCGACACATATCCATATGGAGCAGGGTTTTTTTGCAAGGCTTTTTCATAGTAAGGTATTACCTGCTCCCTGCGGTCATTGAGCGCACTGTAATAGGCGAGGGTGTAGTTGGCTCTGAAGCTACTGCCTTCGTAGCCCTGGCCCATTTCATAGTTCAGATAGGCAAGGTTTTCATCTCCAAGATAGTTATAAGTGTCTCCCTGTATTACATAATACCCTGCAAGTGACTGGTAAAACGGAAAGAAGCTTGCTTTAAAAAGCAACCCTGTCATGATAATCAGCCCGAGCAGCCTTTGGGTAAAAAAAGGAATTTTGGCGGGTCTGTAAAGAACCTTATGAGCCTGCAGGTCTCTCTGAATCAGATCATAGAAGTTAATAAGAATGTATAGGTAGAAGACGAAGCCTATGACCATGTGGCTATAGATAATGGCATCTTCCAATACCTCAATCATCGCGTCATTTCCGCTGGCAAAAAATACACAGGCAGTAGATACGCATACCAGGGCCAGCCCCAGATACAGGAAAACTCCCTCGGGTTCTACACTGAAAATACCTTTGAAAAGCCCCTGGCTCCGTCGCCATCCGTATAACCCAAGGCAGATGGATAATGATAGCAGAAAAAACTCATCCAGGTACAAAATATCCCAGTCTATGACCCGGGTGTTATGTAGAAATGCCAAGAATACGTTGACTAGATATACAAGGGTCAATAAAGTAAAGTGTAGGTTTGCTTTCCCACCCCGGCCACTTTGAGTGGCCAGGTAAACAAACGCAGCTACCGGCTCATGAGCTATCCAGATTATGAACACGATACTAATGATCAGCATGACCATGATGCTTTCGGCTGTGAACAGGTAAAAAGGGGCTACCAAGTGGCTGTAAAAATGTATTAGCAGTGCCATAATAACTGTTATCCCGCCAAAAATGTAAAAACGGACTGGCAGGGAAATATGGCTCGCTTTGAAATAAATATATAGGGCAGGGCCGAAATATAGTACTGACATTAAGATAAGCCCGGCATAGCCTTCCTGCCCGAAAAGCACGAGCCTTTCAGGGTGTAGGTTTACCAGAATAAAAAAAAGGAGGCCTATACTGCCGTAGAACCAGAAAGACCTGAAAGTGGTGACCACTGTGAGACTTATACACCAAGCTACGGCAAAAGCTACTAATAAAAGGTAATAGGGGATAGGGGATACCTGAATGTTAGATGGAGTAAAGCCTTCGGTCGTTACAAAGTAGTCAACCGTTAACGGCATTTGAGTTACCCCCAGGTCTATCTCTTTCCAGAGAAAACTTTTTTCCTTAAGATATGTCAGTACCTGCCAATCCAACACATTAGCAAATCCCTGTATATACCAATACGCACCGGCTATCAGAAGGGCTATCAGGCTAAAAAGAAAGGGCAGAAATAAATAACGATAGGCCGGCTTCCACAGCCTCCAGAAAAACAAGTTTCCCAACATAGGCTAATCCAGTACTTTAGGTACACGGAAATAATCTTCATCTGTCTTAGGCCCGTTTTTTAGAGCTCGCTCATGCGATAAATGCTCTTTGACCTCATCCTCACGATACCCATTTACCTCGCTCGACATATTTGTGAGAGGCTCTACATTATCTGTATCCAGCTCATTTAGCTTTTCTACCCAGTCCAGTATATCAGTCATACTGCTGACCATGGCCTGTTCATCTTCCTCCCTGAACTCCAGCCTGGCTAAGTGGGCGATTTTCTTTAATATTGCTTTGTCTATTTTCATCGGGGAAATATGAATGTAATTCCTCGTCTATGATACCGAAAACTTTTTGTTTCAGTTCGTCTGCGTCCTCAAGTGTGAGCCCTTCCGTGCTTAATGGGGCGTGAAACACTACATGGGCTTTATGATGCCTTAATCTTAACGGACTCTTATCTGGTAAAATTATCCAATTGTGAGGAATAGTGACAGGTATAATGGGTATTTGTTTCTCAATGGCGAGTCTGAACGCGCCATCTTTGAATCTGGTCATTCGAGGGGGGGTCTTTGTTAAAATTCCACCCTCTGGGAAAATGCACAAATTGTACCCCTTGTCCAGTGCTTCTTTGGATCGCCTGAATGTTTCGTACCTGCCTTTTATACTGCCCCTGTCTACAGTGATGTGGAGCTTACGGAACATGTACCCAAAAAGGGGGATCTTCGCTAACTCACTTTTTCCTACAAAAACAAAAGGCACAGGAGAAAAGCCCAGCACGGCAATATCCAGGTAGCTAAAGTGATTTGCACAGATGATGTATTGCTGGTTTTTCGGAAAACGTTTTTTATACCGGTTACGGATCCGCAAGCCGATTAATGAAAAGAAAAGAATAGCCCACACTTTATTAATTGTATGGGTGTGTCTTTTCTGTAAAGCGGGGATAGCAATGACCAGCAAAAAGAAGGGCATTAGCAGCAGGAAGATGACTATAAAAAGGATAGCCCCGTATATGGTATAAAGCGTACGCACAAATGTCATTTCTTTGAGCTGGATTTTCCTTCAAAAATAGCAATAGAAAATAAAAAACCCGCAACCTTTTACAGTCACGGGTTTTGGGTAAGTAATTGCTCTGTCAGTTATAGTAACGAAGAGTAAGGCTGTATGTTATCAGGCAGGCACACCTTCAAACTCTTCTATCATTTTTTCACAAAATGCTTCAAGATCATCTGGGTTACGGCTTGTGATTAGTCCTCTGTCCACGACTACCTGCTCATCTACCCAATTGGCCCCTGCATTTTTGAGGTCGGTCTGTATAGAATTATAAGAAGTCATTTTCCTATTGTCAATCTCGCCGGTTTCTACCAATAACCAGGGGCCATGACATATGGCTGCTACAGGCTTCCCTTGGTTGAAGAAACTTTTAGTGAAATTAACCGCCTTGTCATTTGCTCTGAGAAAGTCAGGATTCATCTGACCACCAGGTAGTACCAGACCATCATAGTCGGTTGGCATTGCGCTGTCTAAATGCACATCTACGTCAAAAGTTTTGCCCCAGTCAGTTTTATCCCAACCTTTTACGGTCTTACTTTCCGGAGATATTATATGGACGGTAGCGCCTGATTTTTTCAATTCTTCCACAGGCTTGGTTAGCTCTACCTGTTCAAATCCATTGGCTACTAATACAGCTATCTTTCGGTCTTTTAATTTATGTTTACTCATATGCTTGTTCAATTATAAGTCAGGTTAAAAAATCAGTTAGTTATCTGTTTTAACATTCAAGCTTGCTTCTTGTTTATCTCTTACCTTTTGATTTTCAGGCTTTAATAAAAAAGTGCTATGAGTGATTTACCCCCGGGACTGGTATATGTGAACGATGATATGCCCGGCTTTTCCAGAAGAAAGCATGGCCGGGGCTTTACCTATTTTGACCATAATGGCGTGACCGTAAAAGATAAGAAACTGAGAAGACGATTTCAGGAGTTGAAAATTCCTCCTATTTGGGACAAAGTATGGATATGCAACAAGTCTAACGGACATCTTCAGGCTACCGGGTTTGATCTTAAACAGCGCAAACAATACCTGTATCATCCGGAATGGAATACATTCAGAAGTTTATTCAAGTTTCAACGTATGGTCGATTTTGCTGAAAAGCTTCCTAATATTCGTAAAGTAACGGAGGAGCATTTGGCCCTCGAAGGGTGGCCACGTGAAAAAGTAATGGCCTTGGTGGTTAAGATTTTAGATGAAACTAAGATCAGGATAGGTAATGAGGCCTATCGAAGCGAAAATGAAACCTATGGCCTAACCACTCTCAGAAGAAAGCACCTGGAAGTGAAAAAGGGTACGGTAGTGTTTAAGTACAAGGCCAAAAGCGGAAAATACCGGACCGTAAGCCTTAGGAATAATCAGTTAAGCAAGATGGTGAAGAAATGTTCTTCACTACCTGGTTATGAGATTTTTCGTTTCTATGACGAAAAAAAAGCCTCCTCCATCAGTAGTCATGATGTTAATCAATATATCCAGGAGATTAGTGGTGAGGACTACACAGCAAAGGACTTCAGAACCTGGGGCGGGACGGTTTATTCTGTAAAGAAATACCCTGAGGCAGTGGAAATACTTGAAGATAATCCTCGAAAGAAATTACTTCCTACCCTTACCAGGCTTGTCTCTGAAGAGTTGGGTAATACCCCTGCTATTTGTAAAGAGTACTATATTCACCCAGCTATGCTCGAAGGGCTGGAAAAAAACAAGGTGCTCAAAAAAATCAGAGAATTTAAAGGAAAAAAAAGTCCAGAGGAGGGGACCAGCCTGAGGCCCGAGGAGCAGCTGGCACTACAGATCATAAAAAAGTGGAGTAACAAAAAAGCGAAAGGCCGTATAGTGCCTCTCGCTAAAGATGCTGTGCCCCGCGCAGATAGCGCATGAGGGCAGGCATAGGGTAGATAGAATCTATCTGCAGGCTATTTTAATAGCACGTAAAAAGCATGAATTACCCCTGGTATATATCCAAGAATTGTAAGGATTAGGTTGATCCAGAATTTACTGGAAAGACCATAACGCATTGCAACGCCTAGCGGGGGAAGTAAAATGGCTAAAATGATTTCAAGGATAGTCATAATTAGATGTTTCAGTTTAAAAAAATAGCTTTCTAAAAGCTCCCCTCCATAACCTCGCTTGTGAGGTAAATGTTAAACCCCTTGTAATTCAACTTCCTAAAATTCTAGATCCATTACTTATAGCGCTAAATAGTTCTCGGATAAAATTTGGTTTATTTTCTGTAATATCTTACGTAGATTATTAATCATATTTGTTTCGACAAAACCTGCTGACGAGGCGTTCGGCTCGAATCCAAAATTTGAAAAAATTTTCCTTGATAAACCAACATTTGACCGCAAAGCTGGTTCATATGGCAGATTTGTAAGTGATTGTGTGTTTTTCAGGTGTGTGTGAATAAGGTTGTGATGATTGAGTTAAAAACTGCAAAAACAACCATCTCAGGTAGCCTGTATGAGACATTATTACAACGTTTTAGGAGTAGATCAAGGAGCTGACAAAGAAACTATACGCCAGGCCTATCGTAAGCTTGCTCTACAGTATCATCCCGACCATAACCCTTCTCCGGGGGCTAATGCTACCTTTATTGAAATAAAAGATGCATATGATATCCTTACAGGAAGTAATAACTGCTCCTCAGACCCGGATATCTTCGAGTTTAAACAGGCATTTCAGGAATGGCAGCG
This sequence comes from Roseivirga sp. BDSF3-8, assembly GCF_041449215.1. NCBI lineage: Bacteria > Pseudomonadati > Bacteroidota > Cytophagia > Cytophagales > Roseivirgaceae > Roseivirga > Roseivirga sp. BDSF3-8. The sequence continues at coordinate 832,410 of NZ_JBGNFV010000001.1, read as the reverse complement.
TGAGGAGATGGAGGCTAAACTGCGCCAGGAAGAAAAGCGCCGCAGGATTCGGGAGGCAGCACGCTTGCAGTATGAATCCTTTCTAAGAAACAACGCCCACTTTAGAAGCAGTTGGTATTTTTATCCTGCTATGCTGCTTGCTTACTCTGTGCTGTACATAAACAGGCTGGTAAGCATAATGCTTCTTTTAGCTCCTTTGGCTGGCTTCTTTTGGTTCAGTCAGGCCTGGCTTTTTCTCATCCCTGTAACAATGGTTTGCTGGCTCTTCTCGTTCAGGTTATTAAGTCTTGCTACTTTGTACCGGGATGAAATCAGTCCCTACTTCTCTGGCCGACCACAGCCGGCCTTCAGGATGTAGGTGGTGGTAGCTTGGCAGGCTCATTGTCTGTGTCTGGCATCCACTTTGGTTTATCACCACCCTCCTGCAGGCTTCCATCCACCTCAGCTCTTGTTTTAGGAAGGCTATGAGGATAATTCTTTTGCAGAAAATCTACTAGTTTTTCCCTTACCTCACAACGCAGGTCCCAGGCTTTTCCGCTATCGGTGGCGCTTATTAGTGCTCTTACTTCAATATTTGTTTCTGTAGTGTTTGTCACCTGAACACCTGCAACCTGCCCATCCCATAGAGGATTGTCTTTTACTATACTATTCAGCTTATCCCTGAGCTCCTCCACCGGCACGGTATAGTCAAGATAAAGGTATATAGTGCCCAAAATATCGCTCGACCGGCGCGTCCAGTTCTGAAATGGCTTTTCTATAAAATATTGAATTGGGAGCACCAGCCTCCTTTTGTCCCATATTTTAACCACTACGTATGTCAGATTTATTTCTTCCACGCGACCCCATTCCCCCTCCACTACAAGCACATCATCTATTCTGATAGGCTGCGTAAAGGCGATTTGCAGGCCTGCGAGTAGGTTTGCAATGGTTTTTTGGGCAGCAAAACCTACAATAATACCTGCAACACCGGCGGATGTAATGATACCAGTGCCTATTTTTCGTACATTATCAAAGTTCATAAGAATCACTGCCAGTGCCACTAACGTAATGGTAATGATCATGATCCTTTTTATGTAGGTCATCTGTGTCAGAACCTTCCGGTTGCGGAAATTATCCGTTTTATCCACCTGATGGGTATGGCGGACCACGTCGTCAAACACGTATACTCCTTTTACAAGTAAGTATGTGAATGCTGCTATGTCGGCTATCTCCATGATGAGATCCACCGTACCCTCTTCAAGTAGGGTAAAATCCAGCGTTGGAATAACAAATGACAGAAATAGTACCGGGAAAAAGATAATAGCAGGGGTGTTCATCCGGTTTAGTATGCTTTCCGCCAGAAAATTCCCCTTCTTTTTTGCATACCCGCGTATGACAGCGAAAATGATCAATTTTACAATCAGACCAGCCACTATAGCCCCGCCTATGTAGGCAAGGTTAATAAGTACAGGTTCCCAGTTATCTTGAATGTTGTTTAAAAATGCCATGTAATGTCAGGATTTCTAACCATTTTTAACCGCTGGGCTGGCAGATTGTTAATAGACAGACGAGTCAAGGCGCCTGACCAGCCTCTAGTGCTCATAAAATTGACCAAACATTAATACCCCCCTCATGGAATTTATAAGCTTCGAAGAGAAGGACAGGATAGGTTACATTACACTCAATCGCCCTGACAAACGAAACGCGCTTAACTATCAGGTAGTGGGTGAGCTAAAAGAAGCCTTTGATATGGCTGCTGCCAGTGATGATACTAAGGTGGTAGTGCTCCGGGCAAATGGAAAGGCTTTTTGTGCTGGAGCTGATCTGGCTTACATTCAACAGCTTCAAAAGAATACTTTCGAGGAGAACCTTGAAGACAGTAACCACCTCAAGGAGCTGTTTTATAAAATATATACCCATCCCAAGGTTGTCATAGCTCAGGTGCAAGGGCACGCAATAGCGGGTGGCTGTGGGCTTGCTACTGTGTGTGATTTCTCATTTACTGTTCCCGAGGCCAGGTTTGGCTATACCGAAGTACGGATAGGATTTATTCCTGCTATCGTAAAGGTATTTCTAATCAGAAAGATAGGGGAGATGAGAGCCAAAGAGCTGTTGCTGTCAGGTGAATTGATAACTGCGGAGCGTGCTGAAGAAATAGGTCTGATTAATAATGTGGAATGGGGGGAAGATTTGCAGGAGGCTGTACACCGCTTTGCCACAGGACTAATCACGAATAACAGCGGACAGTCTATGGAGCTCACCAAAAAGATGATAGCTGAAGTACAATCGATGAGTCTGGAAGATGGCCTGAATTATGCGGCTGAAATGAACGCAAAAGCCAGAGCCACAGAAGATTGTCGTAAGGGGATAAGCTCTTTTCTGGAGAAAAAGGAATTGAACTGGTAATGCAGGGCAGCTTTAGACTCGCCTTCTCAGATAAGTATTTGTACGAACTTCCGGAAGGCCATCGCTTTCCCATCATCAAATACGAATTGGTTAAAGAGCAGCTCCTTTATGAAGGAGTTGTAGAAAAAAGCCAGCTAATAGATCCGGGCCTTGCCTCTGACGAAGACATCCTGCTTGTACACCAACCGGAGTACTGGGATGAGGTTTCCTCACTGAAACTTTCGGAAAAAGATCGACGGAAGATTGGTTTGCCCCTTACAGAACTGTCAGTAAATCGCGCCAGGAATAGCGTAGCAGGTACTATTGCCGCTGCCGGTTGGGCCCTGGAGGCTGGACTTGGCATTAACCTGGCCGGAGGAACACACCATGCCTATGCTGGACATGGCGAAGGGTTCTCTGTACTTAATGATATTGCTATTGCTTCCATGAGCCTGCTTCAGAAGGGTAAAGTGCAGCAGGTACTGGTAGTTGACCTGGATGTTCATCAGGGTAATGGCACCGCCCATATATTTCAGAACGAGCTCCAGGTATTCACCTTTAGCATACACGGAAAAGATAATTATCCACTCAAAAAAGAAAATTCAGATCTGGACCTGGCTTTGCCTACTGGCACTGGAGATGATCGTTACCTCGATGTGCTGGACTACCAGTTGAATAAGATACTCAGAAAGGTACAGCCTGATATAGTTTTTTATCAGGCAGGTGTAGATGTACTGGCCACTGATAAGCTTGGAAAGCTGGCACTGACGAAAAATGGGTGTAGGCAACGGGACGATCTTGTGTTTCGCTGCTGTATTCGCAATAATCTGCCCGTAGTCGTTACCATGGGTGGAGGCTATAGCGAACGGGTGGCAGATGTGGTAGATGCTCACTGCCACACCATCAAATCGGCTCTCAGTTTTTTTGGTTAACCCTGGTCAATGGCGGTGGCCATGGTAAAGTGCTGTATACCACACTCTTCAAACATCTCGCCTTTTTTCTTAAATCCAAAGCGGGCATATAGGGGCATGGCTTTTAGCTGACTGTGCAAATACAGTGTTCTGCCTTTTGCCTCAGGGTGTTGGCTAATATTATCCATTACAGCCTGTACTAGTGCTGCACCAACCCCCTTACCGCGGTATGGCTTATCTACAGCAAAGCGTTCCAGTTTTATGCCCTTTTCAGTAAATCGCCAGCGAGCCGTTCCTGCGGGTTTGCCATCAGCCATGGCAAGAAAATGAGTAGAGGTATCCTCGAATTGATCGTATTCATCTTCTCGGGAAACCTCCTGCTCTTCTACAAAGACACGCTCACGAATTGAAAACACATCACTGAGCTGGTCGGGTGTATTGGCGTGGACTACTTCTATCAGCATTACTTTGTATAAGGCTTTTTGACTTCCTGATCGGCTATGTCGTAGGCTTCAATTATTTCCTTCACGAGTTTGTGACGTATCACATCCTTTCCATCCAGTTCTACAAAGCCGATACCATTCACATTTTTCAAGATGTTAATGGCCTCGCGCAGCCCGGATTTCTGATTTTTGGGTAGGTCTATCTGGGACTGATCACCGGTGATGATCACCTTAGAGTTAGGTCCCATACGTGTCAGAAACATTTTGATCTGCATAGGAGTCGTATTTTGTGCCTCGTCCAGCAGGATAAAGGCATTATTAAGTGTACGACCCCGCATATAAGCCAAAGGGGCAATCTCTATCACCCGGTTTTCCTGGTAATACCGCAGTTTTTCAGCAGGTACCATATCATCCAGCGCATCATAGATAGGCCTTAGGTAGGGATCTACCTTTTCCTTTAGGTCTCCGGGTAAGAAACCAAGATTCTCACCAGCTTCCACTGCCGGCCGGGTAATGATGATCTTTTTTACTTCTTTGTTTTTGAGGGCTCGTACCGCCAGTGCTACAGAAATGTAAGTTTTACCTGTACCGGCTGGCCCCAGTGCAAACACAAGGTCATTCTTCCGTGCGGCCTCTACCAGACGAACCTGGTTGGGCGTTTTAGGCTTAATTACAAACCCCTTAGTTCCGTAAATCAGCGCTTCTTCTTTCCCATTCGATTCAAGGGCCTGGCGCTCGTCTTCTTCCAGGTAAGTTTTGACATTGTCCTGTGTGATTTTGCCATACTTATTGTAATGGGCCACGAGGCTATTAACAATATCATTGATCTTCAGGATTTCCGCGGTGCTACCCTGGATCCGGATCTCATTGCCGCGGGATATAATCTTGCTTTTAGGGAAGGCCGATGCGACCTCTTTGATGTTTTGGTTTTCTACGCCCAGAAAATCAATCAGTGATACATTTTCCAGGGTAATAACTTTTTCTACCAAACGCTTCTCCTTTAAGTTGTGTGTCTTTTATCCGTGCGAAATTTAGCTATTTTTGCCATAACAAAAATATAGAAATTATTCCATTGCTTCTATGGCTCTAATCACATTTATGTCGGATTTCGGAACGACTGACCACTATGTGGCTGCCGTCAAAGCCAGAATCCTGCGCGTGAACCCGAGCTTACAAATCATCGACATAAGTCATCAAATAGAACATTGTGATATGGCTCACGGTTCGTTTGTGTTGCGTTCTGTATTCAGAGACTTTCCTGAAGGCAGTGTGCATTTGGTGGCTGTAAATAGCCTTGGGCAGCCTGGTGATGTTTATCTGGCCATGAAGCTGGAAGAACATTACTTTGTAGGCACTGATAACGGACTCCTGAGTCTGGTAAGTGATCGTCCACCCCAGGGAGTAGTTGATCTTTCTCACTTCAATGACGCGGATGGCAATTTCCCTGTTCGGGATGTACTGGCAGAGGCTGCTGCTAAATTAGCCAGTGGAACCCCTCTGGATACGCTCGGCCCCAGAAAGGAAGAGATCAAGCGGTTTACACCCCGTCATTCCCGTGCTACTAAAAAGCAAATTTCCGGTCATGTGGTACGAGTAAATCATAGTGGTAATCTTATTACTAATATCGCCTGGGACGATTTCTCAATTCTTTCCAGAAACAAAAGATATAGCCTTCACTTTGGCCGCGAAAGCCTGAACCGGGTGAGAAATAAGGCAAATGAGGTCGAAGGTGGAGAATGCTATGCTGTATTTAACAGCCTAGGGCTGTTAGAAATCGGTATTAGTAAAGGTAATGCTGCCGAGCTTCTGGGCTTGCACCATGATAGTGTGGTAAAAGTGATATTTGAAGAAAATCCTGCAGACAATTAAAAAAGTGACCTGCCATGTTGATACGAATAGTGAGGATGACCTTTCAGAAAGATAAAACAGAGAGCTTCCTGGAGGTATTTAATGAGAGTAAGCAATCCATTAGGCACTTTCCCGGCTGTCATCACCTCACCCTTATGCAGGACTGTAATGATCCTGCCGTTTTTATTACCTACTCACACTGGGATGATGAGCATGCTCTGAATGCTTATCGCCATTCAGAGCTTTTTGCAGAGGTATGGGCTGCCACCAAGGCCCTTTTTTCGGCTAAGCCTGTGGCTTTCAGTATGCAAATACACACTGAGACAGACTAACCCTTCATCCGTTACCAGGCCTCCCTTATCACCTTAACAGCATCTTCCACAGTATACACAGGTTGTTTGCACGCCTTGTTATAGCACACAAATACTGTCGTTTTGTTCAATCCCGTTCGGCCATTAAGTAAAGGAACAGCGCTATCATCGGTAGTGCCTGCCACTACCTTATTAGGCAGATAGTACTTACTCAGCTCCCTGGCAAACGTCTTTGCCTCAGGTCCAGATATCGCCACCTCAGCTGTTGGGTAGCTCATTTTGACGGCAAGTGCTGCCCAGTTCGCCATGTATTGGCTTTCCTGTCTCGTTATCTTGCCTGCTTTAGCAGTCATCTTTTCCGCCGTTTCCAGGTAATTGGGGCTTTCCATTAACAGTCCCAGTGAATACAAATTATTCGCCATAATACTGTTGCTGGAAGGAATCACATTATCAAATAATTCTTTCTTTCTCGCTATAAGAGATTCCGCATTTTTATCTGTAAAGAAAAATAGCCCTTCATTAGTGTCATATAAGTTCTGAAGGGTATAGTCAGTAAGACGAGAAGCAACAGTGAGGTACTCTTCCGAAAATGTCACCTCATATAGTCTGATAAATCCTTGGATCACCCCTGCGTAGTCTTCAAGGTAAGCGTACAGGCTTCTTTTTCCTTCCTTATAGTTTCTGAATAGGCGGTCTCCCTCCATCATCTCTTTTATGATAAAGTGCGCATTCCTCTCAGCTAGCTCCAGGAATCTGCTCTCGCCAAAAACCTCGTAGGCATCAGCCAGGCCCGTGAGTGTAATGCCATTCCAGCCGGCAAGTATTTTATCATCGGTACCCGGTCTTATCCTCTTATTTCGGGCTTTTAAAAGTTTTGCGTTTATTTCTCCGATTGCCTTTTGCAAGCTCTCTATGTCCATACCTGTTGCAGTGAGGCTTTCAGCTATATCTGGCGCACGATAGGGTATGTTTTTACCATCTTCCCAGTTCCCTGTTTTTTTGATATGATATAGCTGCTTAGCCAGAGAGGCATCGTTTCCGAGTAAGTTATCAAACTCCTGCTCTGTCCAAACGTAAAACTTTCCTTCTTCACCTTCACTGTCAGCGTCCAGAGCAGAGTAAAAGCCTCCCTGTGGCGATGTCATTTCTCTCTCCAGCCACTCTACAGTCTGGTATACTACCCGCTTATAGGTCTCTTTTTCAGTTGCCTGATATCCTTTTGCATAGAGGCTTAGAAGCTGACCGTTATCGTATAACATTTTTTCAAAATGCGGAATAAACCATTCCGCATCTATCGAGTAGCGGGCAAATCCCCCGCCTACCTGATCATAGATACCTCCTGCTGCCATATGATCCAGGGTAAGGACAAACGCGTTCAGGGCTTCCTCATTACCACTCCATGCATAGTATTGAAACACAAATTCCCATATGCAAGGCATAGGGAATTTCGGGGCTTTATTCATGCCTCCTCTCTCCGTATCCAATCGCCCGTTAAGTACTGCAAACATGTGATGCAGATCTCCGGTAGCAATCACGCCCTGCTCCTCAGTCAGTCCATACTTGGCTACTTCACTGTGGTTAAGCTCCTTAGCAAAATTTTCTGCCGAATCACGAATCTGATCATTATGATCCCGGTATGCTGTTGCAATCTGGCGGCAAACAGAGGCCCACTGGGCCGGAGGGAAATATGTGCCGCCATAAAATGGCTTTTGATCAGGCGTAAGGAAAACATTTAATGGCCACCCACCCTGCAGGCCCATTGTTTGTATCGCATCCATATAAATCTGGTCCACATCGGGTCGTTCTTCCCTGTCTACCTTTATACAGATGAAAAACTCATTCATAATGTCTGCAATGTCCTTGTTTTCAAAAGACTCGCGTTCCATTACGTGACACCAATGACAGGCAGAATACCCCACACTCACAATGATCGGTTTATCCTCAATCCGTGCTTTTTCCAGTGCCTCAGTACCCCATGGATACCAATCTACCGGATTGTGAGCATGCTGTTGTAAATAAGGGCTTGATTCCTGTTTGAGTCGGTTAGTGTCCGTATTCATTTAATCGCTTTTCGAGTTCGGCTATCTCCTTAGATGTATCGGCGTAAGATTCTAAGCCTTTGAGCCTGCCAATAGTTTGATTGAGAAATGAAATATGCTCTTTTGATCCGGGATTTAGTGGCCGGTGGGCTAATGCACTGCGGATTTTACTCCATTCCCTGGCAAAGTTCCGACCCTCTTCCGTAAATGTAGTATGTGTAAATATATCCCAGATATATTGTTCAGCCTGAGATGTTGGGTGCAGCATGTCTTCCCTGTAAAAGCGATAATCCCTGAGGTCATCCATCATTATTTCATATGAGGGAAAGTACCGTATATCAGTATACTTTGTGGCCAAATAGTGCGCCGCCAATCTTAGCGTGGATTTGCTTACTGTGTTAAGGGTAGCGGTATCTTTAATATGACGGATGGGACTTACAGTAACCGTGATGGCTGGGTTCAGGTCATGATCTTTTAGGCATTTTAGCAGGTTGTTCAGGCTGCCTTCCACTTCCGGCACGCTTAGCAGTTTTTTCTCAAAGGTAGCGGCGGGCACCTTATGACAATTAGCCACGGCCTGGCCTGAGGTGAGGTGATAATACACAAATGCTGTTCCCAGCGTCAGGATCAAATGATCTGTATTTCTTAAAAACTTCCCGGTTTGTTGCAATGCCTTATTACCTGCATCAAGTAACTCTTCCGGGTACTGGCTATGAAAGCTTGAGTGCAGGTCATAGTGAAAATAAAGTCCGTTTCTTTCAATAAGGCCGCTTTCACTTAGGGAGCTTCCGTTAAGAGAGCTGCATAGTAATTTACTTATTGACAGGGGATTGAACAGCACCCCAAAAGGATTAGCTAGGGTAGGGAATTTATAGTCCTGAAGCCGTAGCCCCATGCAGTCAGCAAAGCATGAGCCTATACTAAGTATACGCTGACCGGGGTGTATGGGGCTTGGGGCCGGACCGGGGTGTACTTCTGTTCTTAACCTCATGGTGCTACTCCCTAATGTAACAAAAAAGGCGCCCATCAGGCGCCTTTTCTATATTGTGATGAGCCGAATATTATTGGTCGGCTACTACTTTGAATTTTACTTCAGGCTTCACTTCACGGTGAAGGTCTACAGTGGCAGTGTACTCACCTACAGACTTCACTTCGCTATTGAAGGTGATCTGCTTACGATCGATATCAAACCCTTTATCTTTAAGGGAGTCGCTGATCTGCAGTGTAGTAACGGCACCAAAAATCTTACCGCTTTCACCTACTTTAGCTTTCATTTCAAGCTCCAATTTTTCAAGTTTCTCAGCTACCGCTTCAGCATCCTGCTTCAGTTTTTCGGCTTTGTGAGACATCTGGCGAGCATTTTCCTCAGCCAGTTTTTTATTGGACTTGTTGGCTATTACAGCCATACCGCGGGGGATAAGGTAATTACGACCGTATCCGGGCTTTACCTCCACGATATCATGCTTGTAGCCGAGTCCAGATATATCTTCTTTCAGTATTACTTCCATGATCGTCGAATATTTTCCGGCGTTTAAAAATTACTTAAGCGAGTCAGTTACATAAGGAAGAAGGGCCAGTGTGCGGGCACGCTTCACGGCCACAGCCACTTTTCTCTGAAACTTTACGCTTGTACCGGTGATACGGCGGGGAAGAATCTTACCCTGCTCGTTTACAAACTTTAAAAGGAAGTTGGGATCTTTATAATCCACATACTTAATACCGTGCTTCTTGAAGCGACAGTACTTCTTCTTTATTTCGTTGCGGTTGATAGGTTCGTTCTGAAGTGTCATGATGCAGCCTCCTCTTTTTTATCTTCTTTTTTGTTGAAATCACCCTTTCTTCTTCTTTCGTTAAACTCGATCGCATGTTTGTCGAGTGCCAGGGTGAGAAAACGCAGAACTTTCTCGTCGCGTCTGTATTCAGTTTCAAGAGAGGCGATAAACTCAGGATTAGCCTTGAACTCAAAAAGGGTGTAGAAACCAGTAGACTTATGCTGGATTTCATAAGCAAGCTTACGGAGTCCCCAAGTCTCTTCATTTACGATTTCGGCACCACCCTCTTTAAGAATGTTCCTGAATTTGTCGACAGCATCCTTCATCTGAGTATCAGACAAAACGGGAGTCAAAATGAATACTGTCTCGTACTGTTTCAATTCCATTATAACAGAAAATTAATGTTTTGTCATTGAGCCTGCAAAAATAGCACTTATTTCTCGTTTCCACAATACCAGATGCCAAATTAAGACCAGGGCTTCATTTTGGGGGCATTTATCAAATGAAAGAGGCTTTGCCGGCAGACAAAACCTCTTTCAATACTTTGATGATGAGATTATTTTACCAGAAATTCGCTCTCACCAATCACGTAGTCATCGGCAAATATCTCTACGCGGTAGTTACCATCTGTATACTCACTGCCCTTGTCGTATACAAATACGATCTCCTGCTCAGTGTTATCGAATAGTATCTGCTGGTTGGATGTAAAGAAAGCCTCGCGGCCATTATACATAAAGGAGCCACTGCCCTTAGCCACGTCAAAAATAACGTTGCCATCCGGATCAATTACTCTTATCTTAATGTCACGGCCTCCCATAGGAGCCACATCGTTGCGCTCCAGATTAAAAGAAACCTTAAGCTGCTCTACCTGGCGGTTTCTAAACTCACCTTCACGTTCCTTTCCGCGGCTATTTACCCCGTATACCTTCACGTTCTCAGCCTTTAGCCTGCTGGCTACTTCTACCTTCTCTGCCTGCTTTTTCAGGTTAGAGGAAAGTGTGGAAAGACTATCAGATAGCTGATTTTGCGTTGTTTTTAACTCAGTATTCTGGTTAAGCAGCTCATCATTTACTGCCTTAAGCTTTACAATCTCTTCGTCCTTTGCTTTCAGCAGTTCCTCATAGCCGCCGACCTTATTTCTTAGACGGGCGATCTGTGCATTGGAGGCTTTCCTTAATTGCTCCCGTTCCTGTTCGAGTTGGTTTCTGGCCTCTTCAAGCTCTTCAACGTCCCCGCCAAGTTTTCTAATCTCTTCTATTTTCATGTCCAGCTCATTGCTGATAGACTCCAACCTGGTTTGCAGTGCTGCCTTTTCATTAGACATCTCTGTCATATCAGACTTGAGCGCTTCTTCTTCCTGTTGGTTCAGAAAGAACTGAACACCGTTGATAATTAGCAAAATAGCGGCTACTATTACAAGGATTACAATCTTTCCCTTACCGCTCTTTTTCTCAGGCTTTGCTGATTTATTATCTGTCATGATGCTAAAAATTTTCAGACTTAATTAACGCGAAAGTATAAAATTAGTTCCGCCTAAAGATGTATTGAGCTGTTTTTATCCTTAAAAAATACCTATTTTTTTATTTATGCAGGAAGATATCCAAAACCTTGATTCTACCTACTGGACTAACCGCTATGATCAACAAGAAACCCAATGGGATGTGGGAACGATCACGCCTCCTCTGAAGGCTTACTTTGATCAATTAGATAACAAAGATATTTACATATTAATCCCTGGGGCAGGAAATGCCTATGAGGCAGAGTATTTGCATGAGCAAGGCTTCCGAAACGTTCAGGTAGTGGATGTATCTGCTGTGCCACTAAAAAATCTAAAGTATAGAGCACCCTCCTTTCCTGATGAACACCTTATTCTTAAAGACTTCTTTGACCTTGAAGGAAGTTATGACCTGATCGTAGAGCAAACGTTCTTTTGTGCACTAAACCCGGCATTGCGCACTTCATATGCAGAAAAGATGAATGAATTGCTACGTCCCGGAGGAAAGCTTGCCGGGGTTCTTTTTGAAGACACGCTCTTTACCGACCATCCTCCTTTTGGTGGTTTCAGAGAGGAGTACGAAGGCTATTTTAAATCATATTTCGACTTTCTGCACTTCGAGCGCTGCAAAAATAGTCTCCCGCCCAGGCAGAACAGAGAGCTTTTTATCGAGCTACAGAAGCCCGTGGCATAGCCATGGCGTAAGACAGTCGGTAGGGGAGAGGCGTTATAAACACGACTCCTACATCCAGCAAATCTGCAGTAGCAGTTGCCTCAGGCCGCGATTTTATTTCCTGCCAGGCCCGCTGCATCTCTTTACTCCATGAGATATCGCCTATGACTACCACAGAGCCACTGTGCAGGTAGGGTCTGATCATATCAAAATAGGAGAGAGTAGGGGCATACTGGTGATTTGCATCAAGGTAAGCCAGGTCGATTTGGCCAGCTTGATCCAATATATCAGGGAGGATATCGTCAATGTTACCCACGTGGAGATCAATGGTTGAGACAGCAGCTTTGCTAAAATTTTCCTGAGCAATAGCTGCTGTTTGGGGGCAGCCTTCTACCGTAAATAGATTGGCTTCCGGTCTGGCTGAAGCCATCGTGAGTGCAGAAAAGCCCAGCGAGGTGCCAAGCTCCAGTATGGTATCTGAGTTTAACCAACAGGTTAGATTTAGCAATAGCTGGCGTACCGGTCGGGTGCTAGTACTGTTTTTGGCCAGGGTAGCTACTGTTACCTCATTACCATGTGCTTTAGAGCCGGCACCAAGGTCATTTCTGTTTATTATCCGGCCATCTTTTTTTGCCTGCACTATCAGCGAATCAACTGTTTCAGGGAGAGGTCTGACTTTTTTCGGCCGTATTACCTTATTATAAAACTGGAAAAACAAGGGGGAGTGCAGGCTGTGAGCATCCACTCTATGCAGCCAGTGCCATAAAAATCGATAAGCAGGGTCGAACATTGGCAAATTACTAGTTCATGCGGAAGGGGGCCACCATGGTGAACTCGGGTATGGTCACTTTAAACTGCTTACCATCTACCACACGCTCCATCAGATAAGTGCCATACATTTTTCCTACGCCGGATTTGAGGTTGCAGCCGGAGACATACTGGTGAGTCTGTCCCGGTTCCAGTACAGGCTGCTGTCCTACTACCCCCTGACCTTCCACCTCACGTACCGTGCTGTTAGCATCATGGATAAACCAGTGCCTTCGCAGAAGCTGAATGGTGTATTCGCTGCCGTTTTCTATTGTGATACGGTAGGTAAATACAAAATGCATCTGTGACGGACTAGAGTATTCCGGTTGATATTCCGTCACTACACTTACTTTAATGCCTTCGGTTATTTCCCTGACCATGAATTGCTGCTTATATACAGGTTACTGATCTTAAACATCAAAAATAATTATAAGTTTCCATACCATTTCGCTATAATCCCGCCAAAATAATACATTTCATATCTGAATAATCAGCTGGACATGGATGTCAGGATGGAATCCTCCTGGAAGGAGAAACTAGCCCCCGAATTTGATAAGCCTTATTTTAAAAGCTTGGTATCCTTCGTAAAGGATGAATATAGCCAGCATACGGTCTATCCCCCTGGCAAGCGGATCTTTGCGGCCTTTGATCACTGCCCTTTTGAGCAGGTGCGCGTAGTTATCATCGGCCAGGACCCTTATCATGGCAAGGGCCAGGCTAATGGACTCTGCTTTTCAGTAAAAGACGGTATCCCAATGCCGCCCTCTCTCGTCAATATTTTCAAAGAGATCAAGGCAGACTTAGGGAAAGAGATACCTCCGACGGGTAACCTTGAGCGATGGGCGGACCAGGGGGTGTTATTACTTAATGCCACGCTGACTGTTCGTGCCAATACGGCGGGCTCACACCAGAAAAAGGGCTGGGAGGAATTCACTGATGCAGTGATAAGAACCGTCTCTTCTGAAAAACAGGACGTTGTTTTCCTTCTTTGGGGAGCCTACGCACAAAAAAAGGGGGAAATCATAGATGAAAACAAGCACTGTGTACTTAAGTCTGCTCACCCTTCGCCCTTTGCGGCTAACCGGGGCTTTTTTGGTAATCGCCATTTTAGTAAGGCTAATGCTTACCTGGCGGAAAAGGGTCAGCCTCAGATAAACTGGTAATAAAAAAGCCTGTCCGGAGGAAGCGGACAGGCTATGTTTTTTTTACCCCGCTGGGGTTATTCAATCTTATTGAAGATGCGACTCCAGCGTACTTTGTTGAAGAAACTTTCATTTTTGTCCAGCGATAGCCAGATGAAGGCCGCTTTACCTACAATATGATCTTCCGGCACAAAGCCCCAGAAGCGACTGTCTTCTGAATTGTGACGGTTATCCCCCATCATGAAGTAGTAGTTCTGGCGCCATTTGTATTCTGTTATCTCCTCGCCATTTATATAAAGCTTATTCTCAGAGATACGCACATCGTCGTGCCCTTCATAATTAGCTATAGTACTGCCAAACTGGGCAAGCATTTCGTCATTGACTTCCATTGTTTCACCCATGGCTGGAATTGCCAGAGGGCCGTACCAGTCAGGGTTCCAGGCATAACGGCTTGGGTTGGGAAATATATCTCCTGCCAGTTCTCCCTCCTTAAAAGGGTAGCGCTCAACTGAGCTTACATTTGAATAATTTCTGAGGGCTTCGGCATTTTCAGGTTTCATAGCCGCCAGGTAGCCTGCCTGCACTGTCATGACATCTTCCGGGTTTACCTCTACCCGGTCCCAAACCTGGTCAGGAAGGCGACCGCTCTTGGGTACTATGATGTACATAAACTGCATGCCTTCAGGGTTTTCTGCCGCTTTACCGTCGATGTAAACCTGGCCATCTTTGATCTCAAGAACATCGCCAGGCATGCCTATCGCCCTTTTTATATAGTTCGTTTTCAGATCTACCGGGTGCTCCATCTCTTTTGGGTAGTTGAACACGATCACGTCATTGCGGGTAATCTCAGAGAATCCGGGAAGGCGATACTGAGGCAGCTGTAGCCAGTCTACATAGCTGGGAATGTCAGTAAACCAAACTGTCTGATGGGTCAAAGGTACCTGCAGAGGGGTCTTAGGAGTACGCGGACCGTAATGAATTTTACTTACAAATAAGAAATCGCCTACAAGCAGGCTGTTTTCCATAGAAGGGGTAGGTATGGTGAACGCTTCCAGAAACAGCCATCTGATGATGGTGGCAGCTATCACCGCAAACAAAATTGCATCGGCCCACTCCCGGGTTTGGGATTTTTTTTTCTTAGGCTTACTGCTTGTTTGTCCTTCAGCCTTTCCTTTTTTTGTCAAAATGCTCATCAGATCTGAGATTTAAGCTGCCGGATTAAAATGGCAACATATCATCCATACCAAATACTCCCTGTCTGCCGCTGAGCCATTCAGCCGCAACTACTGCACCCAGTGCAAAGCCTTTACGGCTATGAGCCGTGTGCTTTATCTCGATGGAGTCTATGTCAGATGAATAGGTAACGGTGTGAGTACCCGGTGTCTTGTCTATCCGCAATGAGGAAATTCCCAGTGCGTCTTTTTCCTCCGTAGTTTCGTTTACCCAACGGCTTTTTTGCTTTACACGTTCAATGATATCTTCTGCCAGAGTAATGGCTGTGCCGCTGGGAGCGTCTTTTTTCTCCGTGTGGTGTACCTCTTCCATTTCCACATCATACCCCTCTTGCTGACCCATGATGTCGGCGAGGTAGCGGTTTACGCGGAAAAATATATTAACACCGATGGAGTAATTAGAGGCATAAAAAAAGGCGCCATTGTGTTTTTCGCAAAGAGTAGCCACGTCGTGTTGCCTCTCCAGCCATCCTGTCGTTCCTGATACTACGGGTATCCCCCTTTCAATAGCAAAATGGATGTTGTCGAAAGCTGCATCCGGCTGGCTAAACTCGATAGCCACATCTGCCTCACCTTTCCAGGCATTTCTTTCTTCCTCGCTATTGAGTGCACCGGTAATGGTATGGCCTCTTTCTTTTGCTATCTCTTCGATAGCATGACCCATTTTTCCATATCCGATCAGGAGAATATTCATTTGTCTAAGATAATTGTAAGTCCCACTCCAGCAAACATGATGCCGTTATTTCCTCCCACAGGTTCAAAGCGCATGGAAATATCTTCGCTTACATCGAACTCCTGCAGGTGCGCATCCACGTGCGCCTCTACTATATTCAGCAGATACCACACGCCTGCAAGTATCATACTGAAATCTCTGTTACGCCTGAAAAGGTCCGTACGGCGTCTCAGAGAGGCTTCGCTAAGAACTCCCTCAAAAGGATTCACCGTAGAATCATCACCGTCAATTTCTGCGAAAAGAGCGGCACGGAATTCCTGGTAGTTCTCATTATTGTAATTGATAAGGTATCCGAACATGGCAAATCCTCCGTAAATGACGGGGACTTTCCAATATTTGCCATTGTAAACCTGTCCGAGTCCGGGCATAACGGCGGACAGTAACGAGGCTCGTCCGGGGATTTTTTTGTTCGGTCTGAGGCTGATCAGGCCTACCTCATCTATCGACCTGTTTTCCATGTGCTCATACACAGGCCCGGGGGGAACCGTATCATTCAGAATGATGATCTCGGCATTCTGTACGGAGTCTTCCTCATAGGCGGGTAGAGGGTTTGAGCTGCGGACAGTGTCCGGTTGCTCAGTAATAACCTCCTGTGCCCGGGCCGGTATGGCTATGAGATAGGCTATAGACAGGGTAAATAAGATAACCGCCCCGTACCGGATCATTGTTCTTCAAGGATTTCAAGAATACGATTCAGGTCTTCCGCCGACACAAAAGGGATCTTAATCTCTCCTTTTTGCTGATCGTCTGCCTTTACCTGCACACGGGTGCCAAACCGGCTACTTAAGCGGGTCTGTAGCTGACGTATTTCGTATTCCTGCTCAGGGTTTTTGCTTTTTTCCGGTGCCTTTTTGGGTTCTCCCCCTGACATGGCTTCCCGTACCAGGGCCTCTGTTTTCCGGACGCTGAGCTCTTCGCGAACCACCTTATTAAATAGGTGTAGCTGCTTATCTATATTGTCAATGTTGATAAGGGCACGGGCATGACCCATACTAAGCTTACCGTCTCGAAGAGCAATTTGAATATCCGGAGGCAGGCGCAGCAGGCGCAGATAGTTATTTACTGTAGTACGGTTTTTACCTACACGCTCACCCAGTTGTTCCTGCTTCAGGTCGCACTCGCTTATAAGCCGCTGGTATGAGAGGGCTATTTCAATGGGGTTAAGGTTTTCCCGCTGAATGTTTTCGATAAGTGCCATTTCCAGCATCTGCTGGTCGTTAGCCTTTCGAACGTAAGCAGGTATGCTCTCTAGTCCCGCTTTTTTAGAGGCCTGAAAGCGACGCTCACCGGAAATTAACTGAAAACGGTCCTTATCCAGTTGCCTTACAGTAATAGGCTGGATAATTCCCTGAGTCTTTATAGACTCTGCCAGTTCCTGGAGGGCATCTTCGTCAAAATGCACACGAGGCTGGTAGGGGTTGGTTTCAATATGTGTAAGGGGAATCTCATTAATGGAACCTACCTCACCGCCTTCACGGCCGGAGCCACGTTCTTTTCCCTTAGAAGTATCGCTGTCTTCCAGGAGGGCTCCTAATCCTCTTCCCAATGCATTTCTACGCTTAGTCGGCTTCTTATCACTCATCTGCTACTGTTCCAATCCATTCTGTTCCAGTATTTCCCTGGCAAGGTTAAGGTAGCTGATAGCTCCTTTACTTTCTGCATCGTGGGCAATAGCCGGAATACCGAAACTGGGCGATTCACTTAGTTTAATGTTTCTGGGTATCAGGGTATCGAATACCATGTTTTTAAAATGCGTCTGTACCTCTTCTACCACTTGGTTGGAGAGACGAAGACGCATATCATACATCGTTAGCAGAATACCTTCTATCTCCAGGTCAGGGTTTAACCGGGACTGGATAATCTTAATGGTATTTAGCAGTTTGCCCAACCCTTCCAGGGCATAGTATTCACATTGCACAGGTATGATCACTGAGTTAGCCGCTGTAAGGGCATTAATCGTGATAAGACCTAGTGAGGGAGAACAGTCGATAATGATAAAGTCATAGTCATTCTGTAAGTCTTTTAGCGCAGCCCGCATTTTTTCTTCACGGGATTGCAGATTGACCATTTCTATCTCAGCACCTACCAGATCAATATGAGATGGCAGGAGGTAGAGGTAGTCTATATCAGTTTCAAGTATAATCTCCTTCGGGTCGATATCATCGACCATACACTCGTAAATACTGGTTTCGATTTCTTTCGGGTTGACCCCAACACCAGAGGTAGAGTTTGCCTGCGGATCGGCATCGACGATCAGCGTTTTGTATTCTAATGCAGCTAAACTGGCTGCAAGGTTCACAGCCGTTGTGGTTTTGCCTACTCCACCTTTTTGGTTGGCAATCGCTATCGTTTTACCCATTCACACTTATTATATAGTAATACTTTCACCAATCTGCATCAAAGTTAGGTCTTTTTTGCCATTGGCCGCGATATTTTTTGCCTGTTCGTGGTCGATTTTTATGTAAGGAAAGGTATCGTAATGCATACCTATGATTTTCTCCGTATTTACAAACTCTGCAGCCTTGACAGCATCATGGATGTCCATCGTGAAATTATCACCGATAGGCATGAAAGCAAAATCAATTTTGAATTGCTCAGCAATCAGCTTCATATCCATTGTCAGTGCGGTGTCTCCGGCGTAGTAGAAAGTATCTTTTTCGGTCTGCACCACAAAACCTGCCGGGTTGCCAGCGTAGCTACCGTCCGGAAAGCTGCTTGAATGGATTGCACTGACCATTTTTACCTTTCCGAAGTCGAACTGCCAGCTACCCCCGTGATTCATCGGCTGTGCGTTTTCCACACCCTGTTTTTGGAAGTAACCAACCACTTCGTAAGTACTTATTACCGTGGCTTTTGTGTTTTCATAAACCTTCATAACGTCAGCAATATGATCTTCGTGTCCGTGCGAAAGGAGTATGAAATCAGCCTCCACGGATGATATTTCGATATTACTGGCTAGTTCATTTGGCGTAATAAACGGATCAAAAAGTAATTTATGGCTTCCTGTATCTACGAGAAAGCATGAGTGACCGTAGTAAGTTATTCGCATAAATGGGTTTTTATTTATTCAAAAATAGGCCAAAATTTAGGTCGGATTTATAGCAAAGATAGAAGTTTCATTCCAAAATCGACAGCATTATGTTGAGACAATTTCTATTGTCCGTGGCCGTAGTGGGGTTTTTAGCGTCATGTAGTAGCAGTGGCGGAACCGACCGTGAGGACGCAGGACAAAAAAAAGTATTTAGGTATAATCAGGCTGAGGGCATTAGTTCCCTCGATCCTGCTTTTGCCCGTAACCAGGCAAATATCTGGGCTACCACCCAGATGTTCAATGGCCTGTTCGAGCTTAATGAGGATCTGTACCCGGTAGCCAGCCTGGCTGACACCTGGAAGATCAGCGAAGACGGTACTACTTATACGTTTCGTATAAGAAAAGGTGTCAACTTTCATGACAATGAAGTATTTGAAGGAGGTAAAGGCCGTGAGATAAAGGCTGCCGACTTCGTTTATTCATTTAAAAGAATTCTGGATCCTGCTACCGCGAGCACTGGCGCGTGGATCTTTAATGACAAAGTTAAGCGTGACGAAAACGGAGAGATCGCAGAGGACTGGATCGAAGCCGTGGACGATTACACCTTAGTATTGCGTCTCGAAAAGCCTTTCGGTCCTTTTCTTGAGATTCTTACTATGCCTTACGCTTTTGTAGTACCTCAGGAGGCAGTGGAGAAATACGGCAAAGACTTCCGTACCCATCCTATTGGTACCGGACCTTTCGTTTTCAAAAGCTGGGAAGAGGGTAACAACCTGATCCTTCTGAGAAACGAAAACTACTGGAGAAAAGATGAAAATGGGCGTCAGCTTCCTCACCTGGATGCTGTACAGGTTACGTTTATCAATGACAAGAACCAGGAGTTTATGACTTTCCAACAGGGCAAGCTTGACTTCATGAGCGGTAACCAGGCCGACCTGACAGAACAGATCCTTGCTGAGAACGGTGAAGTAAAAGAAGAACTGAGAGAAAAGTTTGTCGTGCAGAAGGTGCCTTACCTGAACACGGAGTACATCGGTTTCATGATGAACCCTGATAAGTACGAGAACAAAAATCACCCTCTTCTTAATAAAGACTTCCGTAAAGCACTTAGCTCTGCCATCAATCGTGAGGAGATGATTAGCTACCTGCTTAACGGACTGGGTACACCTGGTACCAGTGGTATCGTGCCTGAGGCCTTGCCGTCATTCAGCCGTGACAAAGTAAAAGGATACACATATGACCCTAAGAAAGCTGCTGAGTACTTGAAAGCAGCTGGTTTCCCTGAGGGTAAAGGTGTGCCTGAGCTTACTCTTCATACAACTATTCAGAGTAAGCCCATCATTGAGTACCTGCAAAAGCAGTGGGAAGCTATCGGCGTGAAGGTAAACATTGAAATTAACCAAGTGGCAACTCACCAGGAAATGGTAGATAACGGTAAGGTGGTATTCTTCCGTGGTAGCTGGTTGGGTGATTACCCTGATGCTGAAAACTACCTGTCAATGTTCTACAGTGGCAACTTCGCTCCTGCCGGTCCTAATAAGACTAACTTCAGCAACAAGGCATTCGACGATCTGTATAATAAAGCGCGTTACGAAAGCGAAGGCTTTAACAGGGTAGATATGTACCAGGCTATGGACAACATCATTGTTGAAGAAGCTCCGATTATCGTATTGTTCTATGATGAAGTATTGCGTCTGAAACAAAATTACGTAAAAGGACTTGAGCCTAACCCGATGAACATTCCTCGTCTGGAGCGTGTAGACTTTGCTTCTCAGGACCAGCCGGTCATGTAAGAGTATAATTATTAGTTCAGGAATTAGCTTAAAACCCCGACGTAAGTCGGGGTTTTTTGTTGTGTTTTAGCTTTTGTAGAATTATATTTTACCACATTTATCGGTAGTAAAATAATTACTTGCATTACCGGTAGATCACATACAAGTTATAATTCGTAGTAACTAATCACATTATGAAAAAGAAACAACTCACTCTCAATGAATTAAAAGTGAAAAGCTTTACTACTGCTGATAGCAGACATGTACGTGGCGGGCTTGAGCGAATAGCAGAAGTTGATGGTAGCATAGCAAACTGCGAGACAGACTGCATAGGGCGCTATTGCGATCCGGCGTGATAAGAAGAACCTCCTAAAAGGCAGGCCTTAGAAAATTTACGAGCCAGTGTGAACTGGCTTTTTTTATTGCCTATAGCCTGGAATAATTTGTATGGTTTGGCTCGGAGGTTAGGATTTTTCCTATTTATGATGCGGGCTGATTTTCATAATTGCTTGTCTGTTTTAAAAGAAGTAACTTTTGTAGTTGTGAAAAGGTGGTAATAAGACTTGACCAGTAAGGCTATTAATCTTAGTTGCGATTATTCTAAATTAGCTCTTATAAGTTACCTTTATTCAGTCTCCTTTCTCATGAGGAGTGAGAAGAACCAATCAGCGATATGCTAGCCTGGCAAGCAAGTATTTTTATGAGAAATCAAACTTCATTTTAAACCATAAATAAATTTACACCCTATGAAAAAGCAGAAATTAAACCTTATAGAAATCAACTTGAAAAGCTTTAGAACGGCTGCTATGGATAATATCAAAGCAGGCCTTAAAGCAGATGCTATTAACCCCAGTATGCTGGATTGTCCTACCGAGCAGTTTGGGGGGTGCCCAAATACTGTACTGGTTAGCGGATAATAAGCCCTTTTACGCCATCAAATGAGAAATTAAAAGGCCGGTCCCATCCGGCTTTTTTTATTGGGTAGCTGCCGGCGACTATACAATAAATTATAGAAGGCTTATCACGCATAAGCTATTGCACTCTTTTGATGTTGAGAACAGACAGAAGACAATGTACTATTAGATGGCTTATTATACGCGAGGGTAAAAAAAGAGGCTGCCTTGTATCAAAACAAGGCAGCCTCTTTTTTATTAGAGGAAAGCGCTTAGCGCTTTCTTTTCTTTTTATCATCCTGCTGCTGGCGGCGGGTTTCCTCTGCTTTTTTCATAGCATCTTCAAGTCTGGCCTGGAAGCCGGACTTCTTCTTAGTACCTGCCTTGCGCTTGTTCTCCTCAAGAATAGCCCTGATCTTATCGTCATCTACAAACTTACGGATAAGAGGCTGCTGGATCATGGTTACTACGTTACTTACAAAGTAGTAGAACGTAAGACCTGCAGCAAAGCTATTAAGTACGAAGAAGAACACCACTGGCATGATGTAACCGATGTTCTTCATAGGGCCCTGTACCGTGCTCATCTGCTGGTTAGTATAGGTGTAGAGCAGGGTAGAGGCTGTCATAAGCAATGCAAAGAGACTCAGGTGGCTGCCAAACATGGGTATGTCAAATGGCAATTGAATGAGTGCGTCGTATGTAGAAAGGTCGTTTGCCCACAGAAAAGGCTCCTGCCGTAACTCTATCGAGTTAGGGAAGAAGTTAAACATGGCCAGGAGTATGGGTAGCTGCAATAACATAGGTATACACCCACTGATAGGGTTGATACCTACCTTCTGATACAACTTCATCTGTTCCTGCTGTTGCTTTTGCATGTCATCACCGTACTTCTCCTTTAGCTCGTCAAGTTCAGGTTTCAGGACTTTTGTCTTAGCCATGCTTATGTAGGACTTGTAGCTGAGAGGCAATAGCAGTATTTTGATGATCACCACAAGTATGATGATGATAATGCCATAGCTACCGATGTAATTCTCCAGGAACTGGAAGATCGGTATGATCAGAAACTTATTAAACCAACTGATAATACCCCAGCCCAGGTCCACGTTTTCGCTAAACCCGTCTGTTACCTTCTTTAATACCTGGTAGTTATTAGGTCCGTAGTAGAAGTCGAAGTTTACAGGTGCATTGAGCTGATCAGCCGGGTAGGTAAGTTTTACCTCAGCTGTTTTTACCACATCGTTAGAGGAGGGAATGGAAAGATCCACCTGGGTACCGGGGGCAAAAGCCTTCTCGGCAATAATGGCTGAAGTAAAGAACTTCTGCTTCAGACCGATCCATTTTACAGGCTCGTCCAGCATTTCAGATACTTCATCATCCACTACATTCTCACCAAAATCCTCAAAGTCACCCTCTGCCGTGTAGTAGTTAACCTTCATTTTCTGGCGGCTCTCCTCTATGCGCCGCTCGTAACGACCCAGCTCATCCATCCAGCTAATTTGCAGGGGAGAGGTACCCAGTGCGGCTGCACCCTCACCCATCAGGCTGTAGTTAATGACATAACCATCTTCCTGAAGAGAATAAACCTGGGTTATCGTCTTGCCATCGCCCGTATTAAGAACGTAAGCGATGCCATTTTGCAGTGAGTCTACTTCAGTAGGTTCAAAGTAAAGATCACGTAAATCTATCTGACGGCCATTCTGATTCATGACCATACTCATTTTGCTGCTTTCCGGGGTTACCAGGTATAGTGGTTTATCATCCCAGGTGGTATAATTTTTAAGCTGTACACGGTTTATGCTACCGCCTTTATTGCTTAAGGTTACTTTTACCAGCTCATTCTCGAGTACTGTTTCGGCTTCCGTACCTTCCGTAGCGGCAGCAAAGTTGCCATAGCGGCTACTCATACGCTGTCTTCGCAGCGAATCGTCCTCTTCAGAGAGCTGCGTTTCTTCGGGCGCCGTAGTGGTGGTGGAATCTTCCGTCAATTCTGTCTGAGCCTGCTCCGGCTGTTGCACCTGCTGTTCCGGGTTACCGCTGAAAAACCAGAAGTAAGCCGCAAGTAGCAGTGACATCAGCAGCAGTCCGACTGCCTGATTCTTATCCATTCGTCTATTGCGTAATACTATAAATTAAAGTCGCTATTTACTTATTGTCCTTACTCTCCTTGTCTTTTTTATACCCGATGGCGGCTTTAATAAAGTTCACAAACAAAGGGTGGGGAGTAAGCACCGTGCTCTTTAGCTCCGGATGAAACTGTGAGCCTACGTACCACGGGTGGTCTTTCAGCTCGATCATCTCCACAAGGCCGGTATCAGGGTTTTTACCAGAGGCGATCATGCCGCCTTTTTTAAAGTCCTCCAGGTAGGTATTATTAAACTCGTACCGGTGACGGTGTCTTTCCGTCACAGAGAACTTGTCATACGCCTGATAAGCCTTAGTGCCTTTATTCAGACGGCAAACATACGCCCCTAGTCTCATGGTTCCGCCCATTTGCGTAATATTTTTTTGTTCTTCCATGAGTCCTATCACAGGATGGGCCGTCTCCGGGTCCATTTCCGTAGAGTTTGCCCCTTCCAGATTGAGCACGTTTCGGGCAAACTCGATTACGGCGCACTGCATGCCAAGGCAGATGCCAAAGAAGGGGATACGCTGCTCCCTAGCTATCTGTGCCGCAATTAGTTTACCTTGGATGCCACGCTCACCAAACCCTGGTGCCACGAGTATGCCATCCATGTTAGCTAATAGTGAGAGTACGTTTTCGCTAGTAATCTCTTCACTATGCACCCACTCCAGGTTCACGCGGCATTCGTTTTCCGCTCCGGCATGGGTAAAAGCTTCTGCTATAGATTTATAGGCGTCCGGCAGTTCTACGTATTTACCTACAAGTGCAATTTTTACTTCATTGGTAGGGTTTTTATGCCTTCCGAGAAACTCCTTCCACCTGTCTATGTCAGGTTCTGTTTTGTTGCTAAGCTTTAGCTTTGATAATACCCTTTCATCCAGCTTTTCTTTTCTCATCAGGATGGGTACATCGTATATCGTTTCCGCATCCAGTGCTTCAATGACCGAATTGATATGCACATTGCAGAAAAGCGCCATTTTTTTGCGGATATCCATGGGAAGGCGATGCTCGGAACGGCACACAAGTATATCAGGCTGGATACCGCTTTCCAGAAGCTGTTTTACGCTATGCTGAGTAGGCTTGGTTTTCAGCTCACCGGCAGATTTGAGGTAAGGGACGAGAGTGAGGTGTATCACCAGGGCGTTATTAGCGCCCAGGTCCCAGCGGGCCTGTCTCACGGCCTCTATAAAGGGGAGAGACTCAATGTCACCCACGCAGCCCCCTATTTCCGTAATCACAATGTCATAGTCGCCTGTTTCGCCCAGGCTAAAAATACTCCGCTTGATCTCGTCAGTAATGTGAGGTACCACCTGCACGGTTTTACCCAGGTAATCACCCTTTCTCTCTTTTGTGATCACATTATAATAGATGCGGCCTGTGGTCACGTTATTTGCCTGAGAGGTAGTGATGTTCAGGAATCGTTCATAGTGTCCGAGGTCCAGGTCAGTTTCGGCCCCGTCATCGGTTACATAACACTCGCCGTGCTCATAAGGGTTGAGCGTACCCGGGTCGATATTAATATAGGGGTCGAACTTCTGGATAGTGACTTTCAGCCCTCTGGCCTGGAGTAGCTTGCCCAGAGATGCAGAAATAATGCCTTTGCCTAATGATGATGTTACGCCGCCGGTAACAAAGATGAATTTGGTGTTGCCCATAAGGAGTTCTGAGTGTGAATCGCGCTTATGGGATACAAAGGTAAAGAAATAATAAAGAAATTCAGCCCTGTGGAGAGTGCCAATTACCTGGGACCGGTTACGCCTATATTATATAGTGTGAAGGGTGATAGGCTGCAAGTAATTTTCCCTAAAAATTACATGAACATTAAAATAATCCTATCGCCATTAGTGGATGTATGATTTACATTTAAACCTTCCACATTTATGCACAGGCAAGTATAAAGGTACTGATGAATAGGAATTAGCAACTAATTAGTTTTGATTTTCTGATAATTCTCCTGCCGTGTCCGTGCATTCGGACGACCATTTCTATTATACAATCAGATACTATCCCTGTAATAAGCATTCCACAATTCAATTTTTTAAGTAGGCCCCTTAGGCTAACATTGTATAATGATAAGTCTGGTAAATACTTGTATCTGATTATCAATCATAAAGATATGAATTTTTAAAGACTTCCTATCAACCTACAATAGAGCAGTAATATGAGGAAAGGGGTATTTTATCTGATTTATACCGTTTTTATCCTGCTTATACCGGGGGTGACAATGGCCCAGTTGGACTGTAATTCCGTCTTTAGCGTCGGTTTGCAGGGTTCTATCAACCATACAGCCACTACCTGTGCACCGGTATTAGGGGATATTGAGGTATTTTTTGGAGTGAAATCGACCGCATTGGCGGATCCTGCATTCGATCCGAATCGAATCGAGATAGAGATCCGGTGGAATGATGAGTTTAACACAGTTCAACGTTATCCTGCTGCTCCTCACCCCACACTCCCTAACTATTATGTGGTTCGGGAGCAGTTCGTTTATGCGGCCGGCTCCATGTGTACCTATACCCCTGAAGCCTATCCCGTTTATGATGGTGTCGCTTGTGACGGGGGGTCTATTCGCCAGGTGCAACCTCTGATCTCTTACGGACAGGATAATGAAATGGGCGGAGTAGTAGAACTGGCTCCGAACGTACACGAGGTGTGTGTGGGGAATCCTTTTACAGTGACATTTGCTGATGCTACCTTCATGAACTGTAACCGTTCAGTAGAGGCGGTGTCTCCTAACGAAGATACACGCTGGATACGTTTTCGTTATGGGTCTAACCTAACAGGCGATGCAAACCGTATTCCCAATATGTACGTGGATGGCGTGCAGGTGACTGATGCTACGGGTGCCCTGATCATGGGCGAGTATGCTGATCCTCGCGGTGTGATTACCATGCCTGCCCCGGTGACAGGTCCTAATGAAATTACACTGCCTATCTCTATGCCCGCCAGTGGTGCGGAAAATGTCGGCGACATATTTGTCATTACTATAGAGAACTGGAACGTATGTAACCCTTTCCCTAACGGGGAGGCTCCGGTAGAGGCCATAGGCATTGTGGAGATCGTGGATACTCCTCCTCTTGACAGAATATACGCTGCCCGCAGTAATGATGTAGAAGCCACTACCTTTTGTCCTGGTGAAGACGTACGTTTTATAGCTGCTAACCAGAGCAATCTGAGAAATCGCGGTTACTCATTCGACTGGGAAATATTTGATATGTCTTCCGGTTCAGAAGTATCCATCTGGACGCAGAACGATGATGATCCTAAGGAAACCCGTTTTGGCAGCTTCTCCACACCTGGCCCGAAAAGAATTCGCCTTACGCTGAGCAACCCCAGCATTGCGGTGGGTAGCTGCGTAATCGTAGATGAGGTGGATATCAACGTGATAGAAGCTGTACAGGCCCGGGTAGGTACGAATGATGCCGAAAATGGCTATCAGGTTAGTCCCGGCGTGCTTGAATTCTGCTATGATGGTACCACGCCTATATCTGTCGATTTCTCAGATCAATCTTCTAACCCCGGTGGAAACTCTTACACCAAGCGCTGGAGACTTACTGAGCGCAATTCCGCAGTAGACTCGCTGTCATGGACTGGTAGCGACCCTCCCACCATCCAGTTTGACAAGTATGGAAAGTACGCCATGCGTTTGCGTACTACCGATAACATTACCGGTTGCCAGACGAACGACTATGTAGATGTGTATATTTATCCTCACCCGGAAACCTCATTTACAGTACAGACCCCTGTCTGTACGGGTGATTCGGTAAAGATCATACCTGTCTCTACACTGCCGGCTAATGTAAATGGCGATGCGCTGAGCTTATTTGAATGGGACTTCAGTTACGATGGCGTTACCTTTACTCCGGATCCGGACCCTAAGTATACCACCACTTCCGAGCCGGATAGTGTGAAGTACCTCTTCCCCGGTCCGGGCAATTATGAGGTAGCCTATCGGGTAAGTAGTCAAAAGAGCTGCCCCACTGTGATTTCAAATACTGTAGTGGTAAATAAGCTGCCTACTGCGGGCATGAGCCTGATAGATAGCGCCGGGTGTCCAATAAAAAGGGTTACTTATGAAATAGATGTCACCCAGCCCAGTGGGGTTACTATCGATGAGTACTACCTGGTAACGGAAGATATTGAAAATGGGGACATAAAAGAAAGGCTTGTTGACCAGACTGCTGCCGATTTCCCCAGGTTTACATATGACTACTCTAACTTTAGCACCACTGATAAGCACTACTACCGTTCGTATCTGAAAGTAGTAAGTACAGAAGGCTGTGAGGACTACACAAGCCCTGTGGATATTATCGTCAACCCCGGTGCGTTAGGTGAGTTTACCAGTAACTATGATCTCAGCAGAGACTATTGCAGCGGGGAAACATTTGATTATCAGGCTACGTCCTCCACGCTTTCCCTAAACCCTGATCGCATTATCTGGTATGTAGAAGACGCTGCTGGTAATAACGTAACCACTCCTGTGGTTCAGACCGATCCTCTTGCCAGTGACTGGGGCCAGTTTAGCTATACCTTTCTTAATAATACAAACGTAAGGGAGAACTTTACAGTGATTATGATGCCTGAAAAGGCCGGTACCTGTATCTCGCCTGATCAGGAATTGGTAAAGATATATCCCGCTCCTCAATCCGGCTTTACTGCTACCCCAATTGTAAGTAGCTGTAACCTTGTGCGGGTGGAGTTTGAGGCAACCCAGAAGAGCATGGCTGATTATCGCTGGGACATAGATGGTATCATTTACCAGTCGGCCCTGTATCGTGAGCGGTTCTCTCTCGACTTTCCCAGGCCAACCAGTACCGACCCTGATAAAACTATTGATATCAAGCTGATCACAACGAATGCCAATGGATGCGAGAGTGTTGAAACTATTGATAACATAGTAATCAATAAGCAGTCTGCTCCTTTTACAGTAGACTACACATTTGACAACAGCACTGGCTGTGCCCCGGTCACCAGAACCATTACTAACACCACTTCCGGAGCTCCGGCAGGAACGGTATTCGAACTGGTAGTGAGCTATGGGCTGAACGTAGACCGTATCAATCTTCCAGCCGGTGACTTTGTCGATTTTGTTTTCGATGAGGAAGGCCAGCAGTACATATTCGAAATTGAGGCAATCACCCCGGAAGGGTGTGATTTTAGCTCTGCCCAGGAGAGCTTCCGCCCGGCAGTAAATGCGGTGGCAGAATTTGACCTGGCTAATGAGACCGGTTGTGCCCCGATGGAAGTGGTGGTGGAACCTAACTGGGCTAATGCAACCTCCATTCAGTGGACCTTCACGGATCTGTCTGATAACTCAGAATTCTTTACCACTACAGATGCGGGCTTCAGGAAAATCACCCTTCCTAACACCTCAACAGTGGTAAAAGCCTATGAGGTGAAACTGGAGGCCTTTACTGCCGAGGGGTGTTCCGATGTGAAGACACTACAGGTAGACGTAAGTCCTGAGCCGCGTGGCGACTTTAATATACTGACACCTATGCCGGCCTGTGACCCTTATCATATAGAGGTTGAAAACCTGGGTATCAAGAATAACCTTAACCCTCCGGGAACTGTGTACACCTGGTTCTTCGAAGGTGTGGATCAAAGTTCGGTAGCAGCCCCGGAGACCCTGGTATTTACTAATAGTTCTTACTTCTCTAATCGCGTGCGCAACCTTACTCTGCGTATAGAGACGCCTAACGGCTGTATCAAGGAAGTAACAAAGCAGGTGACTCTTGCTCCTCAGATACTGGCAAACTTTGAGCTGGTACCTGAAGAAAGCTGCTCTGATGTGAGTATTGCCATAACCGATTACACACTTGGTGCACAGACTAATGAGTGGTACATCCGTGAAGTGGGCAATCCCACTTGGCAGCCTCTTGACATCGCAGAGTTGGAGCGTGACGGGGTTTCGAATGACAGTAATGTAGATATGGAATTCCAGATACGTCTGGTTGCTTCATCGGCTAACGGTTGTACCAGTGAGGCAGTGAGAACCCTTACAGTATATCCTAAAGTGACAGCGGATTTCGATATAGAGGGAACCCCCGGCTGCTCGCCTGTGGATATGATCTTTAAAAATAGAGATATCCGCCCGAACGTAGACTATCTGTGGAAGTGGAACGATGGTACGGGAGTAGAAGAGGTAAATAATAACCCTGATGTACCACACCAGTTTGTGAATGCAGCAGCTACAGGTGAGAAAAAATATACAGTAACCCTTGAGGCTACTCACACGGTGACCGGCTGTAAAGCCATCATGAGTAAGGTGGTAACAGTATATCCTACTATTACCCTGAGAGTGGAGCCGGACGTGACCACGGGATGTGCTCCGCTGGATGTAAACTTCTTCCCCAATAACAGTACGGGGGTAAGTGGTAGCCATTTCTGGATGATTCGTAACAAGTCAGCAGGAGAAACCAACTATACCACGGTGTCTAATAATCAGACATTCTCCTACACCTTTAATAATACCACGACAGAAATGATCGTGTTTGAGGTGAGATATGAGGCGGAGAGCCAATATGGCTGCCAAAAGAGTAAGGTGTGGGATATATTCGTATACCCTGATATGAGCGCAGCCTTTGACGCCACGCCCGAAAGGCAGGTGCTGCCCGACGCTACGGTTACCGTTACTAATCAGAGCAGCGCGGGTGACTGGGATTATCTTTGGGAATGGGGAGATGGTGCAACCAGTACCGACACTGATCCGGTACCCCATACGTATGCTGGCTATGGTGTATACGAGATCAAACTTACACTGAAAAATGATGGGGGCTGTGTGTCTGAGTACTCTCGACAGGTTACTATCGAGCCTGTACTGCCAATAGTAGATTTTGTGGGGACACCCCGCAGCGGTTGTGCACCGCTTACGGTTGAGTTTACGAACCAGACCAAATTTGCCCGTGAGGATACTTACT
This sequence comes from Roseivirga sp. BDSF3-8, assembly GCF_041449215.1. Lineage (NCBI taxonomy): Bacteria > Pseudomonadati > Bacteroidota > Cytophagia > Cytophagales > Roseivirgaceae > Roseivirga > Roseivirga sp. BDSF3-8. The sequence goes on along the minus strand of NZ_JBGNFV010000001.1, from coordinate 801,902 downwards.
TCTGGGAATTTGGTGATAATCTGGGTACGTCAACTGTCAAAAACCCAGTGTACACCTACACCCAACCTGGCATATACAGCGTAAGGCTTACCGCCAGCAATGATCTGGGAGTAGATGTAGAGGAAGTGAAAGAGTCCTATATAGAGGTATATGAAAATCCCCGCGCCTCATTTAATGTAAGGCCACGTACCGTATACCTGCCGGATATGCCTGTGTATACAGTAAACCTAAGCTATAAAGCAGACCAATACATTTGGGATTTTGGTGATGGCACTACTTATGAGGATTATGAACCGGTACACACCTATGCAACTCCCGGCGTGTACGATATCAAGCTGATTGCGATAGGAGCAGATGGCTGTACGGATACCTTGCTGATAGAAAAGGCTATTAATGCCGTAGAAGGCGGCGAGGTACGAATCCCCAATGCCTTTACACCTAACCTCGATGGCCCTATTGGTGGAGAGGTACCTGGTGGTGGTGCTGTAGTGAATGATGTGTTCCTGCCACTTATGGAAGGAGTGACCGAGTTTAACATGCAGATATTTAACCGCTGGGGAGAGTTGCTTTTTGAAAGTGAGGATAAGAATGTAGGCTGGGACGGCTACTACAAAGGGCAGCTCTGTGCACCGGATGTGTATGTGTATAAGTTGACCTTCAGGTATATCAACGGGGAACAGGTGACCCGTGTGGGTGATGTGACGCTGGTTCGATAGCACCGGCTTATGGATTGTAAAATGTGTGTATAGAGGTATTCATGAAAAGAGCGATTATAAGTTTTCTATTTCTGATGGTGGCAGTAGCCGGGAAGGTGGCAGCACAGGATCCGCAATTTTCCCAATACTATTCTGCTCCCCTGTACCTTAATCCGGCCTTTGCCGGTAGTACAGACCACCAACGCGCGGCGGCCATACACCGTACGCAGTGGCCGGCACTCCCCCAGGCCTTCACTACCTATGCCTTTTCATATGACTTAAACCTGAAGCCGGTAAATAGCGGCGTGGGGATACTTATTTCTACGGATAAGGCTGGTACGGCGGGCCTCCGAAGTACCCAGATCGGACTGCAATACGCTTACAAGATACAGATGCGTGACCGTTGGGTGCTTTCACCCGGCCTTAGTTTTGGTTACGGTCTTCGGGATATTAATATTGACAAACTGCTCTTTGGTGACCAGCTCGAGTTCGGGTCCAGAGATGACGTGCCTCCATCCCTTGATCCCACGGTGAAGAACATTGGGGGTACCAGCTTCTTCGACTTTGGTCTCGGCTTTTTGCTTTATAATAAAAATGTGTGGCTCGGTGCCTCTGCCTATCATGTAAATGAGCCTAACTATAGTATGCTGGGAAATACAAGTACCATACCCATGAAAGTGACCCTTCATGGTGGGTTTCGCTTTCACCTTAACCAGGGTGTGCGTAAAGCAGACCGTGTAGCCAGTCTTGCCCCTTCATTTCTCTATAAGTCGCAGGGTAAGTTCGATCAGCTGGATGTGGGCATGCAGTTCCAGTATTTCCCCATCATGGTAGGATTCTGGTATCGTGGTATTCCTATTCAGCAGAATGTGCGTGATAATGCTGATCAGGACGCTATAGCCTTTATTTTCGGGCTCATGTTTGACCAGCTTAATATCAACTACAGTTACGACATGACCGTATCCGAACTGGGCGCAGACATTGGGGGAGCGCATGAAGTATCCATCATATTCGAGTGGACCAGCCGCGATATGCGAAAAGTAAAGCGTAAGGAGAAGTTTATTCCCTGTCCTACTTTTTAACACAGTGTTGAAAAAATTAATAGCTGCCTTCTATACCAGGGCAGCTATTTTTGTTTTCCTGCCCCTTCTTTCTGTTTGCAGCAGAGCCTTTTAATAGTCATATTCGCCTTCTCAAAAAAACCAGGTGACACACGATGAGTCAACAGAACGTGACAGACGGCAGCTCCCTTAGGGCGCTTGTGCATAAAGATGAGTCGGACCCGATGGCCTGTATCGGGCTGGTGAGCGATCTCGAGGCACTGCAGAAAGCTACTGCGCTCATTGGCAGGCACGCCGAAGCTGTGATATTGATACATGATATCACACAGTTATATGATTACGTGGCGCGTATTCCTGAGATTGCCTGGGACCTGATGGAATTTGCTGAAAAACCTTTAACCCTGATAATGGGTGAGGGTAAAAACGTACCTGAGAACTTGCTGCGTGACGGGGGAGAGATCGCCATCACCCTGGTAAAAGAGCCTGTTCTGCTTAAGCATTTGAAGGGCAAGCGTCATGCCCATTTCTATCTGCCCCTTGACGATCAGGTGCAAAATGAGGAAATTTTGTCACCAATCGATAATGTTATAATTTTACAGCAGAAGTATTTAAGCTCCTCTCAGGCTAAAACCGCCCGCCTCGGTCTGGATGGGAGCATTAAATTTATATGAACGGCAGTTTTACTCTGCCGTTCAGTAAGTGTAACTTTCCCCTGCCGGGGATTTAACGGGCACATTCCTATGAATTTCAGCGAACACCTCGATCAACATCGTATTTTCAAGCTTGTGACGGAGGCTGCCGGAAACTTAGGATTAGAAACCTACTTAGTAGGGGGCTATGTTCGGGACCTTATTCTTAAGCGCTCTTCCAAAGATATAGATTTTGTATGTGTGGGAAGCGGTACTGCGCTGGCCAATGAAGTCGCCCGTCTTATCGGCCCACAGTGTAAAGTCACCTCTTTTAAAAACTTTGGCACAGCTATGCTGGTGCAGGATGGCTGGGACGTAGAGTTCGTGGGCGCCAGGCGTGAGTCATACAGGCGTGACAGCCGCAAACCTATAGTGGAAGACGGTACCCTTGAAGATGATCAGAAGCGGCGTGACTTTACTATAAACGCCCTTGCCATTAGCCTTAACAAGGCAAACTACGGTGAGCTTATAGATCCATTTGGCGGAGTGGACGACTTGAAAAAGAAGACCATCCGTACCCCCCTTGATCCCGAAACCACTTTCAGTGACGATCCCCTTCGGATGATGCGCGCTATTCGTTTTGCCTCGCAGCTTACGTTTGATATAGAGGTAGATACTTTTGACGCGATCGTAAAGAATGCCGAGCGGTTGGATATCATTTCCCAGGAGCGTATTACCGATGAGCTCAATAAGATTATTCTGTCTCCTGTCCCCAGCTACGGATTCAAGCTCCTCTTCTACAGTAAGCTGCTTCATCGGTTCTTTCCCGAGATGGTAGATCTCTACGGAGTGGACAAAATCAACGGCCGCTCACATAAGGATAATTTTTACCACACCCTTAAAGTGCTGGACAATACCGCAGAAATGTCTGATGACCTTTGGCTGCGCTGGGCGGCCATACTCCATGACATTGCTAAGCCAGCCACCAAGCGCTTTCATGAGAAAGTCGGTTGGACATTCCACGGTCATGAAGACCGTGGTGCCAAAATGACTCCTGGGATCTTTCGCCGTATGCGCTTGCCTATGAACGAAAAGATGCGCTTTGTGCGGAAGCTCGTTCGCCTTCATCTAAGGCCTATTGCCCTGGTAAAGGAAGACATCACCGACTCGGCTGTACGTAGATTACTATTTGAGGCAGGGGATGATATAGAAGCACTCATGACCCTCTGTCGTGCCGATATCACCTCCAAAAATGACGACAAGGTAAAACGGTACCTTAGGAATTTCGATAAGGTGGAGAAAAAAATGCGTGTGGTGGAGGAAAAAGATCACCTGCGTAATTTTCAACCTCCCATTACCGGAGAGCAGATCATGGAAATATTCAGCCTGAAGCCCTCCCGTACGGTAGGTGACCTTAAGGATGCTATTAAAGATGCTATTCTGGAAGGGCAGATTCCCAATAATTACGATGAAGCCTATAAGCTTCTTGTAAAGCTGGCTGCAAAGGAAGGACTACAGCCCACCCATTCCTCCTGATCCCTTTATTTTTTCAAAAAAAGTTTGTGTCAGATGCAACCCTGTTTCTGAGTCCTTGTCTTTAGTGTAGATTTAGGAATTGGCGAAAACCTGATCGTTGAACCACGCAGACATACATAAGGATCTGATCATCGCTTCCAGGGATGGAAGCAGAGCGGCACAATACGAATTGTACCGCCTGTATGCTGATGCCATGCTAAATGTGTGTCTGCGGATGGTTCCTCAGCGGGACGTGGCTGAGGATATACTGCAGGAAGCCTTTTTAAAAGCTTTTACTAAGCTTCATTCCTTCAAGTTCGAGTCCTCTTTTGGCTCATGGCTTAAACGCATCGTCATTAACGATGCCATCAATCACATGAGAAAAAAGAAAATGGATATAGACTACATGGAAGATATGCACGGTGTGGATGAAACACCCGAAGAAACCTATGAAGGAATCAGCGAAGAGGACATGTCTCTTAACGTGGAAGCAATTAAACACGCTATAGAGCAGTTGCCCGAAGGCTTTAGAGTGGTGTTTTCACTTTACGCTGTAGAAGGCTACGACCACTCGGAAATATCTGAGATACTTGGTATAACGATAAGTACAAGTAAAACACAGTATAGCCGGGCCAGGAATAAGATCAGGAAATTGCTTACAAATGAAATGTGCGGATGAAAGATAAGCTTAAAGATTTCATTAGCGAAAACAGGCAGGCTTTCGATACCGAACGTGCCTCTCCGGATCTTTGGAACCGGATCAACGCTGAACTTGACGAGCGTGATAAGCGCAAGAAGAAAATCTTTTTCCGTCCCTGGATGGGGGTAGCTGCTTCTATACTGATAGCTGTAGTGGCCTATTGGGCAGGAACATTCCATAATGATGGTACGTCAGAAAATGAACGTCTGGCGATAAACTCAGACAGGGGGGGCGCCTATGGGCAGACCGCTGATGATGAGTTTACCCAGGCCGTAAGCTACTACCGCGAGGAGATCACCGAACGTAAGCAGGTGCTCAAAAGCGCGGCTGTGTCAGATAGCATACAAAACGTAATGCTCTCCGACCTGCAGGAGCTCGACCATCAGTTTCAAGCGCTGCGTGAGCAACAAAAGAAGGTGACCTCCGAAAAGGTGACCAGCGCCATGATCCTCAATCTGCAAATGCAACTGCGTATTCTGAACCAGCAGTTGGATATTCTCAATCAACAAAAAGAGGTTAAAAATGATCCTGACATCAGACAACTATAATCCGGCGGGCCGTATTTTATTACTTACCCTCCTTCTGGCAGCTATGCCTCTCATAACCATGGCACAAATAGTAAAGGAAAAGCGTATAGCAAAATCCTATACTGTAACAAAGAATACAGAGGTGGCTTTTGACAACTCTTTTGGCTTACTGCACATAGAAACCTGGGACAGAAATCAGGTGGAAGTGGAGATAGAGATAGAGGTAGACATGAAAAACGAGAACCATGCGCAGAAGGCCATGGAGAAAATAGAGGTAAAAATAGACGATAGTAACCCTGCCAGCCGACTGGCCTTTACCACTGAGGTAAAAAGCCTGAATAATTCGAAAGGGGAGGGCTTCAGTATAGACTACCGTATTAAAATGCCTGCTAACCTGAAATTGGAAGTAGCGAATAAGTTTGGCGATTTGGTCATCGGTGACTATCAGGGAGAAATAAAGCTGAGAAGCGAATACGGAAACATGCGGGCAGGGTCTCTGAACGCGGATAGTGAGGTGATCGTGAAATTCGGTGACGGTGAAGTGACCTATATGAAGGAAGGCGAACTTACCGTAGGCTATTCTGACTTTGATGCAGATAAGGTAGGTAATATAAATGCAGACTTATCTTTCAGCGATGTGACCATCGGAGAAGCCGGAGAGGTGTCCCTTAAGATAAAATACGGTGAGTTATCTTTCGATAATATTAACGTACTAACCGGTAAAGGCAGCTTTACCTCTATTGAAATCGATGAGCTTTCCGACCGCCTCGAGATAGAAGGTAGCTATATCAGCGACTTGCGTGTGGACCTTGTCAGAAAAGGCTTCTCGCTCATAGAAGTTGACAACGCCTTTGGTGAAACGCAGTTGGGATTTGAACCTGGCGCCGGCGCGAGTATAGAGGCTGACTTCTCCTTTGGTGAACTTAAATATGATCGTGACCTGGGTATTAAGTTCTCCCACCTTGAGACAGATGATTTCAAGAAGAAAAGCTATCGCGGTACTTTTGGTGGTGGCAAGGGAAGAGTAAAGCTCAGCGGAAATTACGCTAGTGGTACGCTAAGGAGTGAGTAAGACATAAATGATGCGCAACAACAATAAACGCTGCCGTTTAATACCGGCAGCGTTTTTTTATATGTACCCTTTCACTTTGTAAGCCAGCATGCCAAGCCACTCACGGCTAAGAGTCTGCCACTTGTCAAGGCTGCTCTCTGAGGGGAAGAAATACTCAAAAGTATAGGGCTGATTAGATGCCCGGAAGTCCGTAGGAAAGATCACCGGATCCAGCCCTACTTGCCGGAAGCAGGCTTCAGCACGTCGCATATGAAAAGCCGAGGTGATGAGCATCGGCCGGCTGTCCGGGAACCGTTCAGTTATGATCCGGGCCGTATTGATAGCATTTTCATGTGTATTCCTGCTTTTATTTTCCATAACGATAACCGAGTCAGGTATTCCGGCATGTAATAACGCCTGCTTTATCAGCGGAGCCTCTTCTACCGAAATATGCAGTGTTTCATACGCACCCGATACGATGATTCGTCGTATGCGGCCTTCATGATAAAGCCGGATGGTATGCGCCAGACGATCTGCCCCCTCATTATAGTGTAGCCGGTCTGCTGGCAGACGGCTCATGTAAGTGAACCCTGTGAGTAATACCCCCGTATCACAGGGTTGCACTTCGGAAAATCTCACCGGCTCCCGCTCCCACCATAGCAGCAACTCGTTTACCACCACCCCATTGGTTAAGAAATAAAACAGCGCCAGTGTGGCCACCAGAAATCCCCTCCGCATCCGTTTAGGCCCAAACAGCGTAAGCAAAAGGAGGTAAAACAGCCACATGACGGGCATTACCAGAAGGTACAGGGTTTTAGATAGGAAGAAAAACATAATGCTTATCCAAAAAAGAACCATAGCAGCACGACCGTGATCAGGAAGGCTGCTATGGCTATGATATCCTTGTGCAGAAAGGGGTTATTCCCCTTCATTACTGATCAGTTCAAATCCCTGGTCGATGCTCTGGCGTATAGCCGGTACACCTTCCACCATCCACTCAGGAGCAGGCTCCCCTTTCAGGTAGTGGTCAAAGAACTGCTTCATTCGCTTAGAAAGGTCTTTGCGGTTTTTACGCTGCATCAGGTTATGCTCTTCGCCCTTATAGTTCAGCATCCATACCGGCTTACCTAGTCTGCGCAGTGCCATAAAGTACTCGATGCCCTGGTACCACGGCACAGCACCGTCACCATCGTTATGCATCATCAGCAGAGGCGTATTTACCTGGGGTGCGTGGAACAGCGGACTATTATCCAGGTATAGCAGCGGTTTTTCCCATAGCGTACCACCAATACGGCTTTGTGTGCGCTCGTACTGGAACATACGGCTCAGCCCTGATCCCCAGCGGATACCTCCGTAGGCACTCGTCATATTAGAAACCGGGGCACCGGCCATAGCAGCTGCATACAGGTCCGTCTGCGTGATAAGATAAGCCGTCTGGTATCCACCCCAACTCTGGCCCTGCAGCGCAATAGCGTCCTTATCCACAAAGCCCTTTTCCATCATGGCATACGTACCGCTCACTATCGCATTATACGCACTCTGTCCCGGGTAGCCATCCGTGTAGGGGATGTCCGGCATGAATACAATATAACCATTACTGGTATAGAAGCTGGCTCTGACCGTACTCGGGCTTGGAGTAGGGGCCACATGACGGTTAAGCCTGTCCGAAACCCGCTCGTAGAAGTATACGATCATAGGGTACTTTTTATTCGGGTCAAAGTTTTCAGGCTTATACAACAAGCCCTCCAGTTGCTGACCGTCAAAGCTTGTCCAGTCCACCAGTTCTACCGTACCCCACAGGTATTCACCCTGCTGAGGGTTTACCTCACTTACTCGCTCCAGGTTATCAAACGAGGTAGTGGTGTAGTATAGGTCAGGGTAGTCCTGAAAGCTCTCACGGGTGATCATGAGGTGATCATCATCTTCAGCCTTTACCCTGAAGCCGAAGCTATAGTCATCCATAAGGAGCTGCTCCAGCTTTTCATTACGCAGATTAAGACGGTAAAAGCCTTCCCCACGGGTTCTTTCATTAAATGCCGTTAGGATCACCGGCTGCTTTGGGTCAATGTATTCGTTTTCCCTGTCCAGGTCCAGATACCGTACCCTTATTTTTTCATCACGCAGATTGGTCAGGTTCTCAGGTTCATCGCCACCATCAGGATCCAGACGCCAGATATCGAAACGATCATAGATCAGCATTTCCTTATCATCCTTTGTCCATCCGGCTACACCATATGGGTACGGGTAGTCAGGTACGTCATGCAGTTCGTCAAAATAGCTTACTTTTTCGTTGTCTGTGAGCCTGCGGGTTGTGCCTTTATCATTGTTATGAGCAAACCACGCACTATCCTTTACATCATACCAATAGATATATTTGGCTGCGGGCGACAGTGAAACAGTAGCGCGTAGATTCTGGCCTATCAGCTCCCGGCGTCCCGTTTCCAGGTCTACTTTATAAATATCCTTATAGGTAGGAAAGCCTTCCCAGCTCATAAGCTGACGGTAGGCCCGGTCATCTATAGCCAGAGCGTAACGTCCCTCTCCGTCCCGGGATACGTTCAGGTCCTCCAGCTCCTCGTCGTGCAGCAGTATGGTTTCCCCATCATCTGTTTTGTACAGGCTTGTAAAGCTCTGCTTTTTTGTCCGGTCCAGATTTACCGCCTGCTGAGGCTGCAGGTAGTCATCCTGGTAGTTCCATACCTGTACATCTACAATCTCCTCTTGCAGAAGGCTGGTGTCCTGAAGCACAGGGCGGGGAGCCACACCAAAGAATAATCTCTCGCCATTTTCACTGAAATATACACGGCTATGTTCTGAAACGATCCAGTTTTCAGGCATGAAGCCAGCCGTACTATCGGCCACAAGCTTTACAGAGTCCTTGCCTGCTTCCCAGTAGTGCAGCGTATAGTTACGGATGCGGGCCTCAGTAGTGTCTGTATCTGCCATGAAAGCGCCGCGCCGGCCTGCTTTATCCAGTGTAAGGCTCTTATATTTTCCTTTACTCCGGTAAATAGGCGTAGGAGCGTCCTCTCCCATGGTCCACACATATACGCCGGGGAGCATCGTGCTGTCAGCATTACCGGTAGTAGTGAACATAAGGCGGTTGCCTTCTTCATCGAAAAGGTAATCCGTCACGAACTCAATGGTATCCCTGCTTCCATCAACGCCACTCTCCAGGCTTTGGAGCACCACATGGTAGCCGTTTTCGGTACTTACTTTTTTGCTTTTCTTTTTCTTTTCCGGCTCCTGCCGGGTAGTGTCAGATTCCTCAGCCGTTTCTGTCGTATCCTTTTCTTCTGGCAGCGCTTCTTCCAGCTGGTAAGCCAGCCATCCGCTGCCCTTTTCAGGAGTTTTATATCCACGCACGCGAGGGATTTTCACCAACTGGTCATTAGCTATGGTATAAATAGCCAGTGTGTCCTTTGGTAATTTATCATCCTTGACCTTCCGGCGCCGCATATTTTTTACCGTGTCCATGTGTGGCACGATAGAGAAAATGACAAACCGGTCATCTTCCGTGATCGTCACCTGCTTGCCGCGTGGTACCTCTTGCAGGAGGCTGTTGCTTTGCCCGGGTTTTTTGATCATCAGCGTGCCATCTCCCTCTTGAGGCTGCCGCAGATAAGTGACTACTTCACCATTATTGCTGATGAGCGGTTCTCGTACTGTATTCCAGCTATCGTATACGTCGTGTGTCAGGGGTTTTTTATCACTCTCACCCTGGGCCAGCACTTGCTGAAAAACCAGTGTGGAAAGGATAATTATAAAGTATTTCTTCATTTTATCACTTTTCAATTACAGTCTCGTAAAATGTATTAGATATGCTGCTTTTTCAAGATTTTTTATGTAAAGTAGTACATATTGTTTGTTAAAGGAGTTACATGGCTGACAGACTGACCATCCACTAACTATTAGCTTTATTGAAACGCGTGAGGAATGCCCTGGAAGACGATCACGTTATCGGACTGCTTAACCAGATAACCAAGGAAAACCGCCTTCTTACCTGGAAGATAAGGAGCATGTACGGAAACGGACTGGACGAACCAGTCAGGGAGATATCCATTTGTCATGTACCTACTAACCGTATCATCGGGCGAATTGCGTATAAAGGCTTTAGTGGCAGGGTAGTAAATTATCTCTACAGGGGTATGAAAGAATCTGTACCAGAACACATAGTCGATATGCTTCTGGATGTGATCATTACTGAAAACCAGCGTGCTGCCCTGATGCCAACTACCTGAAACCCATATTCAAAATCCCCTTTTTTTAAAGATAAAAACCTGTCGCATGACACGGACATCCGTGCGTTTGCTGGCGCTGCTCACCATTCTTGTATTTGGTGGAGGAGGGCTGGCCATTATCTGTTTTTTTGATCCCCGCCCTTTATTCCAGGTGTTCTTCAACCCCTCCGTAGAGGGAGTGCCATCCCTAAGTATACTAATGCAAGGGTTGGGCGGTGGGCTATATGGCTTTGTGAGTGCCTTTATCCTCTGGCGGATAGTCTGTATGGATTTCCTCAAGCCCACCCGCCATTTTTTCAGCCGCCTTATCGGCAGTCTGGATCTTACCACCTTCGATATAGTGTTTATTTCGGTGTGTGCCGGTGCAGGGGAGGAGCTGTTCTTCAGGGGAGCTTTGCAGCCCTGGATCGGCATCTGGCTCACCAGCCTCATTTTCGTAGCCATACACGGGTATCTTTCTCCTCGCAATAAACCACTGAGCGTATACGGTGCATGCATGGTATTCGTAATAGCCGGTATAGGATATATGATGAGGTTTTCCGGTCTTTTTTCCGCCATTGTTGCCCATACCGTAATAGATATCTATTTATTCTATAAGCTAAGTAAAGACACAAGACCCCGGCCGGATGAGAACGAATAGGCACACTAAGTACTTATAGGTGTTACGTGACTTTTAAAACCCCTAACTTGCAACTGAACAAAGCAGTTTTTATGAAATTCGGAACCAAAGCCATACATGCAGGCGTAGAGCCCGACCCCACCACCGGTGCTATTATGACGCCAATTTATCAGACCTCTACCTATGTACAGGCAAGCCCTGGTGATCATAAGGGGTATGAGTATAGCCGCACCCAGAATCCCACGCGTGCGGCCCTGGAGAGCAGCCTTGCCGCCCTGGAAAATGCTAAGTTCGGCCTTTGTTTTTCCTCCGGACTCGGCGCTATCGACGCTGTGATCAAGATGTTCAGGCCCGGTGATGAGATCATCAGTACCAACGACCTTTACGGAGGAACTTATCGCCTGTTTACTAAAATATTTGAACAGTACGGCATCAAATTCACCTTTGTGCCAATGAGCGAGGCAGCCTCTGTTGAGCAGCATATCACAGATAAAACACGCCTTATCTGGGTGGAAACACCCACCAACCCCGTGATGAACATCATCGATATAGAGGCAGTAGCCAAGATAGCCAAAAAGCATAATGTACTTCTGGGGGTGGATAACACCTTCTCTACTCCTTACCTGCAGACACCAATGGATCTTGGGGCAGACCTCGTCATGCACTCGGTAACAAAGTATCTCGGTGGGCATAGCGATGTAGTAATGGGTGCATTGGTCACAAGCAGCGAAGAACTTGCTAAGAAACTGGCCTTTATTCAGAATAGCTGTGGTGCCGTACCAGGTCCTCAGGACTGCTTTCTGGTGCTGCGTGGCTTGAAAACCCTGCACATACGTATGCAGCGCCACTGTGAAAATGGCCGTAAGGTGGCTGAATACCTGAAAACTAATCCTGCTGTAGATAAATTGTACTGGCCTGGTTTTGAAACCCACGTTAACCATGAGGTAGCGGCCCGTCAGATGAGAGATTTTGGAGGTATGATTTCATTTAATCTCAAAACTGACACCCGGGAAGCAGCCTTTAAGATACTTGAGAAAGTCAGGCTATTCTCCCTTGCCGAGTCTCTTGGTGGGGTAGAGTCACTTTGCGGACACCCCGCAAGTATGACACACGCCGCTATTCCGCTTAATGAGCGTCAGAAAACAGGTGTTTCCGATTCCCTTATTCGCCTTAGTGTAGGAATTGAGGATGTGGAAGACCTCATTGCCGATCTGAAGCAGGCCCTTTCATAAACCCCAAAACAAGACTATTACTCAGCCACCTGTTTATCTCATAAAGCAGGTGGCTTTTTCATATAACTGCTTTCCCCTGCGGGATCCCTCACTGGCATTTTCTTTCATTTCTCTTATCTTTCAAAAAATACCAGTGTATGCAACAGATCGTAGCTATGGGAGGCGGAGGGTTTTCTATGGAACCTGATAATCTCCTTTTAGACCGTTTTATCTTTTCCTTAGTACCCCATTCTCACCCGAAGGTATTGTTGCTCCCAACCGCCAGTGGTGATTCCGCCGATATGATAGACCTATTTCACGACTGTATTGGGAGGCAGTTACAGGCCCGTACCGCAGTACTACGGCTCACAAAGGAGCGGTACGACAACCTGGAGGATATAATGCTCTCTGCAGATATTATATATGTGACGGGCGGACATACCACCTATATGCTGGATGCCTGGAAATTATATGGAGTGGACAGGCTGCTCAGGCAAGCCTGGGAAAGGGGGACCATGCTGGCCGGAGTGAGTAGCGGTAGCGCCTGCTGGTTTCAGGAAGCCCTTACAGACAGCAATCCCGAGGGGCTGTCACCAGAGCCTTGTCTGTCACTTTTGGAAGGCAGCCACTGCGCCCACTACGAAAATACCGGGAGAAGGCCCGCATTCCACAGCGCCATTGATAAAGGGAAAATAATGCCGGGCTACGGGGTTGAAAATTTTGTAGGCATGTACTTTAAAGGCACAGTCCTGCAGGGAGCCTATGCCTCACGCGAAGGGTACAATGCCTATAAAGTAGGTCCCGGCGGGCACGGAATTGAGGAAAGCACCATACCCTGTACCTACCTGGGCGACCTTCTGCATAAAAATTCATGATTTCCTGATATAGCAGTTTCACCCCATAGTGAAATTTTAGTTTTATTGCGGCTGATTAATTCAAAGTAAAGCCTCATGATGCTGCGTTTAACACTCCTCACCTTATTCTTCTTTCCTTTTGTCACCTCCTGCTCACCCGATATTAGCCCCGCTTCGGATAACATCCAGCCCCTTCAGCGAATCACATTTGGTTCCTGCAGCCATCAGGAGAATGAGGAGCAAATGTGGGACGAGATCAATGCCACAAACCCCGATCTTTATATCTGGCTAGGGGATAATATCTACGGTGATACCCGCGATATGGGAGTAATGCGCGAAAAATACGAGAAGCAAAAGAGCTACCCCGGCTACCGTGAGCTTACCAGTAATACCCCCGTAGTTGGTACCTGGGACGATCATGACTATGGTATTAACAATGGAGGCAAAGGCTATTCCATGAAGGAGGAAAGCCAGCAACTGGCCTTGGATTTTCTCAACGTACCTGCTGATGCGCCTGAACGTAACCGCGAGGGATTGTATAGCTCCCATACCTTCGGGCCGGAAGGTAAAAGAGTACAGGTGATCCTGTTAGATGTCAGGTATTTCCGTGATACCGTTTATGTGAAAGATGGTATAAGCCAGCCAAACCTCGATGGTACCATACTGGGTGAAGCACAGTGGGACTGGCTCGAGGAGGAACTGGATAACAGCAAGGCAGATTTGATCCTAATCGGCAGCGGTATACAGTTTATCCCCACAGAGCATCGCTTCGAGAAGTGGGCAAACTTTCCTAACGAACGCACGCGCTTGCTGAATCTGCTGGCTGATAGTGATAATAAGAACGTAATACTACTTAGCGGCGACAGGCACATTGCCGAAGTGAGCCGCATACAGCCCGGCGATATGGATGCCCCCGTATATGAAGTGACCAGTAGTGGCCTTACACACACGTGGAGAGAAGCCTCTGAAGAAGCAAACCAATACAGGGTAGGGGACCTGATTATCGCCCGTAATTTTGGTTTAATGGAAGTGGACTGGTCAGGATCAGATCCTTCCGTTACCGTAAAGATACTGGGAAAAGAGCGTGAGGAATTAGGTAGCTACCAAATAGAATTCTAAGCCCGGGAGAGAGATTCGTTCTAAGAAGCGTAACAAAAAAGTCTTCGTCTCATTGAGGCGGAGACTTTTTTGTTACTAAAGTAGCTGTAGAGATCATTTTAGGCCGGTGCAATACCGTATAAGTTCAGTTGGCAGGCAATTAGTTTAAAAGGTACCACCCATCCCTCAAAGTATCCGTTTAAATCTTGTCAATGGCGTATTTGGAAAATGATGTGTTGATTAGTAGGGTATAGAGTGAAGCCCCGTGCCGGGGGTGATCGATTTACCCAAATAATTAGTAGACACATATGACGAAAACCATACCCCGCTTATTGTTTCTTTTGATACTGGTGGTACTGGCCTTACCGTGGGAGGCAGATGCCCAGCGACGCAGATCGAAACAGGCCACATCAGATTTTAACGAAAAGTTATATGATGCCCTTGAGTGGCGCAATATAGGACCTTACAGGGGGGGGCGATCCGCAGCCGTAACCGGCGTGCCAGGCAAGCCTAACTTGTATTACTTTGGCTCCACCGGAGGAGGCGTATGGCGTACCCGTGACGGAGGTTCATCCTGGGAGAATATTTCCGATGGCTATTTTGGTGGCTCCATTGGCGCCGTATCTGTAGCTGAAAGTGATCCTAATACAATCTACGTAGGCGGTGGAGAAGTGACTGTCCGCGGTAATGTATCCCATGGCAGTGGTATGTGGAAGTCTGTGGATGCCGGCAAGACCTGGGAGCAGATCGGCCTGGAAAAAAGCCGCCATATTCCCCGCGTAAGAATCCACCCTGACAATCCCGACCTTGTTTACGCTGCGGTACTGGGGGACCTCTATAAAAGCTCTGAGCAGCGCGGCGTCTATCGCAGTAAAGATGGCGGTGAGACATGGGAAAGAGTCCTGTTTGCCAATGCTGATGCAGGGGCAGTAGACCTTATCATGGACCCTGGTAACCCCCGCGTGCTTTATGCATCCACCTGGAATGTTCGCCGTACACCATACTCCCTTAGTAGTGGGGGCGAAGGCTCCGCTCTCTGGAAGAGTACCGATGGTGGAGATACCTGGACAAACCTTAGTGAGAAAAAAGGTATGCCCAAAGGCACCCTTGGTATAATAGGGGTGACCGTTTCCCCACTAAACAGCGAAAGAGTATGGGCCATAATTGAAGCTAACGAAGGTGGTGTATTCCGCAGCGATGACGGAGGCGAAACCTGGGCCCGTACCAATGATGACCGTGCCCTTCGCCAGCGTGCATGGTACTACAGCCGTATCTATGCAGATACCCAGGATGAAGATGTTGTCTATGTCATGAACGTCGCCTACCATCGCTCCGACGATGGCGGCCGTACGTTTAAATCGTTCTATTCGCCTCACAGTGACCATCATGACCTGTGGATAGCGCCTGAAGATAATCAGCGCATGATCATAGGTGATGATGGTGGTGCACAAACAAGCTACGACGGGGGGGCTAATTGGTCCACCTACATGAATCAGCCCACAGCCCAGTTCTACCGCGTCACTACAGACAACCATTTCCCCTACCGTATTCTCGGCGCTCAGCAGGATAATAGTACCGTGCGTATCGCCCATAGAACAGACGCCGGCAACATCGGAATGCGTGATTGGGAGCCCAGTGCAGGAGGCGAGAGTGCTCACCTGGCAGTAGACCCTGAAAATGATGAGATTGTATACGGTGGTAGCTATGGCGGCCTGCTCACACGGCTGGACCATTCCACCGGACAGATGCGCGTGATCAACGTATGGCCCGATGATCCCATGGGACACGGCGCAGAAGGGATGAAGTATCGCTTTCAGTGGAACTTCCCGCTTTTCTTCTCCCCTCATAATAAAGACAAGCTGTATGCCGGATCAAACCACCTCCATGTTACTACCGACGAAGGCCAGTCGTGGAAGGTTATTAGCCCCGACCTTACTCGTAACGACAGTTCCAAGCTCGGTCCCTCAGGAGGCCCTATCACAAAGGATAATACAGGTGTAGAATACTACGCAACTATATTCGCCGCCGTAGAAAGCCCTTACGAAGAGGGACTTATCTGGACAGGTAGTGACGATGGGCTTATCCATGTAACCCGTGACGGCGGTGAAAACTGGGAAAATGTTACCCCATCAGACATGCCGAAGTGGCTTATGATCAATAGCATTGATCCTGATCCATTTACCAAAGGGGGAGCCTACGTAGCCGGAACACTTTATAAAGAAGGTGACTTCCGCCCATACCTGTACAAGACAAAAGACTATGGTAAAACATGGACTAAGATTGTAAACGGCATAAAGAGTGAGCACTTCACCCGCGTGGTTCGTGCTGATCCCGGTAAGCAGGGCTTGCTATATGCCGGTACCGAAAACGGCATGTATATTTCCTTTGACGATGGAGCCAGTTGGAAACCATTCCAGCTTAACCTGCCTATGGTGCCTATTACTGATCTCGCCCTTAAGGACAATAACCTTATCGCTGCCACACAGGGCCGTAGCTTCTGGATAATTGATGATGTGACTCCCTTACATCAGCTCAATAACGAAGTGGCAGGAATGGACATGTACCTCTATAAGCCTATGGATAGCTGGCGTATGGATGGCGGCGGCGGTGGATGGGGCGGAGGTCCCTCCAAAACAGAAGGTGAAAACCACCCTGGCGGAGTCCTTGTACATTACTACATGGATGAGGAGCCTGATTCAGCCAATGCCGTAACCCTTAAGTTTCTAGACAGCAGCGGTAAGCTTGTCCGCAGCTACAGCACCGATGCCAAGGAAAAGCAGGAAATGCTGGATGTGAAGAAAGGGGCCAACCGTTTTGTGTGGGATATGAAATACGGTCCCGCAAAAGGCTTTGATGGTATGATCCTCTGGTGGGCATCACTCGGTGGGCCTACCGTACTACCCGGGGAGTACACCGTACGCCTTGTGCACGGGGCGGATTCTCTGCAGCAGTCTTTTACGCTGAAAAAAGACCCCCGCAGCGAGGCTTCGCAACAGGATCTGCAGGCCCAGTTTGACTTCCTCATGAAGCTGAGAGACAAAGTAACTGAAACCCACGAAGCCATTGCTGACATGCGGGAAGTAAAAGGCCAGATCAGCTCCCTGTTGAACCGTCTTGAAGGACAGGAAAATATGCAGGCAGTTATCGATAGTGGCAAGGCAATTAATGAGCGTCTGACCGAAATTGAGAAAACCTTATATCAGACGAAAAACCGTAGTAACCAGGATCCGCTGAACTATCCTATCAGGTTGAGCAATAAGCTGGCCCACCTTAACTCACTTACCAGCATAGGTGATTACCGGCCTACAGACCAGACCATGGAGTTCTATGATGAAGTGTCAGGTAAGATAGATGCTGAACTGGCTGACTTCAGGGAAATTCTCAGAGAAGATATTCCGGAGTTCAATCAGATGGTAAGAGATAATGAAGTGGATGCTATTATCGTAGACCAGGAGGAGACCTCCAGGCCATAGTAGCCACGTAAATTGATATGTAAAAGGCAGAAGCACCGCTTCTGCCTTTTTTTATATGCCTTTATTTTTCATTTTGCCTGTCTCGATCCGCATACAAACTTTTTAGCCAAATGAAACACACAGAAGGAATGCTCAGGGACGATGCCCTGAAAGGAAAAACCATTATTGTAACCGGCGGTGGTACCGGTCTGGGCCGTAGCATGACGACCTATTTTTTAAAACTTGGTGCTAATGTGGTGATCACCAGTCGTAAACTGGATGTGCTCAAGCAGACCGCCTCGGAACTGGAACAGGAAACAGGCGGCAAAGTATTGCCCGTAAGCTGTGATGTAAGAGAGTATGAAAGTATCGAAAAGGTGCTGGCCGAAACCGAAGAGCATTTTGGGGGGTTTGATACCGTGGTTAATAATGCCGCAGGTAATTTTATCAGCCCTACAGAAAGGCTTTCCCACCGTGCTTTTGACATAGTGGTAGACATCGTCCTCAGAGGTACGTATAATGTGACCCTTGCAGCCGGTAAGAAATGGATAGAAAAGCAACAGCCAGGTAACTTCCTCAACATAGTCACTACCTATGCCTGGACAGGTTCAGGGTTTGTTGTACCCTCTGCCTGTGCTAAAGCAGGCGTACTGGCCCTGACCCGGTCCCTGGCCGTGGAGTGGGCAAAATATAAAATACGCTCAAATGCCATCGCCCCAGGCCCCTTTCCTACAGAAGGTGCTTGGAGCCGTTTACTTCCCGGTGACCTCGTAAAAAAGTTTGATCCCAAAAACTTTGTTCCTCTTGGTCGGGTGGGGGAGCACCAGGAGCTGGCTAACCTGGCGGCCTACCTCGTGAGTGATTATAGTGCCTATGTTAACGGAGAAGTCATGACCATTGATGGCGGCGAATGGCTCAAAGGCGCAGGAGAGTTCAGTCACCTGGATGAAATTCCTTCCCAAATGTGGGACCAGCTTGAGGAAATGCGTAAGAAGAAATAAGGCAAAACCTGCCGAAAAAGAAAGGCTGCCTGTTCATAGCAGGCAGCCTTTTCTTTTTATAAAAGTTGTTGTATTAGCCAACTACACACTCTTCATCGTAAGTAAACTCGCAAGCCAGGTCGCAGGTGATGCAGATACAGGGGCTACTTGTCGCGGCGCCTGAGCAAAGAGCTGTATCGTCAGGGCAGTTTCCTTTCGTTTCTTTTGCACCACCCACAATGGCTGTTTTAGTTACAAAGCTTGATACATAGAGTTGGTTTAGGCTTAGCTTCTTTTTCATTTTGCTTAGTAATTTTGGTTAAAAAAAAGAGGCCTTCGCAGAAGACCTCCAGTATACGTGCTATGCGATAGGCTCACATAAGGCAGGATCACATGTGTTGTTTGTGCAGCCGTAAGTAATATCACAGCAAGGCCCCGTTGCATAGCACTGGGTTTCCGGCTGCGTAAATGGCTGCGGTTTCGCACCGCCTTTCAGGCTTTGTTTGTTGATTACAAAGCTGGAAATGGTCAGAGCGTTTAGTTCGAGTTTCTTCTTCATTGTTAATTAATCAAAATATTAAAAATACGTACAGCTTTACTGATAAACTGTTCACTTTGCTAAAGTACAAATGTAACCTCGAGCGATCACCTGCCACAACAGAAAAGTAAGGCAGGCATGAGTATGCTCCCTGATTCATAGGTAATAATAGCATTAATATAGGTAAACCTACGGGCACAAACAATCACTTATAAACAGAGCTTTGAGTTGCTCACTGGGCATAAAAAAACCGGCCATCGTGGAGATGGCCGGTTTTTTTGATTTATTCGATAAGGTGCTTATCCTTACTTTTTACCCCAAAGGTGAGGTTCGGTAACGATCTTACGCAGGCGTATGCTCTTAGGCGTTACCTCTACGTACTCATCCTTATTTATGTATTCCAGTGCTTCTTCCAGTGAAAAACGGCGCGGAGGGGCTATTCTGGAGCTGTCGTCCGAGCCTGCAGCACGCATGTTCGTTAGTTTTTTACCTTTTTGCAGATTCACTACCAGGTCATTGTCACGGCTGTGCTCTCCTACTACCTGGCCGGCATACAAGTCCTGTCCGGGCTCTACAAAGAAGATTCCCCTGTCCTGCAGCTTGTCCAGTGTATAGGCGGTAGCCTGTCCCGCTTCCATACTAATGAGTGAGCCATTCATACGTCCGGGGATATTGCCTTTCATCGGCTGATACTCCTTAAACCGGTGGTTCATAACCGCTTCACCTGAAGTAGCCGTGAGCACATTATTTCTAAGGCCGATCAGACCTCTGGAAGGAATGTCAAACTCCAGGTGCTGCAGGTGTCCTTTTGGCTGCATTACCTTAAGCTCACCTTTACGTAAAGTGGCCAGTTCGATTACCTTTCCACTAAATTCCTCCGGTACATCCACTACCAGGTGCTCGATGGGCTCTTGTTTCACCCCATCTATCTCTTTATAAATAACCTGGGGCTGACCTACCTGTAGCTCGTAGCCCTCGCGGCGCATTGTTTCAATAAGTACAGACAAGTGCAGGATACCTCTTCCGTATACCAGAAAGCTGTCCTCCTGGTCCGTAGGCTCCACCTTTAGGGCCAGGTTCTTTTCCAGCTCCTTTTCCAGTCTGTCGCGCAGGTGGCGGCTGGTAACGAACTTACCCTCCTTTCCGAAGAAAGGCGAATTATTGATGGTAAACATCATGTTGATGGTAGGTTCGTCTATCGCAATACGAGGTAGCGGCTCAGGGTTCTCAAGATCCGCTAGGGTGTCACCAATCTCAAAGCCCTCTATGCCTACAATAGCACACAGGTCTCCCGAACGTACAGTTTCTACCCTGCGACGGCCAAGTCCTTCAAATACCTGAAGTTCCTTTATTTTAACTTTCTGGGTACTGCCATCGGCTTTACAAAGCGCCATTTGGGTCCCTTCACGCAGGTCCCCACGGTATACACGTCCGATAGCGATACGGCCAAGGTAATTACTATAATCCAGACTGGTAATCTGGAATTGCGGAGTACCTTCTTTATATGGAGCGGCAGGGATAGATTCAATGATGGTATCCAGCAGTGGCGTGATATTGTCCGTTGGCTGGTTCCAGTCTCTACTCATCCAGCCATTCTTTCCGGATCCGTATACTGTTTCAAACTCAAGCTGCTCTTCGGTGGCATCAAGGTTAAACATAAGGTCGAATACCTCCTCATGCACCTCGTCCGGGCGGCAGTTTTCTTTATCCACCTTATTGACTACCACGATAGGCGTAAGACCAAGGCCAAGAGCCTTACCCAGTACGAAACGGGTCTGAGGCATAACACCTTCAAAAGCATCGACCAGCAGCAAAACGCCATCGGCCATTTTCAGCACCCTCTCTACCTCACCACCAAAATCCGCGTGACCCGGTGTATCGATGATGTTGATTTTAATGTCCTTGTACTGAACAGATACGTTTTTGGAAAGGATGGTAATGCCCCTCTCTCTTTCCAGTTCGTTATTATCAAGGATCAGTTCGCCCGATTCCTGATTGTCACGAAATAATTTTGCTGCATGGATAATCTTATCCACCAGAGTGGTTTTCCCGTGGTCGACGTGGGCGATAATCGCCACGTTCCTTATTCCTTCCATAATGCTTTTCTAAATGACCCGCAAAAATAGTGATTATGTTTGGGAAAACACTCAAATACTTATTAAGATTCTCTTTGATTATTTTATCAGAAAATGTATTATTTTCGGGATCAAATTAATTCTCTTTGTTGTTAAGGCTCACTAGACTTAACCTGAGCAATAAGATAAATTGAAAAAGGAACTGAATAAATATATAAAAGTCCTCTTTCTGGCCACGTTGGCTATTTTTTTAAGTTCGCAAGCTTATTCTTTTTCCAGTCAGGTAGACAGTCTGTTAAATACTATACCTGCAGCTAATCCGAACCAGCAAGTAGAGATTCTCCTTCAGACAGCTAAAAAAAGGCTGACTACTAACCCTATGCAGTCACTTCAATTCGCAAAAAAGGCGAAAGAAATAAGTGAAGAGGAAGGGAATAAAATGGGCCTTTCCCGATCCATCCGGTATATGGGAGGTGCCAAGTTCTATATGGGAGACTATTTTGAGGCCGCTTCACTCTATAGCGAAGCCAGAGAAATAGCCAGAGAAGAGGGGCTTCTTGCAGAGGAAACAGCAGCAATTAATAATCTTGGCCTGCTGCTCAGTGAGACAGGCAGCTATGACCTCGCCCTTAATTACCTCTTTCAGGCACTATCCCTTACCCCTGAAGATGACCTCGAGACCCGCAGCGTCACCCTTAATAATATTGGTCAGTTGTATGAGAAAATTAAGGATCATACCCGGGCCATGGAGTATATGAGGCGTTCCCTTGAGCTTAAAAAGCAGATCAATGACCCGGACATGCTGGCCTTTAGTTACAATCATTTAGGTAACTACTTCCTCAATAGCAGGCAACTGGACTCCGCCCGTTACTATTTCGTACTCGGTTCAGGTAGTTCCATAAAAGGTAATAATCAGCACCAGCGTGCCGTAAGCCTCCAAGGATTCGGTGATGTATACCTGTTGGAACGAAAATATGAGCAGGCCACCGAAGAATACATGGAGGCCCTCGAGATTCAGAAACGGATTAATGATAGAGCCGGGCTAAGCCTTACCTATCATTCCATAGCCGAAAGCTTTCTGGATCAGGGGAAAATTGAAAAGGCCAAAGTCTACCTTGATTCCAGTTTTGCTATTTCAGACAAGATCCGCAACCAGCAGCAAGCCCTGTATAACCTCATTCTGCTTGCAGAAATTTATGAAAAGCAAGGTAATCTGGAGAAGACCATCCAGCTGCAGAAAAAGGTTTTATCTTTGAAGGACAGCCTTTTCAATGATGAAATTGCCCGTAATGTAAGAAGTACCCAGGTTCGGTTCGATGTAGAGCAGACCCGCCGTGAGCTGGAAGGTAAAGAACTTGAGCTGGCCCTCAATCGCAGGATGCTGCTATACCTTGGCCTGTTTTCCGTATTGCTGCTTGCCCTCGTCTTCCTGCTCATGCATGGTTTCCGTATTCAGAAAAAGCAGAATGCCAAAATTGCCGAGCAGCATGACCTCATCGTCACCAAAACCAAAGAACTCTCTTCCCGTAACCAGGAGCTGGAGAGCGCCAGAAAGATTATCCAGAACCAGAACTCTGAACTTCTGGCCCTGAATGAAGGCCTTGAAAAGCAGGTAATAGACCGTACCGCTGCATTACACGAGACCAACCAAGAGCTTACCCATGCGGTAATGGAACTGGATAACTTTATATACAAAACCTCTCATGATATAAGAGGCCCTCTCGCCAGGCTAAAAGGGCTTACCAATCTTGCACTGCTCGATGTGAAAGATGATAAGAGCAGAGAGTATTTTCAGATGCTGGATTCCACTGCCGAAAGCATGGATAATATCCTGAAAAGACTACTCACAATTAATATGATCAAGAATATCGCTCCCAAGAACGAATTGGTTAGGTTGCGTGAATTGATAAACGAGATAGTCACCCAGGTAAAAGACCTGCATCCGTTCAATTTTATTGAGGTACTGAACGAAGTGGGGCAGGGACTGGAAATAAGAACGGACCCTAATCTTATCCGGCTCATACTTTTTAACCTCCTGGAAAATGCCATTAAATTTCACGATGACCGTGAGGGAGCTTACGTAAAAATCTCGGTGATGAGCGATCCACGCCGGTTTCTTATTCTCGTCGAGGATAATGGCACCGGTAT
Organism: Roseivirga sp. BDSF3-8; assembly: GCF_041449215.1. Lineage (NCBI taxonomy): Bacteria > Pseudomonadati > Bacteroidota > Cytophagia > Cytophagales > Roseivirgaceae > Roseivirga > Roseivirga sp. BDSF3-8. The sequence continues at coordinate 778,508 of NZ_JBGNFV010000001.1, read as the reverse complement.
CAGTGAACAGTATGGAGCCAAGGTGTTCGATATGTTCGTTTCAGCCAGCAAGAGCAGTGGCGATGCAGGCCTGGGCCTTTTCCTTACGAAACTTAGTGCAGAGCGGTTGAATGGTCATGTCACCCTCGATAATAACCCAAATTACACCCGGTTCACAGTAGAATTACCTAATCGGGTGGAACACTACTGATCATCATCCCTTGCCGTGGTCTGGCTGTATATTATTTCTATCTTTGCGCAGATAAACCAATAGTTGCATGTCCGACCAATCCTTTAAGCGGTACACCATTACCGCTGCTTTGCCCTATGCGAACGGCCCTCTGCACATAGGCCATCTGGCCGGTGCTTACCTGCCCGCTGATATTTATGTGCGATATCTCAGGCTGCAGAAGAAAGACGTAGTATTTGTATGTGGTAGTGATGAGCACGGCGCTGCCATTACTTTAAGAGCCAAAAAAGAAGGTGTAAGCCCGCGTGAAATTGTAGACCGGTATCATAATCAGATACAGGATACTTTTCAGCGTTTCGGTATGGCTTTCGATATCTACCATCGAACCTCATCCCCGCTTCATCACGAAACCTCCTCCCAGTTCTTTAAGACCCTATATGACAAAGGCCAGTTCGAAGAGCAGGTATCCGAGCAGTATTATGATCAGGAGTACGACCAGTTTCTGGCCGACCGGTATATATACGGTACCTGCCCTAACTGCGGGTATGAAGAAGCTTATGGCGACCAATGTGAAAAATGCGGTACCTCCCTCAGCCCCTCAGATCTTATAAACCCTAAATCTACACTCAGTGGCAATACCCCCATTCTCAGGGAAACCCGCCATTGGTACCTGCCCCTTAACAAGTTTCAGCCCTGGCTGGAAGAGTGGCTGCTGAAAGGAAAAAAAGGAAAGTGGAAGACCAACGTATACGGCCAGTGCAGTAGCTGGCTCAAGGCCGGCCTTCAGCCTCGGGCTATGACCCGTGATCTTGATTGGGGCGTAGATGTGCCCCTGCCCGATACCGAAGGCAAAAAGCTGTATGTATGGATGGATGCCCCTATCGGGTACATTTCAGCCACCAGACAATGGGCAGAGGAAAATGGTAAAGACTGGAAAACCTATTGGCAGGCATCAGATACCGCCCTCATCCACTTTATCGGCAAGGATAATATCGTATTTCATTGCATTATCTTCCCCTCCATACTCAAGGCCCATGGCGCCTACATTTTGCCTGAAAATGTGCCTGCAAATGAGTTTTTGAATCTGGAAGGCAAAAAGATCAGTACCTCCCGTAACTGGGCCATATGGGTGCACGAATACCTGGATGACTTTCCCGGCAAGGAAGACATACTCCGTTATGCCCTGTGTGCGAATATGCCCGAGACCAAAGACAACGACTTTAGCTGGAAAGACTTCCAGATGAAGAATAACAGCGAGTTGGTAGCCATATTGGGTAATTTCGTGAACCGCACCCTGGTACTTACCCAAAAGTATTATGATAAGGTAGCTCCCAAACGCGGCCAACTACAGCCTATCGATCAGGAGCTGATAAAAGAGCTGGCAGAAATACCCGGCCGAGTCTCTGCCTCACTGGATGCCTATCGCTTCCGTGAAGCACAGGCAGGCATGATGGACCTGGCCCGTGCAGGTAACAAGTACCTGGCAGATACAGAGCCCTGGAAAATGATCAAGACAGATCCTGAACGGGTCAAAACCATCATGAACCTTGCCCTGCAGGTGACCGCGAACCTAGCCATACTCATGGTGCCATTCCTGCCTCATAGTAGCGGAAAGCTATATAGCATGCTCCAGCTTGATAAACTGGACTGGGATAAAGCCGGTGACCATAGCCTGATCGCGGAAGGACATACAATTGGCACTCCCGAGCTACTCTTCACCAAGGTAGAAGACGAAACCATAGAAGCACAACTGAATAAACTCATGAACAACGCAGAAACTCCACAGGCTCAAGCACAAGTAACGCCTGCCAAAGAAGAAATCGTATTCGACGATTTCATGAAAATGGATATCCGGGTTGGCACCGTAATCGAAGCTGAGAAGCTCAAGAAAAGCAAAAAGCTACTTAAGCTGACCATAGATACAGGGATAGATAAGCGTACCGTACTCAGTGGTATTGCCGAGCACTTCACGGCTGAGGAGGTTACCGGTAAGCAAGTATGCGTACTCATAAACCTGGCCCCTCGTAAGATGATGGGCATAGAAAGCCAGGGAATGGTATTGATGGCCGAAGATGCCGATGGCAGTCTGCGCTTCATTTCACCCGGCGAAGCCACGGCTAATGGCGCAATGGTAAGCTGATGCCACAATAAACTCATTACAAAAAGAGGGACACCCCACCGTGTCCCTCTTTTCGTTTAGTCATTATACTGGCTCATTGTTCTGTCTATACCTGTCGTGGTGAAGCCATAGACCATGTCACAGGCTTTATCCAGCGCAAAAGGCAGCTCATCAAACTGCTCACGGCTAAACCGGCCCAGTACATAGTCCACCTGCTGACCCTTACCAAAATCATCCCCGATACCGAATTTCAGGCGCGGGTATTTTTGTGATCCCAGGCACTTCTCAATGTCTTTGAGGCCGTTATGCCCCGCGCTCGATCCTTTGGCCCGTAATCTCAGTTTGCCAAAAGGCAGCGCAATATCATCCGTAATGACCATCAGGCGTTCCGCCGGTACCTTCAGCTCATTCATCCAGTAGCTCACCGCCTTTCCGCTCAGGTTCATATAAGTCGTAGGCTTAATCAGGTGGATAGACCTTCCTTTATGTTTTATCTCCGTGACAAACGCATGTCTGCTGTGTTCAAAGGTAGCCTCATGTTTCGCGGCAAGTTTATCCAGGGTAATGAAGCCGATGTTATGCCGGGTGTCTTCGTACTCGGGGCCTATGTTCCCCAGTCCTGCTATCAGGTATTTCATGATCCTTATGTTACAAAAAAAATCCTGCCGGATTTAAGGGCAGGATTTAATCTTTTATTAAACCGGAAAGGATTAAGCGTCTTCGCCCTCCTCATCAGTTTTCTTACCACGCAGAGCACGAGGAATGATCACAGTAGCAATAGAAACACTATTGTTGTTCTGGATCTCGTAGTTCTCCTGCTTGATCTCTCCAACCTTTACAGACTTACCAAGGTCAAGCTTGCTTACATCTACCTCAATGTGCTCAGGCATATCTTTAGGAAGAGCCTTCACACGCAGGTGACGAACTTTAAGCTGCATTTTACCACCTTTAACGATACCAGGAGCGTTACCTTTAAGTTTCACAGGGATGTTCATCTTTACAGGACGATCCTCTTTCAGCTTAAGGAAGTCAACGTGCAGAATAGACTCACTTACAGGGTGGAACTGGTTGTCCTGCATAATGCAGTCATACTCCTTACCCTCTACGTTCAGTTTTACAAAGCGTGCCTCCGGAGTGTAGATAAGGTCACGGAAAAGGATAGCGGGGCTGTAGAAGTGCTCCTGCTCGCCATCACCGTATACCACGCAGGGTACCATGCCTTCTTCTCTAAGTCGCTTTGATTCCGACTTACCGAGATTTGCTCTTTTATACCCTATAATCTCAATAGTTTTCATAATATGAATTTGTTAAAATGATTACTTAACGAAAAGAGAACTGATAGACTCCTCGTCGTGAACCTTACGGATTGCTTTCGCAAAAAGTTCAGCCACAGTTAGTATCCTTATTTTATCTGACTCCCCTTTAAGAGGGATCGTATCAGTCACCACCAGTTCTTCTAGTGCCGAGCCGTTGATGTTTTCATAGGCTTTGCCGGACAGCACAGGGTGCGTACACACTGCCCTTACCGTTCTTGCACCTTTTTCTTTCAATATAAGGCTTGCCTTAGTGATAGTGCCCGCTGTATCGATGATGTCGTCAATGAGGACCACATCCCTGTCAGTCACATCCCCTATCACCTGCATGCTGGCAATTTCATTAGGGCGTTTACGATGCTTATCGCATACAACCATATCCACCTCCAGGTACTTGGCATACGCTCTGGCGCGGCCCGTTCCTCCCACGTCAGGAGAGGCAATGATCAGGTTATTGTCTTTACTTAGACTTCGCAGGTAAGGCAGGAATATAGCATTACCATCCAGGTGATCAACCGGGATATCGAAAAAGCCCTGTATCTGGCCTGCATGCAGATCGCAGGTCATCACGCGGCTCGCTCCGGCTGCATTCAGCACATTGGCCATAAGCTTACCCGCTATGGCCACCCTGGGTTTATCCTTCCGGTCCTGACGGGCATATCCGAAATAAGGTATGACGACTACTATTGAACGAGCACTGGCCCGGCGGGCAGCATCGATCATAAGCAGAAGCTCCAGAATATTATCGGCAGGGGGGAAGGTAGACTGGATAAGGAAAACATCAGCTCCACGGACACTCTCATTATAATGAATGCCTATTTCTCCATCGCTGAACCGTTGGGCAGTTATCTCACCTAGGGGTTTGCCATAATAGTGAGCAATTTTTTCGGCCAGATACTTCGAACTCGTACCGGAAAACAGCTTGACAGAGGACATGTGGAGCGCGCTTTGATTGTTAGTTTAAACAAGTAATCCCGGTAAAAACCGGGATTACTTAGTTGCCCGACTAGGGCTCGAACCTAGACTCTTCTGAACCAAAATCAGACGTGTTGCCAGTTACACCATCGGGCAGTCTCAAACTATCTTGCGTTTGGGATCACAAATGTAGAGGCTTTTTTATTTTTTTCAAACCCAACCCATAAATTTTTATCCAAAATTCTCAGCCAGGTTTTAAGACATCATACAGTGAAAATAGGCTTTTTTTCTTTAAATTATAATACCGGAAAAGCTAAACCACATCTATGACATTTCTCTATCTCCTTCCCGCAGTGTTCCCGCTGCAGCATTTTCCCCTGTGGCAGCTTTTCCCCTTGTGCCGCATTCTATTTTTTCAATCATACAATCAACCAAACCATCATTTTTATGAAAAAACGTTTATTAACACTCGCCACAGGGCTGGGAGTCCTCCTTAGCTTTGCAAGTTCCCCAGGCTATGCCCAGTGGACCTTTAGCGGTACCAATATCTACAACACCAATTCAGGAAATGTAGGTATAGGAACAACTACCCCCGCTACAGACCTTGAGATAGTGGACCGCAGCCCCATACTTCGTATCCGTTCCAATAGCGCCCCCAGCCCCGCTATTCTTGAGACCAATGCCAGCGGCGTATCCGGCTTTTTCGAATCCATTATTGACCCCTGGGTAGGCGTAAGGATACGCGTAGATGAAAACAGGCCCTTCGATATCCTTACCAACGACATAAGCCGGGTCACCGTAACCGGTACTGGCAACGTTGGTATAGGTACACGAAATCCCCTCAACAAGCTACAGGTACAAGGGGGCAATGTGAGCCAGGTAAGCAGCGGTAGCCTTGGCGATCCTAATAGTAAATGGAGTGCACTTGGTGCCCCGCCTTCAGCTTTTCCCACAGGAGGAGATTATTTCGGCCTCTTCCATAACTGGGAGCAGCAAAACTTTGTCACAGGCCTGCTGGACAATGGCACCAAGAAAGACGGCCTTATAGCCTGGCAGGACCAGACCTCCAGCAGCACGACCTCCGGCACACGGCTCAGGATCGGTTTCATCAAAGGCTTTGGTACCGGCACCTCCAATCCGGCTACCTTTTCCGAAAAAATGACCATCCTGGCTAATGGAAATGTCGGCATCAACCTCACCAACCCTTTCAGTCCGCTGGATGTAGACGGCGATATCAGATCCAGGACAGGCTTACGCGTAGGGTCAGTAGAAGAGTTTACAGATGGCGGAGCAAACACCTTTGCCAGTAATGCAACCATCCGTCCTACCGGCACCTTTCAGGACCTCGGAACCAGTACGGACAGGTGGGATTTTGTTTACTGCGTAACCTTAAACGAATCCTCAGACAAGCGACTGAAAAAAGACATAAAAAAAAGTGAATACGGCCTTGACCATATTATGCAGATAAGGCCGGTAAGCTATAAGCTCAGGGATAAAGGAAACTCAGCAAAAGTAGAGCTCGGCTTTATTGCACAGGAGTTATATAAGATAATACCAGAGGTAGTAAGCAATCCGGCTACCGAAGTACACATGGACGAAAACGGCAATGAGGTAGTCGGTAATCCCGATGGCATGATGGGCATAAGCTATACCCGCATGATCCCCGTACTCGTACAGGCCATACAGGACCTTAAGGCCGAAAATGATGAGCTCAGGGCAATAGTTGAGAATAGCCGCAGTGCCAGTGAGGCCGATACTGAGGGGGAGGAGAATAACCGCTCCGGTATAGCCGACCCTGCAGGCGCGCTCGTACCTAGATTATTGCAAAACAGGCCCAACCCCTTTAATACAGAAACCGTCATTGAATACGAATTGCCACAAAACGTAAACTCCGCCATACTTTATATATATGACATGAATGGCCGCCAAATCAGGAAAGTGGATCTGAGAGATAGAGGAAAGGGTGAATTTACCCTCGATGGTTCTGTTCTCAGAGCGGGCATGTACTTATATAGCCTCATTGCAGATGGCAAAGAAGTCGATACGAAGCGAATGATTTTAACTGACTGATAGTGAGTTAGTAGTGTTGATGTGATGTGTGTTTCCAATCAACAGTTTTATTAATGAAAAGGCCTCCATCGCGGGGCTTTTTTTGATTAAATTAACTGAGTATCAAGGGTTACCCAGCTCCCTGCCCTCTATTAATGGTATATATCTAAACCAAACCACTTTTTTATGAAACGACACATACGGAATCTATCTCTCAGCCTGCTTATTTGTTTACTTTCCTTTTCAGTACATGCACAGTGGAGTACATCAGGAAGCACAGTGTATTATAATGGCCGGGTAGGCGTAGGAACCAGCAGCATGGTAGGTTCGGCAGATCTGACAGTTAAAAGCCAGAATACCTCCGGCTACGGAGGTATGGCCGTGCAGGTGCTTGGCAGTAGTGAGAGACCTTTTTACAGTTATGCCACCAGCCTTGGCATACGTGCCTGGCACTATTTTGACGAGACAGACGATGCCTGGAAGCTATACGCCAGCGGAGTCCGCATGACAGTAAAAAACACAGGTAATGTGGGTATTGGCACCACCAACCCTTCAGAAAGACTCGAGGTCAACGGAAACATTGCCTTAAGCGGCAGTACGCCGACATTACAACCCGTCAGTGTGACAGGCACCAACGGGAAAAACATCAATGTCGTAGGCGGTGAAGGCGATGGAGGCGGTAGCGTCTACATTACCGGCGGTAATGATAATGGCTTCAATGCCGGCGGCATGGTTTACATACAGGGCGGCACCGGTAATGCTATTAATGGCTATGTAGTGATCGATGGCGGCCACAATGCTTCCAGCGGAACCTCCAGCGATATAGTGCTCGGGTACAATTATGGCCGTGTAGGGGTAGGAGTCTTTTATCCTACTTATAAGCTGGAGTTGCCTAATATTTCCAGTACAGAAGGTCGTGCGCGAGCCAATGCCTGGATGACCTACAGCAGCCGCAGGTTCAAAGAAAATATAAGAGCTGTAGAGTCCCCCATGAAAAAACTTATGGATATGAAAGGCGTGCAGTTTGACTGGAAAGAAAAAAATGGTGGCCGTGCAGACTATGGCTTTGTAGCAGAGGATCTGGCAAAGGTCCTGCCCGAGGCAATAGACTGGAATGATGAAAAGACTGAAGCCATCGGTGTAAATTACAATGCAGTCACGCCCGTATTAGTAGAAGCACTGAAGCAACTGCAGCAGGAGGTAGATCAACTCAGGAATGAACTCACCAAAGCAAGGCAAGGCCACGAAGCCAGCCCCTACGGAGATAATCCCGAAAATGTAATCCCCGAATTGATGCAAAACCAGCCAAACCCCTTCCAAAACCAGACCCTTATCCGCTTCAGGCTTCCGGAAAGTGTCAGTCAGGCAGACCTGCACATTTACGATATGCAGGGCAAAGAGGTCAAGACCATTTCACTCAACCAACGTGGTGAGGGCGAAGCCGTATTAGAAGGGTACGAGCTCCAGCCGGGCATGTACCTCTATAGCCTCATTGCCGATGGCAAAGAGATAGACACCAAGCGGATGATCCTAACCCGGTAAGTTCACCCTTCCACTTCAGAAATAGCAAAAAGGCCGCCCTTCAGGTGCGGCCTTTTTGCTATTTCATTCACCAAATTCCCTTCCCCGGATAATTAGCACCAATAAAGGTGCGCAGCAAAAAATTCCTACTCCGCTAGCCAGCGGAGAGGTGTCCGCAGAGCGAAAGAACCGTATGGACTCAAAATCAGGTGAAGATAACAGGATGAAGAGTACAGCGAATAAAGCCTTGCGGACGGAGGAGTACCCCCGGCTGGCAGCCAGCCTTGATTAAGAGTAGCTGACTCTAATGCCCTGTTACCTCTTCAAAAGAAAGCCCCATCCACACCTCAAATCACCCTGCCGATTCACTGCTCCCCTCCAATTCCGCAATCCTGTCCAGGTATTCACGCTCCTTGCGTTGCATCTCTTCCTGCGTAGCTTGAAGCTCCTCCATGTTTTGCCTCATTTCCTCTTCCTGAGACCTCATTTCCTCTGCCTGTGACTGTACATTTAGCAGTAGTGCGCGCGTACGTTCGTTCAGCTTTTCAGATGAAATAAAGGCCGCCAGGTTTTCACCCAACTGCATCAGAAAGTCAATATGATGCTGTTCAAATTCGCTAAAGCCGGCCAGTTCCAGCAGGCCTTCCACCCGCTCATTCACCATCATCGGTACGATCAGGATGCTCTTGGGTGTGGCCTCCCCCAGCCCCGAGGTGATGTTTATGTAGTTTTTTGGTGTTTCAGTCAGGTGGATGTAGTCCTGCTCCAGGTAAGCCTGCCCAAGCAGGCCCTGACCCGGGGCAAATTCCTTTTCCATAAACTTCTTTCGGCCGTAGGCGTAGCAGGACAGTAGCTTTATACGTGGTTCCGAGCCGTCCTCCTCATAATTAACCGTGAACAGGCCACCCTGATTCATCCCCATATACTTCACGATCTCCGAGATAAGCCGGTCGCCCGCTGTCTGCAGATCACTGGCATCCCTCCAGATACCCGATAGAAGGGCCAGCCCCTCCGAAGCCCAGCTACGCTGCTTTTCCACCTCACGAGCCTCCTGCAGTGCCGTAAGGTTCTTTTTCATGTCATCTTCACTTTCTTCAAGCTCCCGGTTGCGCCGGTTCATATCACCTATCAGCGTATTAATACGGTCCTCAGAGCGTTTATTGATTATAGACATCAGTACCACCAGCGACAGCCCTATAGCCAGACCCAGTACCATACTCAACGGGTTCAGATATCCCTCCCTCAGTACAGTTATATCCAGATCAGTTTCCAGTGTATCTATTACCTGCTGTATCCCCAGTACACAGGATGCAGCTATAACAGTACTCAGTATAAGAGGTATACGCTCGCGCAGGTCAAACAGTACCAGAGGAAGAAAAGTAAAGGAAACCATGATCATCATAATACTTGGCTCAGCCTTTTCCCCTTGCGGGATAAGATAAGCATGGTACACCGTAGCCAGTATCACCGGCAAAATGCTAAGCAGAAAGCGGCTGCCCACAGGAAGGCCCACGGCATTCATAGCCATAGCAGCAGCACAAACCACCCCACCCGCTACCGGTATCCACGTAAGACCAGGGAAGTGAATAAGGGAAATCCCTACGAAGGGAAGCGCTACTATCCCAATGATAAGAAGAGCGATCCCATTAGACAGGCGAATTTTATTATTGAGATAATCCGGAAGCCCCTCGTTAGTTCCGATATTGGTGATTCTTGTCAGGTTCATGTTATAAAGCGTTTTAGAGCAGGTTTAAGCGTTTTGGCCCATAGCCAACTCCAAGACTACGGATTAATTTTTGATCTCTAAAGTTTCTATTTCCGTCTGGCGGTTGCTTATATGAAGGGTTTTAAAGATATTTGCCACCTGCTTATGCCAAAGTGGCGGAATTGGTAGACGCGCACGACTCAAAATCGTGTTCCTTCGGGAGTGTGGGTTCGATTCCCACCTTTGGTACTATCGGGAATAGACGTTTAAGGACGCTATTCCCGATTTTTTTTATCCTCGTCGCTTTCCTGTCCCTTCTCTTTTCTCCATTTGAGGTGTTTTTAAGGCAAATATTACAATAGATGGTTTTGTGTCTGGTTTCTGCAATAGGGAACCCAGTCATTGTACACGCTCAAGGCAGTCGGTCGCCCATCACTGAAGGCAGAGTGTGCAGCGTAGCTATTCCTATACACCGCGGAGCCCCAGCCGGCGCTGTAATGTTAAACCTGTAGCCAGCGCATTTTCCAGCCATCACCCCTTCACCAGGCTCATATCAACCCCCTCGGGCGGTTGTCTTTATCCTTTCATCCGGACCCTGCCTTTGTGGCCTCCTGCCGGCGGCGGCGTAGCCTTTCGGCACACAGTCTCCACATCTCCCTCCTAAGGCCCGCTTCGAAGCCCCATCTGAGCCTACCCATGGTGCCCCGTTAAAGCCCGGATAACCATGAGTCCCGTAGCCACCCGGCTCCCCCGTCCATCGCGCGTTATGCACAGAAGCCGGTGAACGCAGTCCAACCTCATCACCCCCTGCCACTATTTCCTCCTTATATACCGTCACATTTCCCGCCGCGTCCGCCGCTTCCACAAGTACGTAACCCCCATTTATCAGATCCACATCAGCACCCAATACATAAGCATACATCTTGTTGGCTATCAACTCATCACATTCGCCCTTTTCCCATACTGCCCCCCTTCCATCCATCACCGTTACCGTCACAGAACAAATGCCAAAGTCATCAGACGCATACACCTCCAGCGCCTCACCCGCCAGTCCTGTAAACCCCTCTGCTACCACCTTTTCCACCACCGGAGCATGCATATAGTCCCTCACCGCCAGGTTTTGCCAGGAAATAAAGCCCCCCGCTGCCGCCTCATACTTCGCAAAGAGCCCCGCATCCTCCTTCACCCGCTTGCTATACGCCGTGGCCTCCCTGAACCGTCTGTGATGCGCCTTTTGCTTTTCACTCAGAGGTTTCGATGATTTTACCGGTCGGGCAGACACAATCGTCCTACCCGCCCGCTGCCGGTACACAATTGCACCGCGTACCATGCCTCGGGCGCCTTCTATCCACGGGTTATTCTCTATGATTGCCATTCTTAGGGAGCGTTCATTTTTCAGTATATATCCCTCAAAATTAGGGCGCTATTCAATACCCCCTTAAGTCAGGTAAGATTATCAGCATATCCCATAAGTACACAGCCAAGCCCCGGGCACCGGAAAGTATAATATATTTTATATCAGCCCTTTTTCTACCCTGTGCCCATCCTGTGGGTATCCCGTGGGTATCCTTTAAGCAAAAGCACCTGACCTATAGGCACGCCTGTTTATAACTATTTCAGGAAACAGTCAGCAGCGCCCTTCATCTCCCCTCTAAACCTCCCTATATGATCCCCCCATGTGCCTTCCAGGATAAAATGTGAAATACCAATCATCTCCAGAGTCCCCCTGTTCACACACTCAATTTCCACAAGCTAGCCGGCACCACTACCACCTTCACACTAGCACACCCCTCAGGCTCATGTCAAAATCCCTGCATAGCAAAATGAAAGCGTTAGCTCCTGATTAAAGGGTTGCAGCAAATGCCTGTTTTTAAGCCGATAGCCACTTTGCATAAGGAGTCCGGGGCTATATTCTCGCCAGATTGTAGAGAATAGAATAGGGAAGCCTTTAACTAGTAAAAGGCTTGCTTTTTATCATAAGTCCTCATCTTAGTATGCCTGAGAGTATAAATGCACTTACAGGTGTGATAGACCGGCTGAGGGCTTAATGAGCAAATCGTTCGGGGTTCCGGTCCAATACAAAAAGGATTAAAACTTGATTCGTTTTTTCGGCTATTAATTGATCCCAAACCTTCGTGAGCTACTTGAACGCAAGCCCGGTTCCACCACAATAAAGATTGAAACAGGTTTTATTTCTAGGTTTGAAGCTTGTCAAACACCTCGCGGCTTATCTTAAAATTCTCATCTTAACCGATGGTCTTAATTTTGGGGAGTATTACACAGAACTTCTATGGCACGGCCAGTCTTGACTGAACCCAACCTGACTTTAGCAACTCCTCTAACAACTGTAAGGCCTACAACTGTGAAAGCCTTTGACACATTTTGTGAAATATTCCCTGGAGGTCAAGCATTTCCTGCCAGTTAGTGACAAACTCGTAGAGATCATCTACTGCTTAGAGTATGTTTTCATAAGCTATGGAGTTCTCAAAATAAATTCTCGTATCCAATCCATTCCATTTATGTCTTGACTTACTTCTTGAGGACTTTTCCCCCCCAATGCTGGAATTCCTTTAACTAGCCACTTTTTAAAATTTGTAATTTCTCCTTTAAACATGTAGGATGACAGACTTGCTAAAGCCCTATTAATATCTTCATCAAAAGGTGAAACTTTTTCAAGCTCATTCAGAAAATCAAGATGTTTAGGTAACTCATTCTCTACTACATCCTTTTGGAATTTTTCCCAATAATCCTGCCGGAAGAATAGCCATAGTTCACTCATTAATTTACTATTTTAATCAGCTCTTTGCCTTTTATAAACCCATTTGCTGTTCCTGAATTAAATATCACAATGTTCACAAAGTATAAGTTGTCACTCACTCCTCTTGCAGATGGAGCAATGATGCCTTTATATCTCCTCTGGCTCCATGATCCTAATATATGAGAAAACTCGTACGATTCATTTGTAATTTGATCTAAGCTAATACCAAGCTGTTTCCTTACTTTTGGATTTGTAAGATCAAGCAAGCCTTCTGCATCAATATTTCTATATAAAAAGGTGGTAGTATTTCCTTCAATTTCTTTTCCCCAATGGGTTAGTTCCTGTGTATTACCTTCTTTTGAGGAACTGAAATAAAGGGCATCTTCCCCAGGCTGACTATATCTGTGAGATTTACCCCTAGGAATATAGTGCGTATGTAAGGGATCCAGACCATTATCCACTATTCTATATAAATCACCACTGTAAATAACTGGTTTTGGAGCATCTATTTTAGATAGTCTATAGATAAGCTCCTCTCCATTGTTGACAGAACCCCTTAGAATTCTGTTCCAATTATCGTAACCTCCAAAATCTTCAATGTCATCCAAATACCTGGAGACATCATTCAACTCATCAATTTCAGCCTTCAACGGCGAATTAGCATCGTCCAGCACCCTCCAGGCATCAGCCAGTTCCGGATTGTCCTTAAAATGACGAAGCAAATCCGTTCCTTCAATGCCTCTCTCCAGCCTGGCAAGTGTAGCCTGATCAAATCCTCTATTGGCAAGTTGCTTTTTGAGTAACTGAAAGTCCAGCTTATCAGTAAATGTTGCCCACTTGCTACTACCCTGAGCTTTTAACTCATCCATATACCGCAGGATGGCTTTCACCCTGGCTGATTTGGATAGCAGAGTTACGCCTTCGAGGGCTATGGTGGCTACAGGAATCACCAAGCGTCCCTGCTCATAATAGGCAGCAGGTGTCTGAGAGGTGAGTGTGGTAAGGTAGTCATTGATCTGATTTTCAACCTGGAAATACAGGCTAAGCATGTCTTCCCAACTGGTGACAAACTCATGCAAATCGTCCACAGCCTCGCAGCTTCTCGCAAGCCTGTTGGTTGAATCACTCGTTATCGAACCCTTCTTTCATATCCTTCATCCTGTCTTATAGTTAGTTACTTTACTACTTGATGACACACTTTATGAAACAGTCTGAGGTAGAGAGTCTTTCGATACTCCCTGCAAGAACGGTTGGCTCATTTGCTTATCTCAGCCAGTCTCAAAAACATATCATACAATTCTCCAACGTTCCGGATGGCCTGCTGAATGTCAGGCCGTTCCATCGCTTCGTCCAAGGCCAGCTTTCCTATCTCCATGACGGCGAGCATACGTAAGAGAGCCGGCGCCCCGCGCGTTAGCAGTATTTTAGAAGCAGCGCCAAGGCCCAATAGGTTAGAGCCGGTGCTGATTACTTCCATCAGGTGTTCACGGTTGCTTTGGGTGCCATGATAGTAGACGAAGAGGGCGGGAACCAGTAGTACTTCTTCCTGGCTGCCGGTATGCAGCTTCACCAGGTCAAGGGGGTTTACATCGGTTATACCAGGCTGCTCTTTCGAGCATTGGACGCTGGTGCCGAAGTTACGCCTGCCCAGGCAGGCGTACAGGCCAAGGTGGTTCCGGCTGTTAAACCGGCTGCCTTCTACCAGTACATAGGCGAGGCCTCTGTGGGCAGGGTTTACTTCATATATCTCCGCAGGCACTTCACCTAAGCGGATAAAGTGCTCAGTCTGCCCGGGACCAAAGCGATTGGTTAGCTCCCAAAGGATGTTGACGAAGGTGCTGAGGTCTTCCCCATCCAGGCCGGCATAAAGGTCATGGACCAGGCCGGGGTGGTCATGCAGGGTCTGGTATAACGCCTGCTTGTCACTATAGGCCTTAAGGATGTTAATGACGGCTATCTCTTCATTGGTGCCGTTTACATAGAGGCCATCGTCCATTATGCAGCCTGATAAAGAGATTAATGCCTGATACAGGCTTTCATCCGGTAATTCGGAGGCGACGAAAGGGGGAATGGTTTCGTAGATGACATCAAGCTTGTCACAGTCGCCATCCGCATTGGTTATTGCTTGCTTGTAGATGTCCAGATAATATGGATGAGCGATAGAGGGAATGTGAAACCCTATCCTGTGGAGCAGCTTTTCAAAATCTTCAAAAGTGTAAGCCCACAGGCGAATGGCGGTGCCTTCTTTATCGGCGTAGGGTATGTCGAGGTAAAAGCCGGTGTGGGTCTGGCGTTCGGGGTCAACGGAAAGGCCTGTTTTGAGGTAAATGTCATCCGGATAGGCCAGGTCAAGCACGCCATTATCGGACAGCTCGACGTACAGGCGGCCATAATGTACAATCTGTTCGGCACATGCAAGCTCAATGACATTAACCCGCTGGAATGGCTCACTGAGACCCTCAGAAAACCACCAGATTACAAAGTCAACCGCATGAATTACTACCTATTAAACATTAGGATAAAATACAATACGCCCTAGGCCGAAGGGATGCACGGTATGCACCGAAAGTCTAGTGATTTGCTCGGTAATAATCTGCCAAGTCCTTGGGATAGTACTGCTGATCTCTGTAGGTGCTATCATCTAATCCCTTGATGCAAGTAACTGCTGCTGCTTCAAAACACCAATAGCCACTGTAGGTATCATGTTTGCCTTTATGGTTGTCATACCAGCCGGCATTCTTATGCTCTTTGTACCAGTCTTTTTCTAAGAACGCCTTAATAAGAGATTCAGCTTTGGCTTTATCTTCGGTTTCCGTGGCTTCTCGCAGTTTGCCAAAGAGCTTCCAGCCATGTTTATAGCTCTCTTCCTTTAACTTAGGGCGGTTCGGAATTTTCGCTGATGTGATAAACTCAAATAGCTTATCCTTTACCTGATCTTGATCAATAACATTCACCAACTTTTCAAATTGCACTATGGAAACATCCAACAAGTAGCCTAAAGAAAACATCCACAGCATTGTATCATAATTTCCTAAAGAATATTGATCTAAGATTTCCCTTTTCTTACCTATAAATTTACAGTTGCCTGGCCAATAGGTAGAAATTAGGTCGGTAGCTTCAAAATACTCTTTCAATAATTGATCCGGTGACATTCCTGATGAATACTTGGCACTAATCCTTCGAATCAGGCTATTAATCATTGATAGTCTAGCCGGTAAAACTCTATCAGGCTTCACACTACCACTAGCAATTTTTTCTTCAGTTTGTCTATCTAAATTCTCAAGCTTACTTAAAAAAGTAACAAAATAGCTTTTATCCTTAATTTGATCTCTCATAATCATGGGGTAAAATCTCCAGCAGTTCCTCGAATTACATATCCATATTCATCAATTAGCCGGTAAGTTACTGAACCATCAGGAGCCACTTTGGCTAAAATCTTTTTGTAACCAAATAGCTCAATATCTCTCGCTAACTCATCACCAACGGCATTAACAAGTCTATTATCTGAAAAAATCCATTCATCACTCATTTGCCTGGCCAAACCAGTGGCAGCATCTGCCGAATTCAAAGATGCTGAACCCGTATATTTTCCTTCTACTATAAAATACTCTCCATTCTTTCTGTAAACCCCATCAATCCCATTATGACTAGGAGCGTCTATATCTGTAATTCTTGGCTGTAATGATTCATAGCCTTTACCATTCAAATCCAAATCCGCTCCTATTTCTCCAAAATTACCCTTTCTGGCATTGGATGCATTGGCAATATCATCGGCATACTGATCAATGATACTGCATTGTTTCAGGTTGTCAATATTCCGTCTTGCCGCTTGTGAGAAACCTTATTCGTTCAGTTTCTTCCACGCCTCAACCAAGTCTGGATGACCTACAAACACATCTTTTTTTACCCACATTTTTCCAGATGGCTGATCCTTTTCGAAATTGATTAATCTCTAATTTTTGTATTAGTGATTTAGATACCGAAATAAGATTGAGCAAATCACTCGAAAGATAAAAGCAGAAACTTTCAGAGAATTTATTAGCGCAACTTTCAATGCATTCTTTATTAGAAAAATCAATACGTTCAGACTTATCGTCTTTTAAATGATGTAATTCAAGCCAGTCAGCTTCTTCAGCATCTACTGTTGCCTAACTTGACCGATAGATAAAACGTCAAGATTAGAAACGTATACTCGTTCAGCCTGTACTGTCGGTAGAAACAAGCCAAGAAATACAAGAATGAAATATAGATTTGTGCAGAATCTCATTTGATAAAGAGTTTTTCAAAAACCTTAAGATGAGCCTGCGCTTGTTCTTTTTTAGCCGCTTGTTTTTTTATCAACTCATAAAACTCATCTCTTTTCTCTTGAAATTTGGGATGACCGGCAAGTTTCAATATCAAAATGGCCTTAGGGAGTAAAATAGCACCTTGTATAAATGGCACTATTTCTTTTGGCTCTTTGTCCGCCAATAGATTGGCAACTTCTTCTATGGTGTTATATTGGTCGAAGAAAGCCAAAGCTGCGGCAATCAGCTTTTGAAGTTCTCCTGATATTTTGGCAAAGGTGCTATCGTTATTAATCTCTTGATCTAACAGCTTGTAGTCAATACCTTCAATATTTACCAAACTGTTTTTAATTGTGTAATTACTAGAGTTTTTAACCCTTTCTGCTCGGTATAAAGGTATAAGCTCTTTTTCTACTTCTTCAAAAATTATATTTCCCATTGATCCAAAAATGTATGCCCCATGTGGAAAATATTCTCGTGTAGCTAAATGAATTTGTAGCTCCCTATTTGATTCTTTTTTTTGAAAAATTGCATGTCCATCTAAAATGCGAAAGCCTTCTGGTTTAACACTGTTAATATGATTTAAAAAATCCTTTTTTAAATATACCATAGATTAAAGCTTATCAATTCCAGAAATTACATCTCCACTATCTGAGTCATACACCTTGTACCACTTGATTTCTCCATCAAAATTCAGCTCATCAGTTTGTTCTAATATTTCTCCAGATCCAAACTCTGACTGTTTACTAACATTTCTCACCCCATAACTAGACTTTGATAAAGCATTACTTTGAGGTGTAGTAAAATTGGTCGATGACTTCAATTTATTTTCGATCACAATAATGTCTTCTATGTCTCCAAAATCGTCATACTTCACAAAAACCTGATCCGCTACAAAATATTTATCTCCATCATATTTCAGCTGAACTTGGGAGAACATATCGTAATCATCCAGATTCTTTCCAAAGTCTGTTGAAACTTTGTTTTTCAATGAACCATACCACTGAGAAGTCCTGTTTTTAAGGGCATTCAGTACTGTTTCAGCTTCAAATTTTTTTCCTAAAGCAGTAACATCCTTAAAAAATTCTCGCTGGCTCCACTTCTGCCACCTAGCATCTCCTGTCTTACTAATCTCCCAGGCATAAGAAGGGTCATCTTTCAACTGCTTCCAGACATTGGTTACATCGTCCGGACTTTCTTTAAACAGTGTCTTTAATTCATCTGCCCATTTCGGGTTCAGCAAATCATCATCCAACCGCTTGAGTAGGTCATCACTGTAACCAGATATATTCTCTAAAAACTTGGTATTCGTCCTTAAATCAACATGTTTCCCGACAGCCTTCCAAGCGTTGACCAACCCCGGTTCGGCTTCAAATTTAGCCAAAAGGCTGGCATCTGAAAGGGTTTCGTCCAGTTTAGACAAGGTCGTGCCATCGAGGTTCAGACCTTGGATTTTGGCTATCAGCTCCTGGCTACGAATGCTGTTCAGGTGGGGGTAGCCAGCAAAAAGGGCCTCAGGAATCATGGATTCCCCTCTCACTTTCTTCGCCTCTTCAGCCTGTTCGATGACCTCATCCAGCTTGTCCGCGGCCTGGGTTTCTCCCTGTGCGCGCAGGGCCTTGCTGGCCTTACGGCCATTCGTCACTAAATCAGTCAGCACATCCGCACTGAAAACGGTCAGGTCTACAGTGATACTGATCCAGTAGTAATTATCCACAAACCACTCACCCCCTTCATCTCGAATGGCCTGCCGGACATCAGACCGCTCCATCGCTTCGTCCAGGGCCAGCTTTCCTATCTCCATGACGGCGAGCATGCGTAAGAGAGCCGGCGCTCCGCGGGTGAGCAGTATTTTAGAAGCGGCGCCAAGGCCTAACAGGTTAGAGCCGGTGCTGATCACGTCCATCAGGTGCTCCCGGTTGCTTTGGGTGCCATGGTAGTACACGAACAGGGCGGGGACCAGTAGTACCTCTTCCTGGCTGCCGGTATGCAGCTTCACCAGGTCGAGGGGGTTTACATCGGTTATGCCGGGCTGCTCTTTCGAGCATTGGACGCTGGTACCGAAGTTACGCCTGCCCAGGCAGGCGTACAAGCCGAGGTGGTTCTGGCTGTTAAACCGGCTGCCTTCTACCAGTACATAGGCGAGGCCTCTGTGGGCAGGGTTTACTTCATATATCTCCGCAGGCACTTCACCTAAGCGGATAAAGTGCTCAGTCTGCCCCGGACCAAAGCGATTGGTTAGCTCCCAAAGGATGTTGACGAAGGTGCTGAGGTCTTCGCCATCCAGGCCGGCATAAAGGTCATGGACCAGGCCGGGGTGGTCATACAGGGTCTGGTAGAGGGACTGCTTGTCACTATAGGCTTTCAGAATGTTTATGACAGCTATCTCTTCATTGGTGCCGTTTACATAGAGGCCATCGTCCATTATGCAGCCTGATAAAGAGATTAATGCCTGGTACAGACTTTCATCCGGTAATTCGGAGGCGACGAAAGGGGGAATGGTTTCGTAGATGACATCAAGCTTGTCACAGTCGCCATCCGCATTGGTTATCGCTTGCTTGTAGATGTCCAGATAATATGGATGAGCGATAGAGGGAATGTGAAACCCTATCCTATGGAGCAGCTTTTCAAATTCCTGAAAGGTGTAAGCCCACAGGCGAATGGCGGTGCCTTCTTTATCTGCGTAGGGTATGTCGAGGTAAAAGCCGGTGTGGGTATGGCGTTCGGGGTCAACGGAAAGACCTGTTTTGAGGTAAATGTCATCCGGATGGACCAGGTCCAGCACGCCATTATCGGACAGCTCGACGTACAGGCGGAGCTGTTCTCCCTCGTAGTCGGCAAGTTGTACGACATCGCTCCACGAGTGACCGGTGTAAAAATCAAGCTTTTTATAAGGGGTGGCGTTTCCTTTATTCTCTCTGATAAAGTCAAGCAGGGCGTTGATACGGGCGTAGTCACTCATCGCCACCTCCTCATCCCCGGTGAGCAGGCCCCATACGGGTCGGGGGTTGTGGATGAGGTCCCACTGGTGTTTGTGCAGCTCGGTACCGAAAAAGGTGTAGTCCATCAGGTTGTCTGTGGCCCACTCCTCCAGTGCGGGAGTCTCCACGAAGGTGTGCTGGAGCCGGAAGGCGCCGTGGCCGAGCTCGTGGGCGATGGTCTTGTCGAAGTGGTCGGGGTTACCGATGCGGGAGGTGAAGATGAAGCCGAACTGGCGCTTGTAGGGCATAAAGCCGGCCCTGGCGTTGTGCGTTCCGTCTTCGTCTATGGCGCTTTTGGGGGTGTGGACCAGGAAGAGGTAGTAGGTGCCTTCTGCTGTCTTATGCGCCTGCTCATAGCGCCTGATGAGCTTTCTCATCTCAGGGGTGTAGTTGGAGAGCATGCCGGTATTCCCGTCGTCCAGGGCGCCGTCTCCATCGGTGTCGTAGTCGGCGGTAAAGGCTTTCTCGTAAGTGACGGTCCAGTTGACTACGGCGGGGCCATAGGTGGCTTTCAGGGCTTTTAAGATGTCTGTCCCACTGTCGGGCTTCATGTAGCCGGCCCCGTTGACGGGCACTACCTTCAGGGTGAAGTGCTCGGGGGCGTAGCTTACCGTATTGAGTTTCCCACTGAGGCTCTCAGTGCTGTCTTCAGCATTGGTGCGTATGGCCTGCAGGTAGCCTTCTTCTTTATCGCCCTGGCCGGTGAGTAGCAGGGTGTAGTGCTCATCATCGGTCTTTTCGAGGATGGGTACGGGCTGGCCTGTTTCTGTGTAGAGCTTAAGATTAGTTGTATCACCCTGTAGGGTGACTCTGTCGGTCTGCCCGGTGGCCAGGGCCTTCCAGGCGATGGGATAGGTATCTGTTCCTTCACTAAGGGGAAGGCTTTCGTAGTGCTCAGCGTAGGCGTCATGCAGTTGGGTATCGAAGCCGTAGTGCTGGTGCTCGTAGGCTGTGAAGTAGACGGGCTGGCTGATGCGGTCACCAGTGGCGAGTACAGTAGTCTCTGCCTCCGGCTCGATGATGGGGCCTATGCGGCCTTCCTCATCGATCACGATGGTGCGGCCCTGGCTGTCGGTAACGGCCACACTCTGGCCGGCGGGCTGCTGGATCTCGAGGGTCTCACCGCTGGCGAGGGTGACAACGTAGGTGCGTGAGTCGGTGGTCGCTTCGTTATTGCCTTCGGCCGGTTCTTTCAGGGTGACGGCTTCAAGGTAGCCGGAGACGGTGATGGTGGTATCGGCCAGTTGCTGCCGGTCTTCCCAAAATTCTTCTATGCCTTCCCGCCACTCATCGAGGGGCTTGCTGAGGGCATGGACGAGCCCGTCGGTCATCCGGTAGTCGGTATTGATGGCGATGCGGTCGAACTGTACAGGAAGGGTAAGGCCCATCCAGGGGACGTAGATGGTGCCTCTTCCGCTGAACACACCGTCGCCACCGCGGACTTCCTGCAGGCGCATGGTGAACTTGCCTACAGCGATCTGGTCACCGACAAGGGCATTGGGCAGGGGCTCCCGGTTGGTGATTTCGGGCAGGGGGCCTTCATCATCATAGCAGGCCTGCTCAGGTGGGGTCTGGGTGGTAAAGGCGGTGACCGGGCTCCATTGGCTGGCGATGCCGTTGCGCACCACGCCGGCCTTTACTTCGTAGGGGGTGCCGGGAGCCAGCTCCCGGGCGATGAAGACCGTGTCGGTGATATCGACGCTGTGCCAGGGCCAGTCGGGCTGGTGGGTAGGGCGGTACTGCAGCCGGTAGGTGGTGGCCTGGCGACGCCGGTTGTCTCTGTGGTAGCCGGCAAAGGAGAACCTGGCGTGGACGTGGCTGAGGGCCTCGGCGCTGAGGTCGCTGAGGGGAGGCAGGTCGGCTACGGGGGTGCCAGGTACGAAGGCGCAGACCCGGCTGTAGCCCTGGTTTTTGAAAACCTCTTCCGGGGAACCGGTTAGTACAAAGCCGGATTGGTCATTTAACTGCGCCCTAACCCGCCAGGCATAGGTAAGGCCTTCCTGCAGGGGCGGTAGCTCGAGGCCGTAGGGGAGGCTGGTCTGGCGGGTGACGGTCTGGTAGAGAGGAGGCAGGCTGCGCATCGCCTCTTCGGGTGGCAGGCCACCGCGCACTTCTACCAGGGTGAATTCGTAGGCGATGCCGCTAAGGCCGCTACCCCGGTGCATGGGGGTCCACTGGAAGAGCAAAGGCTGGCCGGGTGGGCAGGTGACCTGGCTATTGCAGGCGGGCAGGTTGAGCAGGGGCGGATCGGCCAGGACGAGCCAGGCGGTGGCAGTAGCAGGAGCAGAAAGGGGGACATCGGGCCGGCGGAAGTCGTAGGCCTGTACCGTGAAGCGGTAGAAGCCTTCGGGGAGCTGGCCGCCGCTTTGGAGGAAGCGACTGCGGTCATAGCCGCTGAAGTCTAATGCGTCGGCAGAGAGGCCACCAGCCAGCTCGGGGGCGGAGAGCAGGCGGGGCATGCCGCCCTGCAGGGTGATGACATTGCCCTGGTAGCCCTGTCGGGTGCTGAGCCGTATGCCGGGGCCTTCGATGCTCCAGCGGAGCTGCACCGGGTAGCTGGGCTCACTAAGGTCGCGCAGCAGGAGCTGCACCTGCAGGCTGCCGGGCTGGCCGTAGTGGCTCAGGTAGACGCTGTTGGGCGGAAAGATTTGCAGGCTGGCCTGCACGGCGGACTGGGCAGCGGCCTGCCCAAATACCCCCCACAGGCAGAGCATACACACCCATACCTTCACCCACAGCCGTAAAAACGGCCTCCCTTTCATCATAGCTCCCATGGTACTGTCACCGGATAATTTTGCACAATAGAACCAGTACGCAAATAGGAGACAACCCTACACTAATGCACAACGATATAAGCGGATTACTTACCTGGCTGGGGGAATTTACTTCAGCAGTATATAGCACACTTCACAAGAGAGGTGTTAAGGCACAAGAGCCATTCACAAAACATGCATATAGTTTTAAAATTTCCCTTACTCATGCGACATTGCCTTTACACTCTTTAACCGAACCTTAAAGACCGAACATGAAAACGTTACACTACCCCAGCCTTTTCAAATACGCCCGACAGAGCATGGGCCTGAACCAGAGGGAGATGGCCGAGCGCCTTCTCGTACACCAAAGCACCATAAGTAAGATAGAAAGCGGCAGGCATTGCCCCCACAGAGGTACCATGATGGGCCTTGCGCGCCTGACCGGCCTCTCCATGCACCTGCTCACCCAAAGGGCAGCACACCATACCCGGCAGCAGGAATCAAACAAAACCACCCCGGCCAACCGCCCCGCCATCAGGTTTAAACCCGCAGACCTGCAGGTCGCCCGCTTTCGCCAAAGCGAGCTGCGTAACAAGCTGAAGGCCACCCTCTACCTGAAAGAAAAAGCCCTGCAAAGGCTACAGGCCCAGCGCTATATGCATGACCTGGCAGAGACAAATGCCCTGCAAATACTCAGTGAAGCACAGGAGATTACCAGTCACCTCCAACAGAATAATGCTCCCCCCGCCCTGCTGGCTACAGCCCGTAAAACACAACACGAGGCCGCCAGCCACCTGGCCCTGCTCCGCAAAAAAGCCATCCGCATACCCCCAGGCTACAAACTACTGCTTATGGAGGCAGAAGTGAGGCAGCTAAAAGCGAGAATAGAGGTTCTTTGAAAAGATAATGGCTAGTGGATAATTAGTGTCCATTATCCATACCCAAATAGCACCAGTCCCCGTCGTATGACGGGGCCCCCATCGGTGAGAGATGCTGTTGGGATCGCTAAAACCTAACCCATCATCCCCACACTAAACCCGCGGGGTTGTCCCATCCGCCCTCCGGTGGTCCAGACATTTTGCATTACCCGCACAGCTGTCCATAGCCGCAAGCTAAATCACCCCTGCCTGTAGAGGCGCGATTCATCGCGCCTTGTTCCGTCTGGCAAGAAATCAGGGAAGGGTCACAAAACCCAAAAAATGCTCATCAGCCGCCCGTCTGCAAGCCCGGCCTACAAGCTAAGCACCACAATTCCCGTCCTGATTTAAGAGGTCTGACTTTCGGAGAAATTTTAAAAAATGCTGTGGTTTTTTTGAACCGCCCCCATCAATCTGCCGACTGATGGGGAATGGCTAATATCTATTTTTTAGCTACTTACATCTACCGCCTAAACCTTCCTATATGATCTCCTCATTGTGCCTTCCCCATCAAAAGTTGAAAATGCCAGTCATGTACGTCCTGTAGAGACGCCATTCATCGCGTCTCCTTACCTCCCGAAACAAATAAAGAACAGGCACCTAACCACAGAAAGGTCGCCTCAAATTTACCGCCCCATTTCCACATGGCAGCCCCAAAATTCCTTTTCCCTATAAGCCCAGCCACCTTCTTACCCTATGGCAAAAGTTATGCGATTATTGAATAAATGGAATGGTGTTATAACGTTAAATACAATGAATCCTATTTTCGGTTGACGCAGGCTTTTGTAATCTATTCCCTGCCAGTAGGTTGTGAAATCGTGTAGTGACATATACGAGTAAAGCAGTATTTTTATTTATTAATTAGATTAAACTTTCTTTCACCATCTAAATAAAAATATTTGTTTTTTGAATTTTGAAATAATTGGTTTATAGGTGTTTACCCTCATTTTTTAGCCCGCCAGTGATAGTATTACCTGATTATTAAGTTTATGGTTTTTCATCATCTAACAGCTTTGCTATGAGGTAAGAAAAGTGTTTCTTTGCAGCCGAAAAACTAAACACCCCCTGCTTGCTCATGAAGATTGATAATTTTCATTTCTGTCTGGAAAGGCAGTGTAATGAAAAATCAAATACGACAGCTTTTGTCTTTCTGGAAGATGGAGAAAATGAAAAAATATCTATCACGTTTGATGGATTAGGCGCTAAGGCTAAGATTTTCTCGGGTTACTTCCGCAAAAACTTCATTGCAGACGACCGGGTCATCCTGCTCCTGCCTAATGACCTCACCTTCATTTACGCTGTAATGGGCGCGCTATATGCGGGTGTCATTTCCATTCCCCTGCACCCCATCAATAATGCCCGTACCCTCAGCAAATGCCTTCACGTCGTAGAAGATGCAGGTACCACCCGTATCCTTACTAATAAGAAGATACACCGGGCCATCATGCGTAAGTATGGCAATGAGTTAGGCCATATTGACTTTATATTTATTGAAGATATCGGAGAGGAAAATGCCGCTCACCATGAGCTGGTGGCCTATGACCCCCAAAAGGTAGCTTTCCTGCAATATACCTCCGGCTCCACCAGTAATCCCAAGGGCGTGCGCGTGACCCACCGCAGCCTGCTCGCCAACCTGCAGGCCATCCGCGACAGCTTCAGCATTACCCAGGATGAGGTCATCCTGAGTTGGCTGCCCTTCTTCCATGACATGGGCATCATCGCCATTGTGTTCCAGACCATATTCAATGGCAACAAATGCGTGCTCTTTCCCCCCATGGCCTTTGTGCAGAACCCACTGCGCTGGGTGCGGGCCATAGATAAGTACCGCGCTACCATGTCCGGCGCCCCCAACTTTGCCTATGCCCTTTGTGCCGAGCGTATACAGGCCAGGGATGAAGCACTCGACCTCAGTTGCTGGAAACAGGCCTTTTGCGGAGCCGAACCCGTAAAGGTAGATACCTACCAGGCCTTTTGTCAGGCCTTTAAAGATCATGGCTTTCAGCCCGGCGCTTTCTATCCCGGTTACGGGATGGCCGAAGCCACCCTGCTCATCAGTGGCGGCGAGAGGGGTGCCGTGCCCCGTATCATCCATGCAGACCAGGAATTGCTAAAGCGTAATCAGGTAGCAGATGTCGAGGGTGGCGTGCCCGTTATCAGTTGCGGCGTAAGCGTGGCCGGACACGAAATACGTATCATAAACCGCGATACCCTCACCGAATGCGCCGAAAATGAGATTGGAGAGATATGGTTTCGCGGTCCCAGTATGGCAGACGGATACTGGAACCGTGACTCGGAGAATACTTTTAACGCAGGGATTAAAGGCGAGGAGCAAGGCTTCCTGCGCACCGGTGACCTCGGTTTCCTCAACGGCGGCGAACTCTTTGTCACCGGCCGCTGCAAAGAACTCATCATTATCAACGGCCTTAACTACTTCCCCAAGGACATTGAGGAGCTCGTAGAAAGCAGGGAGACCCGGCTACGTGAAAACTGCACCGCTGCTTTTGAAATCACCATTGACGGTGAAAAGCAACTGGCCTTTATGGCCGAAGTGCGCAAAGAAGCCATCGACACCGATTTTGAAGAGCTTACCGTAAGCCTGCGAACCATCATTTCGCAGGAAATAGGCCTCAATGCCGGCTACATCGGTATCCTTTCCACAGGGCATCTGCCCAAAACCACCAGCGGCAAGATACAGCGTAACCTGTATGCCCAACTCATTGCTCAGGAAGATCATGACCTCAAGTTTCTCTACGAATGGAAGACCAGTATTCAACCTGCGGATGAAAACATCACAGTGGCCGATAAGGCAACTTATCACTCCTTTACCGGCTGGCTAAAGGCTCGTGTAGCCGCTGTGCTCAGGGTGCCTGAAAACCAGGTAAAAACTGATGAGGTACTTAATCGCTATGGCATGACCTCCATCACCGCCGTAGGCCTTTCAGGAGAGATAAGCGAGTACCTCGGCCGCAGCGTATCGCCCACCCTGTTTTACAATCACCCCACCATAGACGCCATCGCGCGGTACCTGCTCGGCTATGAAGAAAAAGCTATAGAGGCTACCACCCGGATGGCCATTGATAAGGAAGATATAGCCATAGTCGGCATTGGGCTTAACTTCCCCGCCAGCAGCACCCCCAAAGCCTTCTGGGAAATGCTCTGCAAGGGCGAAAGCGGCATCCGGCCTATGCCCGAAGCCAGAAAAGCCCTGCACGATACCTGCCGAAATGCCGGATACCTGGATAGAGTGGACGGTTTTGATGCGCCTTTCTTCAATATTTCTGCCCGCGAGGCCGGGCAGATGGATCCCCAGCAGCGACTGCTCCTGCAGACTGCCTACCATGCCCTGGAAGATGCGCGCCTTAGTCTGG
Source organism: Roseivirga sp. BDSF3-8 (assembly GCF_041449215.1). Classification (NCBI taxonomy): domain Bacteria; kingdom Pseudomonadati; phylum Bacteroidota; class Cytophagia; order Cytophagales; family Roseivirgaceae; genus Roseivirga; species Roseivirga sp. BDSF3-8. Next base: position 751,654 of record NZ_JBGNFV010000001.1, on the reverse strand, counting down.
GAAAAGTAAAAGACAGCCGCACCGGCGTATTTGTCGGTATTGGCAATAACGACTACAACCGTGGCTTTGACAAGGCTAACCTGAATGCCTACACGGGTACCGGCAGCGCTTTTAGTATCGCTGCTAATCGCCTGTCCTACCTGTTCGACCTTAAAGGCCCCAGCCTGTCCGTAGATACCGCCTGCTCCTCCTCACTCGTAGCCGCCCACCTGGGCGTAAACAGCCTGCAGAACAGGGAGAGCGATATGGCCATGGTAGCAGGAGTAAACCTGCTGCTGGACAACTCGCTAGATACCGTCTTTACCGAAGCCGGTATGCTCTCCCCCGATCATCAGTGTAAGACCTTTGACGCAGAGGCCAACGGCTACGTTCGTGGAGAAGGCTGCGGCGTCGTACTGCTGAAGCGCCTCAGCGATGCACAGCGGGATGGCAACCACATTTATGCCCTCATTAAAGGCAGTGCCATTAACCAGGACGGTACTACCAATGGCATTACCGCCCCCAATGGCCTCTCACAGCAGGCCGTGATCCGGGAGGCAGCCGCCCGTGCCGGTGTAGACCCTGGCGACCTGAGCTACATAGAAACCCACGGTACCGGCACTAGCCTGGGCGACCCGATAGAAGTAAATGCCCTTAGCTCCTTAAGAAAAGATAGCGCGCGCCCCTGTCACCTGGGTGCAGTCAAGGCCAATATCGGCCACCTCGAGTTCGCCGCAGGCGTAGCCGGGCTCATCAAGACCACCCTCTGCCTGCAGCACAAAAAACTACCCGGCAACCGCAACCTCCATACCCTTAATCCACTGATGGAGATAGACAGCGAAAAGCTGTTGCTGAATAGAGAAACCATTGATTGGAAGCCTGCACAAGGGCCGCGCCGTGCAGGCGTCAGCTCCTTTGGCTTTGGCGGAACCAATGCACACATCATCCTCGAAGAAGCCCCTGCCGCAAAAGCAATGCAGGAGAAGGAAGACGACGGTAAAGCTGTTTCTCTACTCACCCTCTCAGCCCGTTCTGCCGGGTCACTTGAGGCCATGAAAACCGCCTACGCTACTTTGCTGGCGAACGAAAATGCACCCCTGGCCGCAATTTGCCAGGCAGCTAACCTGAGCCGCAGCCAATTTACCCACCGCTGGGCCGGTAGTGGCTACAATGCAGCCGAACTGGTAGAAAAGCTAGAGGCACCCGCCACAGGAAATATTGCAGGAGAGTCAAAAACTGCCTTCCTGTACACCGGTCAGGGCAGTCAGTACCTCGGTATGGGACAACTCCTGTATCAGCAATACCCCGTATACCAGGAAGTCGTAGACCATTGCGCCAACTACCTGCAGAAAGAGCATGCGTATAACCTCATAGGCATACTAACCACGGCCAGCGATCAGGAGGTCAATAATACCCACCATGCGCAGATAACCCTATTTGTGCTGGAGTATGCCCTCAGCCGTTTGCTCCTCTCATTTGGCGTGCGCCCCCATGTACTTATGGGCCACAGTATCGGCGAGTATGCCGCAGCCTGTATCGCCGGCGTTTTCAGCCTCGAAGATGCCCTGAACCTCGTATACCACCGGGGCAAGTTTATGGACGAAGCCCCCGGCCACGGCGTAATGTACAGTGTGGCCGCTACGTTGGAAGAGGTAAAGGCAGAGCTTATCGGAGAACCTGCCATCTCCGTAGCCGCCCATAATGGTACCCGCCAGGTCGTGCTATCCGGTGAGCAGGAAGCCCTGCAAAAGCTGGCCGCAAAGCTGGAGACACTGGGTACGAAAGTGACCCAACTAAAGGTCAGCCATGCCTTCCACTCCCACCTGATGGAGCCTGCTGCTGAGAGATTCCATGCCGTGGCCCAAAAGCTAAGCTATCACAAGCCTCTTTACCCTATCGTATCTACCGTAACAGGCCGCCAGGTACAGGACGAAATGCAATCTCCCGGCTATTGGAGTCGCCAGATTCGAGAGAGCGTAAACTTTGTCGGTGGAGCAGAAACCCTTCGGGAGATGGGCACCAATGTATTTGTTGAAGTTGGTCCCAAAGCCGTCCTGCTACCCATGATAGCCCGGCTGTTCCCTGATCAGCCTAAAGAAATTATCCCCTGCCTGCGCAGCATAGCCACAGAGGAGAGTGATTTTACCACTGCCATAGGTAAACTGTATGAAACAGGCCAGCCCATTAATTGGGAGGCCTATTATGGCACTACCCCCTCTCGTCATGTATCATTGCCGCTTTATCCCTTCAACGAGTCTTCCTATTGGCTCAAAAAGCCAGGCATGGCCTTCTCCGGAGATACAGAGGCACTGCTGGCAAGCCTGGAAGCACAGGGAGCGTTTACTCCTGAAGAAAAGGCCCTATTGCCGAGCCTATTGAAGAAAATCCAGGCCCTGTCTGGTAATCAACCCGCTGAAGATGACAGCATGTTGTATACAGCCAACTGGCAGCCTGCACCTGCTCGTGAGCTAAGCACCGCAGCCCCTCCGAATGAGCAGTGGCTTGTCATAGGCGATGCCGTAGACCCGGCCCTTTTGCTCGCCCTTTTCCGCAGAAATGAGAGGGTCGACACCATAAGTCTAAACGAATTTGTAGCCGTAGATCACGACACCACCTACCAGCGCTGGCAGCAGCTACTGGCACAGAAAGTTTCCGGTAATATACCACTCAGGTTTATCCTTACCCTGAGCGATGAGGCCGTGCGTGAAAGGGCAGAATGGCACCAGGCGATGTTCCTGAGCCTCTCCGCCATGACCCGGAGTTTGGACGAAAACCCCCAATACAAAGCCGTAGTGGTAACAAAGAGAGCTGTTATGGTGGAGGGGACAGAAGTTCACCAGGCCTACAGCCAGCTTTGGGGAGCAACCAAAGCCCTTTGCCTTGATTATCCACAGCAGTTTGCCGGTATTATCGACTACCAGCAAGCTAATAAGCAGGTTTTACCCCAACTGGTAGAAGATATTTGCAGCCCTGTAAAAGGCGAGCCATTCATCTCTTTCCAAGGCGAGCAGCGCCACCTCTACCGTATAGAAAAAGCACATTCCCTAACGGAAGAGCCCTTTAAAACGAACGGTGCCTATCTTATTTCAGGGGGTCTTGGTTCCCTCGGGCAGCACCTGGCCGTCTGGCTTTCACAAGCCGGGGCCAGCCACATTGTACTCCTTACCCGCAGGCAGGATGCGCTAATACCCCAACGCCTCAAAAATCACCTCGCCGCCGGTGCTACTGTTCAGGTAGCCACCTGCGATGTGCGAAGTGAAGAAGACGTACGCCACCTGGCCCAAAGCCTGGGGGAAGAAGGGGTCACCATCCGCGGCATAGTCCACGCAGCCGGTGTCGCTGCCGAGCTGACTCCCCCGGAGACTTCAGCAGAAGCCATTCAGAACATTGTAGACACTAAAGTACTCGGTGCTCAGTACCTGGATCGCTATTTTGGGGAAAAGGCCGGGCTGCAACTTCACTTTTCATCCATAGCCGCCATATGGGGCAGTGCCAGGCAGATGCTTTACAGCGCCGCAAACCAGGCCCTCGATGCCTTCTGCCATAACCTCCGTCTACAGGGCAAAAAAGCCATTGCCATTAATTGGGGCCCCTGGGCCGGCAGCCAGATGGTAGCCGGTGAGTTTGAAGAGAAAATGGCCAAAAGCGGCATTACCCCGCTACAGCCTGAAGCGGCCCTGGACAGACTTGGTAAAATCATCACCGCGGACCTGCCGGGTGCCATAGTCGTAGAGGCTGATTGGGAACGATTTGCCGATGTATACGCCAGCAGCCGTTCATTTAATCTCTTCAATGGGGTACTACAGGCCCCGGTAACTAATAAGGAAGGTCGGGAAGAAGTGAAGCAGGGAAATGCCCTTCGAAAGGAGCTGGCTGCCCTGAACTTTGAGGCAGACAGAAAGGCCCACCTCAGCACCATGCTACAGGAAATGGTACAGACCATTCTCGGCCACCGTGGCGGTTCCCTGCCCCCTGTACAGACCGGCTTCTTTGAGTTGGGGCTCGACTCCCTCATGTCCGTAGAGCTTAAAAATAAGCTGCAAAACCACACCGGACTTAAGCTCCCCAATACCCTGCTGTTTGAGCAGGCCAATATTACCGAACTGGCCGCCTACCTGGCTTCAGAACTGAGTGACGCAGAGGAGACAACCACTGTTTTGCAGGCTGTCCCCCCCCAAACACAGGATAATGTAACGGATACCGGAGAGTTTGATCACCTCTCTGAAGATGAACTGGCCCGCCTGCTGGCCGATGAACTGAGCGAAAACTAATAACACCCAGCCTGTCAGTAATGGAGAAGACCGATAACAAAGCAATCATCAAAAAAGCCCTGATTGAGATCAGGAAGCTGAAAGCCGAACTACAGGGCTACCGCCAGGCCGAACAGGAGGCTGTGGCGATCGTAGGCATGGGCTGCCGCTTTCCCGGCGGAATAGATAGCCCTGAAGCGTTCTGGCAGTTTCTGAGCGAAGGCAAAGACGGCGTAAACCTCGTGCCCGGCGAGCGGTGGAGCAGCGAGCGATACTTCGACCCCAGTCCCGCAGCCGGTAAAATCTATACAGACCAGGGCGGTTTTGTAGACAGTATCGACCGTTTTGACCCTGTCTTTTTCGGGATTTCGCCCCGTGAGGCTACCTACATAGACCCACAGCACCGCATGCTCCTTGAAACAGCCTGGCAGGCCCTGGAAAATGCCGGTATTCCCGTTGACCGTGAGCACGACCCGCACCGCACCGGCGTGTTCGTAGGCCTTACCACCAGTGACTACCTCAGTGACATACTCGAGCGCCACGGTAGTGAGAAGATCAATGCCTTCTATGGCGTAGGCAACGCCCACAACGCCGCCTCCGGGCGTATCTCCCATACCTTTGGCTTTGCCGGTCCTTCCATCACCGTCGATACCGCCTGCTCCTCCTCCCTTACCTCCGTACACCTGGCCGCTCAGGCCCTGCTAAACGGCGACTGCGGGCTGGCTCTCGCAGGAGGTGTCAATGCCCTCATCAACCCCACCAACTCCATTGTCACCGCCCAGGCCAGCATGCTTTCCCCCGAAGGCCGCTGCAAAACCTTTGACGACGCTGCCGATGGCTATATCCGTAGCGAAGGCTGCGGCGTAGTCGTACTTAAGCGCCTGAGTGATGCACAACGTGACGGCAATACCGTATTGGCCGTGATTAAAGGCAGCCAGGTAAACCACAATGCCACCAGCAGCTCCATCACCGTACCCAACATGAAGGCCCAGGCTGCCCTTATCAGTGATGTGCTGACCAAAAGTGGCGTGAAAGCCGAAGAGGTCGGCTACATCGAGTGCCACGGTACCGGCACCAATCTCGGCGATCCCATAGAGCTAAGAGCCTTGCAGGCCGTATTCGGCAACAGCCACAGCACCGCCGAGCCACTCTACATCGGCGCCGTAAAGTCCAATATCGGTCATGCAGAATCTGCCGCCGGTGTCGCCGGGCTAATCAAAACCGTAATGGCTTTGCAGAAAGGACGTATTCCCGGCAACCTGCACTTTAGCACCCCCAACAAAAATATTGACTGGGAAGGGCTGCCCTTCCGCGTCGTTACTGCCGAAACAGAGTGGAACGCCCGAACCGACAGGCGCTATGCAGGCGTCAGCTCCTTTGGCGTATCCGGCACCAATGCCCATATCCTGCTGGCCGAAGCAACAGAAGTGCACACAGATGCACCCGTAGTTCCCGGTTACGTTTTTGCCCTATCGGCTAAAACCCCCGAGGCCCTGCAGCAACTCAAACAGCAGTACGCCGACTACCTTACAGCGCACCCCCACACCTCCCTGCATGACCTTTGCCTCAGTACCACCAAAGGCCGCAGCCAGTTTGCTTACCGGTCAGCCGCTCGCGTCAATAGCTTGGAAGAAGTCCGGCACTTCCTGCAGCAGGAAAGTCCTTCTAACGAAAAGAAAGATCAATCTCTTTCACTGCATCTTACCGGAAGCCAGGCAGAGGTTAGTAAGACAGCAGGAAACCTTTTTAGCCGGTCAAAGGCTTTCCGGGAGATTGTGAAGGCCATGGAACCACCCGTAAAGGCGCGTTTTGCCCGTTCTTTCACAGAAAAGATACAAGACAACCAGGCCTGGCAACCTGTCGACACGTTTTGCGCCACCCTGGCCCTGGTCCGGTACTATCGGCAGATCGGTATTAGCCCTGCCAGCTTGCAGGCAGAAGGCTTTCACCTGCTGGCCGCCGCCTGCTTTGCCGGTGTCTTTAGCCTGGAAGAAGCCCTCGACTTCCTGGAAAGCGACGGTACCACGGCACCGCTCCTGCGAAAGCCTTCGCTCCCTGTTCGTAAAGGAGCAGAAGCCCGCCTCCTTACTGACGAGTTGATGTCAGTAAGCTTCTGGAAGAAAGTAATCAGCGAAGAGGTTACAGAAGCGGTAAACTCATCTCCTGCACATGGCCTCACCTTCTCCCTTACCGGCGAAGATATCTATACCCGTCTGGCGGAATTGTATGAATCCGGCTTTACCATAAACTGGCAGACCATTTACCAGGAGCCACACCGTCAACTGGCCCTGCCTAACTACCCTTTTGCCCGCGAGCGCTATTGGCTCGACGGCCGCACAGTATCCGTTAATGCAGAAGAAACACCCATTCACCCATACTGCGACGCCGTTTTACCCTATGCGAAGAGCCAGGGTACAACATTGATAAAGAATCGCCTGAACGCTGACCAGATACAAGACCACAGCATTCAGGGAAAAGTGACCGTGCCCGGTGCGGCCTATGTGGAGCTACTACTTGCAGCCGCCCGTACGGAACACGCAGAGGGCCCTGTACAGCTAAAAAACATCTCCTTTTCAGATACCTATACTGTTCCCAAAGACCAGGACGCCGGTCTCCAATCAGTTTGTGAGCAAAAAGACGGAGCCACCCAGGTTTCCATATACTACCCCGGCCCCCGGAGCTATAAGTTATGTGCCAGCGGGCAGATAGATAAACTATCAGAAATCACAACCACGGGTTTCGATTCCACTCGCCTTCAACTTTCAGGTAAACGATATGAGGGCACAGCCCTTTATGAAAAACTAGCCGGATTTGGTTACCACTACGGACCCCTGTACCAGGGCATAAAATCCTTTACCTGTGGCAGCGATGAAGTCAGCGGTAGCATAGAGGCCCCCGAAAGCCTGCTTCCGGAGTACGACCGCTATGCCTTCCACCCCGCTATGCTGGATGCCTGTCTCCAACTGGCCGGCGCCAGCCTGCTGCAGCAAGCCGATAGCGAAACCTTTGTCCCCGTCTTCATCGGTAATCTCCAACTGATGCGCAGCGTGCCTCCCCGCCTGAAAGTGCATGCCGAACTACGTCGAAACGGGCAGAACAGCACATTGTCCGCCATTTATCACATCTATAGTGAGGAAAATGAACCCCTCGCCCTCATAGACAATGTCATTTTCCGGAAACTGGAACAGAAGACGCCTGCCGCCGACCGCAGCAAGCTATACCGCAGAGGCTGGGAAGTACTACCCGGCAAGGCATTTGGCAGCAAAAAGAATACGGAGACGGCCCTGCTCATCAACGCCGGAAACCCGGCCGATAGCCCCCTCCGTCAGGCACTCGAAAACGAAGGCCTGGAATACCTGGAGGCTGTACACAGTACATATAATGCAGCTTTCGGAGAGTCCATTTACCCCGTGAACCTGCTGGACGAGTCCGTCTGCCATGAGTTCATCGCCAGCGCCGGAAATATCGACCAGGTAATGCTGGATCTCAGTACCCTGGACACGACCGGAGCGGAAGGAGCTCAGCAGGCCACTACCATGCTGCTCACCCTGACCAAATGCCTGCTCAAAAACAGTGGTAAGCACCTGCCTGCCCTCAGCCTCGTAGTACATACCGGTGAAAACCACCCAGGCACAAGCGGGCTTTACGGCCTCACCGCCGTACTTAATCAGGAGGAGCCGCGCCTCAAAGCGCAGGTTATTGGTATAGACCGAAATGAACCGAACTACCTCAACCTCCAGAAGGCCCTGTGCTACGAAACAGAAGAAGAACGCCTGCTACTGGCCGATGACGTAATCTACGGGCAACGACTACAGGCTACCAAAGCACCTGAAGAAAACCTGCAAAGTAACTACAAGCTCAAGATAGACGAGCCGGGCGCCTTCAGTGACCTGTACCTGCAGTCCTTTAACCCCGCAAAGCCCGGCCCCGATGAGGTCGCTATGCGCGTAGTGGCTTCCGGCGTCAATTTCAAAGAAGTTCTCTACGCCCTCGGTGCCCTGCCCATGCCTAAGGAGGAAGACAATACCTTCGAATTCGGCTTTGAGTGCGCTGGTATCGTCACTGCAGTGGGGGATAATGTAAAAGATATTAAAGCAGGTGATGAGGTAATCGGAGCCATTGCCCCCGGTAGCATTGGCAGCCATACCATCGTTCACAAAGACTTTGTGTTCCAAAAGCCTGAAACCCTTTCCTTTGAGGAAGCCGCCACCCTGCCTATTGTATTCATTACCGCTTGGTACGCACTGGTGGACCTGGCAAAGATAGACCAGGATAGCCGTGTGCTGATTCATGCCGCCGCCGGTGGCGTGGGCCTCTCCGCCTTGCAGGTAGCCCAACTGGCCGGAGCCGAAATATTCGGTACCGCCAGCCAGCCCAAGCACCACATCCTGCGGACCAAAGGCGTGGAGCACATCTACAACTCCCGCACACTCCATTTTGCCGAAGAGATCAAAGCCGATACAAATGGTAAGGGCGTTAGTGTAGTGCTTAACAGCCTTTCCGGGGACTTTATGTTCAAAAGCCTTGACCTGCTGGAGCAGGGAGGTTGCTTCCTGGAAATAGGCAAGGTAACGCAGGACACAATAAACAAAATAAAGAGGCTGCGTCCCGATGTCCGTTACTTCAATTTTGACATTGGTGAAATAGCCCAGGTAGATCCCCAACTCATTCGCGGCGTATTCCAGGCTGTACTGGACCGGATGGCTAAAGGGGAACTAAAGGCCATTCCGCATACAGACTGGCCCATAACAGAAGCAGAAAAGGCATTTGCCCATTTTGCCAAAGGAAAGAATATAGGAAAAGTGGTGCTGACCCACCACCAGCACCCTGAAGTGCCGCTCTTCTTCCCCTATGAAGACTACCTGGTAACAGGAGGAAACGGAGGACTGGGTAGCCAGCTCCTGCAGTGGATGTTCGACCAGGGCGCACGCCGCTTTGTAGTCATGAGTCGCAGCGGCAAACCGGAGGAAAACCCGGTACATCAGAAGCTGCTTGCCGATGGAGCCCGTATCACCTACCTGTCGGCAGATGTGGCCGACGAGAGGTCCGTAAAAGCCGCTTTTGATACACTGAAAGGGGAGGGGTATAACCTGCGCGGCATCTTCCATACCGCCGGTCTGCTGGACGACCACCTGCTCCTGCAGCAGGAGGCCGAAGCCATGGCGAAAGTAATGGCGCCTAAAGTTAAAGGCGCCTGGTTGCTCAACCACTATGCAGAGCCTTTTGCCCTGCGCCACTTCGTATGCTTCTCCTCCATTGCCGCCCTCATAGGACGCCCAGGCCAGTTTGCCTATGCCGCAGCCAATGCCGCCATGGATAGCCTCGTGGCCTGGAGACGTGAGCAGGGGCAACCCGCTACTACACTCAACTGGGGCCCGTTTGCCGGTCATGGCATGGCGAGAGACCTGGATATGAAAGGCAGCAGCATCCGCAAACTGAATGTGGCAGAAGACTTCAGCGCCATAGAAATCGCCCTGCGGGAAGACCATCAGCAGCTTGCTATAGCTGACGCAGATTGGGAAGGCCTGAGCCGTGAAGTGCCATACTACGGACGCACCCCCATGCTGGATCATGTGCGTACGCGGGCTGCGGCCCCGGCTAAGAAGCAGGCATTGAGCACTCCTGCTGCGGATGATCTCCCCGCCATCATTCGCCGGACCATCCGCCACGTGTTGGGCCTATCCGAGCACCACAACGTAGACCCTTCCCGTTCCCTGTTCGACTACGGGCTGGACTCACTGATGGCCGTAGAGCTCAAAAACAAGATAGAGAAGCTGACCGGTGAGGACATCGGCCCAGGCTTCCTCTTCAACTACTCCACCATGGAAGCCATAGCAGGCTACTTTGATAAGAGCCCTGGGGCCCCTGTTGCTGAAACAGAAAAGAAAGAAGAAGACATGACAGCCGAGGAACTGTCGAAACTATTGGACGAAGAACTAAACAGCCTGTGATGAGTGCGGACATAGCTTATTGGAAAGACCAGATACAGCGTAGCCTGAAGGCCATCAGGAAGCTGAAAGAAGAAAATGCACGGCTGAAAGAAGGCGGAGCATCTGACCGCGAGCCTATCGCCGTAGTCGGGATGAGCTGTAAACTGCCCTATGCAAACGACACGCTCTCTGACTTTTGGAAGGCACTGACCGAAGGCAAAGACCTGACCAGTGACATCCCCGCAGACCGCTGGGATACGGCCCGCTACCATGACCCCGACCCGACGCGTGAAGACACCTATTACGTCAATCGGGGCGGCGTGCTCGCCCGGAACCACAAGGTTTTTGATCCTGCCTTCTTTAATATTTCTCCCACTGAGGCCAAATACATGGATCCGCAGCAGCGGCTCTTGCTGGAGGCAGCCTGGGAGGCTTTTGAGAATGCCAGTATAGCTCCGTCTACCTATGATAAAAGCGAGACCGGCGTATTCATAGGTACCGCAGCCTTTGATAATGCCATCCGCCTCCACCAGTCCCACGCACCTGTAAGTGCCTACACCGGCACAGGCAATACCCTGAGCGGGGGAGCAGGCCGTATCGCCCACTTCTTCGGTTTCAATGGGCCCGTGCTGTCCACCGATACCGCCTGCTCTTCTTCCCTGGTCGCCCTGCACCAGGCCTGCCGCAGCCTGCAGAACAGCGAATGCAGCGCCGCCCTCGTCGGGGGCGTAAACATGCTCCTGTCGCCGGAGATCATGGTCAACTTCTGCCAGGCCAATATGCTCGCCCCCGATGGCCGCTGCAAGACCTTTGATGAGTCTGCAGACGGATATACCCGCGGAGAAGGAGTCGGCATGGTCATCCTGAAGCCCCTTTCACAAGCGATAAAAGACGGAAACCCTGTCTACGGCATCATCCGTGGTACCGCTATCAACCATGATGGCCGGGCCGGAGGCCTCACCGTGCCTAACGGACTCGCCCAGCAGGCCGTAATTGAAAAAGCCCTGAAGGACGCCAAACTCAAGCCCGCCCAGGTAGGCTACGTCGAGTGTCATGGTACCGGCACCAGCCTCGGTGACCCCATCGAGTTCGAGGCCATCGCCAATGTGTATGGCAAGCGCCCTGCGGATAACACCTTATTCATAGGCTCCCTCAAAACCAACATTGGCCACCTGGAAGCCGCCGCAGGCATTGCCGGACTTATCAAGACCCTGCTCTGCTTGAAAAACCGAAGCCTCGTACCTCACCTGCACGTACAGGAGCCCAGCAGCCACATTCCCTGGCGAAAATATCCCCAGATCCAACTGATACAGGAAAATGCCGGTTGGCAACCCACTCCGGGTGAGTCGCTACGTAGGGCGGCCATCAGCTCATTCGGATTTACCGGTAGCAATGCCCACGTCATTGTAGAAGAGTATGTGGCCGCTGAGGTGAAGGCAACACCGGAACTTACAGAACAGGCCGTGCTGACGATATCGGCCAAATCTGCCTCAGCGCTGAATGACCTGAAGAAAAAATACATTGACTGGCTGCCTGGTTCAGAAGCCCCCCTGCATGCCATCGCCCACAGCAGCCAAAGCGGTCGCGAGCATTTTGCCTACCGTATAGCTGTAGCAGGTAGCAGTAAGGAAGAATGGCTGGAACAGCTTGCCGGTGCCGAAGAGGAACAAACCGAAACCCCTCAGCCAAAGGTAGCCTTTCTCTTTACCGGTCAGGGAGCGCAGTACCACGGTATGGGAGCTACCTTGTATAAAGAGAACGCCTTCTTCCGTGAAAAAATAGAGGAGTGCGCCCGCCTCCTGGAAGGCAAGCTGCCTGTAGCGCTTACTAGTCTCCTCTTTGATGAAGCCCCTGCGGAAGAGCTCCACCAGACCCGCTACGCACAGCCTGCGCTATTCGCCATCGAGTATGCCACCGCTTCCCTGTGGATGCACCTTGGCGTACAGCCAGATGTATTGCTGGGACATAGCATAGGAGAGCTGCCTGCAGCCTGCCTGGCCGGTGTCTTCTCCCTGGAAGATGCCCTGACCCTCGTAGCTGAGCGCGGCAGGCTTATGCACGAAGCCCCCGGCGATGGGGTAATGTACAGCGTGGAAATGCCTGGTAATGAACTGGAAGCCTTGGTTGCCCATGAGCCTATGGCAAGTGTGGCTGCACAAAACACTCCGGTACAAAGCGTACTTTCAGGACAGCGGGAAGCTGTAGACAAGATCGTAAGCGAGTTGCAGGCAAAAGGCATCCATACCAAAGCCCTCAAAGTGTCGCACGCCTTCCATTCCCCCTTAATGCAGGAGGCAAAAGAACGCTTTTACGCCCTGCTGAAGACTATAAAATTCACTCAGCCTGCTATACCTGTCATCTCTAACCTGACCGGTAAAGTGCTGAGCCAGGAGCTGGCCACGCCGGAATACTGGGCGGAGCAGATTGTGAACCCGGTACGCTTTGCTGATTGTATTGAGGCACTGCCGCGGCAGGAAATTACCTGCTGCCTGGAAGTTGGCCCTAACCCCGTGCTCCTTTCCTTTATTGGCAATACCCTGGAGGAAGCCCCCGCCGCTGTGCCTACCCTGCGCCGCGTGCAGGATGCCGGGCATAGCTTTGCCAAAGCCCTTGCCAAACTTTACCAAGCAGGCGCTGACCTGCGTTGGGAGAACCTGCAGCCCGGATACCGCCCGGAACACGTACTGCTACCCAACTACGCCTGGCAGCACCAGGAATATTGGGTGGAAGGCACCTATCAACCTGCCATAAGCCACTCCGCTGAGCCCATCCCTGATGTATACCAAGAAGTGTGGCAGGAAGAGGAAGTGGCTCAAGCCACTGAAGTAAGCGCTCCGGTACACACAGTGCTGGCCGGATACCAGGCAGACGAAAGTGAGTACCTGAAAGCATTTCTTGAAAGGAAAGGCCAAAAGATTAGTCACCTGCAGATAGGCGAGGGACAGGAAGCCATCGGCCGCGTGCTGCAGGCAATAGAAGGCGATTTTAACCTCATCGTCTGCCCCACATCCACCACCGATAGTGAGGAGACAGAAGAAACAGGCTGGCAGTTTATAGCCCTTGTACAGGAGCTGGAACGGCAAAAGCTGATGCGCCGGATGAAAACCTGCGCGGTGGTGCTCCATGCTGAAGCAGACAGCCTGAGTGCCTCACAAAACGGTCTGATCACCCTGTCCCGCGTGCTGGAAAATGAGCTGGGCGCAGGAGGCTTCAGCCGGATCATACTGGAGGGGCAAATCGCTGACGACCTCCTTGAAAAAGCCTTTTCTGAAATGCTTAGCGGGCAGCGCGAAAGTACCGTCTCCCTGAAAGGAGAACAGCGTAAAGTACTGCGTCTGAAAAAGGAAACGGCTACTCTTACAGGTGCCTCAGACATTTTCTCCAGAGAGAAGAGCTACCTCATTACCGGCGGTACCGGTGCCCTTGGGGTAGAGTTGGTACGCTGGGCCGCCACACAGGGTGCCCGCCACATGGTACTCGTTTCCCGCTCTGGTAAACTGAAGGACGATAGCCTGCTTATCGAGATGCAAAAGGCCGGACTGCAGATTGAGATAGTAGCAGCCGACATAGCCGATCGCCAAGAGGTAGATTCCCTTTGCGCCAAATTTGGAAGCCGCTACCCGGCTCTGGGCGGCGTGTTTCACCTGGCAGGTGTGCTGGCAGATGCTACCATGACCAGCCTGAATGAAGAGGATTTCCGCCGGGTGTATCAGCCCAAAGCGGCGGGTGCCTGGCACCTGCACGAGGCGACAAGGTCACTCGATATTGACTATTTCGTGCAGTTCTCCTCTGTAGCGGCTGTGCTGGGTGCGCCGGGGCAGGTAAATTATGCCTTTGCCAATAGCGTAGCCGACAGCCTTACGCACCTGCGTGCAGCCGAAAACCTACCCTGCCTGACACTGAACTGGGGTCCATGGGCCGGTGCCGGTATGGCAGAAAGCTACAGCGGCCAGGAGCAGGTACTCTATAAGCACAGCGTAGAGGCAGGCTTCCGCGTAATGGCCGGGCTGATGACGGGAAAGAAAACAGGCCGCTACCTCATCGGAAAGTTTAACGAAACCCTGACCCGTGCACTCGACCTACCTCTTTTGCGTAGCCAAAACAGCGCTCAGACTCTGCCTGCCCTTGTAGGAACAGAAGCAACTGAAAGCCTCAGCCCTGACGGACTGAAAAGCATACTGGCAGGCGTGCTGGAAATACCCGCCAGTCAACTGGAAAACCATGTGCCGGTCATCAACTACGGATTTGATTCCTTGTTGGCACTTAAAACCAAGAATAAGATCTACCGCGACTACGGCATTGACCTAAATACGGAGGCATTCATGCGAAACCCAAGCATTGACGACCTCTACGCCATCATAAGCGAGCAGCAAGCCGGTAAACAGGCCGGTGTAGCCGAAACAGAGCAGCAGGAAGAAGTAGCTCCCATGAGTGCGGAGGAACAACTGGCCAACCTGGACAACATGACAGAAGAGGAGATAGACGCCCTGCTAAAATCAATGTCCTGATAAGAAAAGAAAGAGAAACACCTGGGAAAATGAGTACGGAAATAGAAAAGAAGAAAGAGCAACTACGGCAACTGCTAATGCTAAAGGCGCAGCAGGCAAAGAAACCCTTCGGCCTGTCGCAAGGGCAGAAATCGCTGTTGTTTTTGCAGATGAGCCAAAAGGACAGAGTGGACTATAACTCCGGTTTTGCCATCCGGATAGAAGGGGCCTTAGATGTGGAACTGTTCGGTACCTGCGTGAAGGAGCTCGGCCAGCGTCACGGTATTTTGCGCACCATTTTTTCCAGTGATAAAGACAAGGAGTACCAGCAAACAGGCGATCAGCCGCTGACATTGGAGGTGGTGGACTGCCCCGGTGCCTCGGAAGAGGAACTCGACAGGCTGGTAACAGAACGGTTGCAGACACCTTTTGATCTGGAGAATGGTCCTGTCGCACGTCCTGCTCTTTTCCGTATCAGCGAAAGTGAGCACGTATTCCTCTTTGCCCTTCACCATATTATATACGACGAGTGGACCAGCCGTATCCTGCTCATGGACCTGACCACCCTCTACCAGCGCCGCTTAAATGATCCGGCGTTTAAGCTGCCCCCGGTCAAAAACACCTTTGCCGAATATGTAAGCTGGCAGGAGCAGCAGATGGAAAAACCTGAGCTGGTTAACTTCTGGCAAAACTACCTGGAAAACCACGAAGAGGCCCAACTGGAACTGAACGGTGACCAGTTAATACAGGCACACGAGCTGAATGCATCGGGTGAGGTGATTCAGCTTCCCATCAATGAAAAGCTTATGAGCGGCCTGCGGCAACTATGCGCAGCGCAGGGAGCCACCATGTTCAATATGATGATCAGCCTCTTTGAGGTGGCCCTGAGCCGCTATGCCGGACAGGAGGAAATCATGATCGGTACCCCCGTGGCCGGCCGAAATAACCCCGACTTTCACCAGACAGCAGGCTACTTCGTGAACCTGATCCCCATGCGTACCCGTGTGGAAGGGGAGGAGCGCTTTAGCGATTTCCTGAAAAAGAATGTAGAGAACAACCGCCGCGTACTGGCCCACCAGGATTTTCCTTTCAATAAAATGGTGGAAATGACCAGCCGCCAGCGTAGCACAGCCCGTCATCCCCTCTTCAACATCGCCTTTACCTATTACAACCAAAAAAGGTTAAAAGACGAGTTACGCCAGTCAGTCAATATTATTGACGGACTGCAACTGTCCGAGTACGAGATACGCCAGCAGGAAGATGCCTACGACATAACTTTCGAAGTGAAGGAAATGGAGCACAGTGGCCAGGTAAAATTCAAGTACCGGACCGCCCGCTACACAGCCCCCTACATGGAAGGCTTTGCCAGCTACCTGCTTGGCTTAGTGGAAAAGGTAGTAGCCAACCCCGACCAATCTGTTTCTGACCTGGCGGCCTTCAACCCTGAAGTTCATGCCTTAGCCTCCGGCCCCGACCGGGAGCTTGGTGGTGCACAAACAGTATATGACGCATTCAGGAAAACAGCCGGTCAAAATGGTAGCAGCATGGCCCTGCGCCATGGCAACACCAGCCTGAGCTATGCCCAACTGGCTGAACACACAGAAAGGCTGACAGCCGCTTTGCAGCAAAAGCTGGGTAGCGAAAAACATGTAGGCTTGCTTGCCGGTACCGGCTTCCCCATGATTCAGGGAATGCTCAGCCTCCTGGCCCTCGGAAAAGCTTATGTGCCCCTGAAGACAGACCTGCCCGCCAGCCGCCAGGCCTGGATGCTGGAGAATGCAGGGGCCAGTGTAGTCCTCTGCGATCGTGCCCATAAGGAGCGCGCCGAATCACTGGGAGAAAACCTGACTGCATTGTGTATCGAAGACCTTTTGGAGACAGAAACCCCCGGCTTTGAGGCTCCTGCGATACAACCCGAAGACACCGCCTACCTCATGTACACCTCCGGCTCTACCGGTACGCCAAAAGGCGTAACTGTGGCCCACCGGTCCATACTGAACCTGGTGCAGCAGCAGGAAGAAATGCAGATAAACGCGGGCGATCGCGTGCCGCAGCTTTCTAATTACTCCTTTGACGGCAGCATATACGATATTTTCGGCTCCCTGCTGAATGGCGCCACCCTGCACCTTATCGATCAGGAAGTAATAGGCTCAGCCGATAGCCTGTTGCGGTATTTCAGTGAGCACCAAATCAATAAAGGCTTCTTTACCACTGCACTATTCAATAGCCTCGTAGACCTGGACGCGGCCCGCTACCTCTCTACCTTTGACAGGGTCTTGTTTGGTGGCGAGCAGGTATCTGTAAAGCACGTAAGCCAGGCCCTGAGGCAGGCAAAGCCTCATACGCTGCTACATGTGTACGGCCCTACGGAAACCACAACCTATGCCACGGCCTACCCCATTAAGGAAAGAGATACAGCGTCAAGAACCATCCCTATCGGTCGGCCCCTGGCGGGCGTGCACGTATCCATACGTATGCAGGATTTACAGCCTGCGCCCGTTGGTGTGACCGGAGAAATCTGCATCAGCGGTGCCGGACTCAGCAAAGGCTACCTGGGACACCCTGAGCTAACAGAAGAGAAGTTTGTGACCGACAGCCACGGCACCACTCTCTACAAAACCGGTGACTATGGCTATATGCTACCAGCCGGAGAGATCGTATTTGCCGGAAGAAAAGACCACCAGGTCAAAATGCGCGGATTCCGAATTGAACTTGGTGAAATAGAGGCCGCCCTGTATCGTATGGAAGGCGTGAAAAAGGCCATCGTGCTGGTAGAAAATGAAAACACCGACCGCAGCCGCCTGCTGGCCGCAGTGGAGGGGGATACGACCAGTCTTAAAGAAGAAGACATTCGCACCAGCCTGGCTGAGAACCTGCCCGATTATATGCTACCCGCCCGCATACTGGTATTTGATAATATGGCGCTTAATAAGAATGCAAAGATTGACCGAAATCTGCTGTGGGAAGCTATCAGGCAGCAGCTTAGCGGGGAAAGCCGCGAAAAAGTAGTGCCTGCTACGCCCGAAGAAACAGCCGTAGCCGCAATATGGAAAGAAGTGCTGGGTACAGAAAATATCGGTGTCACCGACTCCTTTTTCGAACTGGGCGGCAACTCCCTGCTTGCTATGCGGGTACTATCCCGGATTAAGCACGATAAAGCCATTGAGCTAAGCCCTAACGAGCTGTTCGACAGCCCAACGATCCGCGGCCTGTGTGAGGTGATGGCGAAAAAGAAACCGGCAGCCCCAGGCGGTCCGTCACGGATCAGACGCTCAAACCGCGACCAGTTTTTATTAAAGAAGTAAAGAAAGAAGAACCATACGTCATGCTATCCGGCGACAAAAACACCTTTGAAACAGAAGCCTGTAAAGGCGGAAAAACATTGCACCTATGAACATGGAAGAAACCAAAATATACGCCTACCCTGTATCCGGGGCTCAGCATCGCTTATGGCTTTTGTCCAAATTTGATAAGGCCAACGCCGCCTATAATATCACCGGCGTACTCACCGTATCCGAAAAGCTGGACACGGAGGTATTCAAAGCCTCTATCCTGGAGATCATCCGCCGCCACGAGACCCTGCGTACCTCCTTCCGTGAAGTAGATGGCGAGATACGCCAGCTTGTGGCAGAAGAAGTAGACTTTCGCTTTGAAGAGCTGAGCACTTCTACCGCTGGCCTCGACGCCTTAATTCGTGAAAAGGCCGCCCGCCCCTTTGACCTGGAGCAGGGGCCGCTGCTGCGCGTGACCCTCATTCGCCTGGAAGACAGCAGTGAGTACCGGATCATCATTTCCATGCACCATATCATTTCCGATGGCTGGTCTATCGGCATTTTTATCAAAGAATGCAGTGAGATATACAACAGCCTGCTTGCTGGTCGCCAGCCCGCACTGTCACTACTGGAAACGCAGTACGTAGACTATACCCTGTGGGAGCAGGACATGCTGGAAACCGACGAGTACCAGCAAAAGATGGCTTTCTGGCAGGAAGAGCTGAAAGATGCCCCCGCCCTGTTAGAACTCCCCTACAAACAGGAACGCCCTGCCCTGCAAAGCTTTGACGGTGCCTTGTATACCCAGTCCGTGGAGGCAGCCCTTACCCGGCAGATCAAAACCTTCTGCACAGGCCGTCACGTAAGCCCCTACATGCTGCTGATGGCGGTATATAAAATTGCCCTGAGCAAATATGCTGATCAGACAGATGTACTGGTAGGTACCACCGTGGCTAACCGTAATGCCCCCGAACTGGAAGAGCTGATCGGCTTCTTTGTCAATACCCTCGTAGTACGCTCGCAAGTGGCCCCCGAAAAGTCCTTCGAGACCCTGCTGGATGAAGTCAGGCGCACAACCCTCCGCGTATTTGAAAACAAAGAGATCGGTTTTGATACCATTGTAGACCTCGTAAAGCCTCCGCGCAGCACCAGCTACAGCCCCATTTTCCAGGCCATGTTCAGCATGGAAAATATGCCCGTGGAAACCCTGCATTTTGGCGAGGAAACAGCCGGTATAGAAGGCCCGGGAATGGTCTTTGCTAAATTTGACCTTACCCTTTCCGTTCGTGAGAAGGGAGAGGCATATGAGTTTGAATTTGAGTACAATACCCGCCTCTTTGACGAAGCCTTTATTGCCGGGTTCAGCCATCGCTATCTGCGGGTACTACAGAATGTGTTAGCAAACCCCTCTGTACGTATTGCCGATATTTCCCTGCTTAGCCAGGCAGAGGAGAAGCAGGTGCTGCAGGAATTGAATGATACGGCTGCAGATTATCCGCGAGAGTCGTCTTTCATCCGGGAGTTTAAGAAAATGGCTCAGGCCCAACCGGAAGCAATTGCCTGCGAGGGTGACGGGAAAAACCTGAGCTACCGCGAGCTGGATGAGCTATCGAATAAGGTGGCCAATGCACTAAGTGAAAAGGGAGTAGCCACCGGTAAAAAAGTCGCCCTCTACCTGGAGCGCAACGCTGACTTGCTCCCTCTTCTGCTTGCCGTACAGAAAACAGGAGCCACCTACATTCCCCTCGACCCCGGCTACCCCGATAGCCGTATCCGGTATATCCTAAACGATGCCGGTGCGGAAGCCATGATTTGCCAGCAGGAAAACCATGACCGCTTCGAGCTGCTGCAGGGTACAACGCTTATAATGGCTGAAGACCTCGCAAGCGGCGAGCATTCAGCAGAATTTAGCCTGCCCGTTACAGCGCCTGAGGCCGTCTACATGATCTATACCTCCGGCTCTACCGGTAACCCCAAGGGGGTGCGGATAGCGCCTCATTCCCTGCTGAACTTCCTCACCGCCATGCGCGATACCCTGCAGGCAGGAGCTGCGCACAAGCTGTTGGCCGTTACCTCCATGGCCTTCGATATCTCCGGTCTGGAGTTTTACCTGCCTCTGCTGGCAGGAGGTACCGTCGTGCTCGCCAGGGAAAAGGAGGTAAAATCGCCTCAGTCCATCTCCGAACTGATTACCCGGCACGGCATCAATATCATGCAGGCCACCCCTTCCTTCTGGCAAACCATGAAGGAGGCCGACTGGACCCCGGCCCCTGGCTTTAAGCTCCTTTGCGGAGGCGAGGCCCTGCCTGCTACCCTGGCAGCCTGGCTTGCGGCACAGCCAATCGAAGCATGGAATATGTACGGCCCCACAGAGACCACTATCTGGTCTTCATGTGCCCGAATTACTACCGGTGCGCCGATTGCGATTGGAAGACCCATTCACAATACCACTTTCTATATACTGGATGCCCATCTCAAGCCAGTGGCTCCGGGACTGAAAGGCGAGTTGTACATCGGGGGTGAAGGTCTGGCCGTAGATTACTACCAGCGCCCTGAGCTGACAGCCGAGCGCTTTATCGACTGGCAATACAAGAGCCATAATGAAAGATTGTACCGAACCGGCGATGTGGCTGCCTGCCTGCCCGATGGCAACGTAAAATACCTGGGCAGAAATGACGCACAGGTGAAAATCAGCGGTTACCGTATCGAGCTTGGCGAAGTAGAAAGCAAAATTATGGCGGTAGATGCCGTAGAGCAGGCGGCCGTAGTGACCCAAAAAGACAGCGACGGAAATGCCTTTATGGTGGCTTTTCTGAAAATGAACCAGGAACTGAGCGTAGCTGACCTGCGCAGCGAGCTGAAACAGTACCTGCCCGCCTACATGATCCCCGCACGCTTCGCGGTGGTAGAAGCCTACCCCCTCACGCCAAACGGCAAGGTGGATAAAAAGGCCCTGGCTGCTTACGAAGATGGTAAGCAACTGGCAGCTAATGAATATGTAGCCCCGGCCACTCCGGAAGAAAGCCTGCTGGCTGAGCTCTGGGCCACCGTGCTGGAAATGGACCGCATAGGCGTCACAGACAACTTTTTCAACCTTGGCGGAGCTTCCCTTCAGAGCGTGAAGATCAGTAACCTGGCAGAGGAAAAAGGCTGGTACGTAACCCCTGAGCTGATATTTGAATTCAGTACCGTACGCGAGCTGGCCACCCAGATGAAGCCCCTGAGCGGCTTCAATACCGGAGGTGCCCGTATTCAGCAGGAAGAAATCACCGTGCCAGACGGCGGGATAAAAGCCAAAGAAACGGAAGAACAGGAAACAGATACCACCACCGTCATCATTGAAAGTATGGGCATGTACCTGCCCGAAAAGACCGTGGAGTCCAAGGACATCGTAAGCAACTGCCGCAACGAGATCCGCTTCCCCATACGTCGCCTTACCGGTATCGAAAACGTACGGATGGTGGAAGATGAATTCTCCCTCGGACTGGCTGAGCGGGCCATTGAAAAGTGCCTTGCCGTATCTAAATACAAGCCTGAGCACATCGACCTAGTCATCTCCTGCAACATCTTCCGTATGGACGGGGAGAAGAGTATTGCCATTGAACCAGGCCTGTCAGTACAGCTAAGCGATAAGTTTGGCTTCACCAATGCCCTCAACTTCGACATCACCAATGCCTGTACCGGCGTGTTTACCGCCCTGTACCTAGCCGAAGCCTACATCAAGTCCGGCCGGGCCAACCGCTGCCTTGTCGTAAGCGGGGAGTACATTTCCCACATTACCAAGACCTCTATGCTCGAGGTAGAAAGCTACATGGACCAGCGTATTGCCGGCCTCACCCTGGGGGATGCCGGTTTCGCCATGATCCTCGAAAAGGCTGCCCGGCCTGCCAAAGGTTTCCAGAAGCTCGACATCTTTACCATGGGAGCTTACAGTGATCTCTGTATCGTGAAACCTACTGCACAGCCTCACGGCGGATTTGTGGTAAATACCAACGCGATAAAGATGGGTGAGGCCGGGCACGTAACCGCAGCCAACCATGCCCTGCAGACCATGAGTGCCAAAAACTGGGACTTTGAGAAGGTGAGCCATATCATCATGCACCAGGCAAGTAGCATCACCACCCAGAATGCCATGAAGGAGATCAACCGCGTACTCAATGAGAAAGTGACCAATGCTGAGAATGTCATTGACAACATTCGCGAGCGCGGCAATACCGCTACCACTACCTACTGGGTGGCTACCGTAGATAATATCCTGAACGGCCGGATTAAAGACAATAGCAACTTGCTCTACTGTATCAGTGGTTCTGGGCTTACGCTGGGCACTGCACTCTATTCTTTCGATGACCTCCCCGGACGTATGCAGGCCGTGGAAAGCTCAGGTCAGCCTTTGGCTAAGGTGGAAAATGTGGATACCGCTGAAACGCCGGCTCACAGCAGCAGACTGCGCATCCGCAGTGTAAGCCTGCGCCAGCGGATGGAGAGGGAAGAAAACGGAATAGACCTGCTTTACAAAGTAACAGATGACTGTCTGCAGACCGGTAATGAACCGCTTAAGGGTAGCGATCTGGATCTTGTAGTGTACTACGGTATCAATCGTGAGGAATATATGTACGAGCCCGCCATCTCTACCTTTATAGCCGGTAACTTTCGGGCCAATGCCTCTGTGGAAGACGTGCGCCAGGGAGGCAATACCTTTGCCTTTGACCTGATGAATGGCGCAGCAGGCTTCCTTAATACCTGCCACGTCATGCAGCAGATGGTCCAGACCGGCCGTAGCCGTAAAGTGCTCATCACCACCGGTGAGGTAGACAATAACAAACGCTATCTGGGAGAAGAAGCCGCACTGCCTATTTTCGAAGGTGGGGCCGCTATGGTGCTGGAACTGGACGAGTCAGGCGAAAAAGGCTTTGGCGAGTTTGAGTTTGCCACCCATACTGAATATATGGGCGACAAGAAGAGCCGTGCTACCTGGCAGCAGGAAAAAGTGTGCACCGTCATAGAAGAAGATACCTCTCATCATGCGGAATATGCAGACCTGACAGTGGCGACCATTGAGAAGCTTCTGCAGAAGGAAGGCCTTAGCCTGAGTGATATAAAGGTTGTCTTCGCTCCGCAGCTATCAGAGGCCTACCTCCAGCGTCTTAAGCAGTCGCCACTTTTCAGCAACTATGCCGGACAGTGGGGAGAGGTACCGGAGCCTGTGGGCAATAGTACACTTACCACCCCTTACCAGCTACACCATGCCATGGAAAATGGCCTGGTAAGTGAAGGGGACACCGGACTGATTATCAACCTTGGGGCTGGTCTGCAAATAGGCTGTGCCACCTATCGTTTCTAAAGTTTAAAAATTATTACAGTGACTATACTTACCGCCTCCATCACCAGTGCCATCACGGCCTTTCTCATAGGGAGAGTGTACCTTAATCTGCAGTATCATAAGTCTAATGCAGGCTTCAGGCAGCAGGCCATCATTGACTGCACCCAAGAACTGGTGCAGGAATATAAAGCCAATGGGCAGATAGATCCTCATCTTCACATTAAACACCGGTATGGTCTTTCCGCCGTGGTAGAAACCTGCCTCATGCACTATGGCCTCTCCGCCGCAGATAATAAAGAAGAAGGTGTCTTTCCTTATTTCCATGCCCCGGTTGCAGAATCGGAAATGGCCTTTTTTGAGGAGCGCATTCGACCGGTGATGATTGATCTGAATAACAATGCCTTCATTGGCTGGATCAATTGGGTGCCTAATGTGCAGCGACTCACCACCTTGTGGAGCATCTGCTTTTCGCTCGAAAAAGTAACGCAGAGCCTGACATATCTTTCAGAAAAAGAAGGAAGAACTGCTGTTCAAAACGAAGATAAGAAGTACCGTCTGAGCCATTCCGCTTTAGCCTCTAAAGAAGGAATAGAGCTGAAACAACAACACGAGCAGATCCGCCAACTGTGGTACAAATGGCTTCAGCTAAATAAGATCGCTTGATTATGGTAAAAGGCATTAATTTTGCCGGATCAGCAAATGAAAGCAGGCCAGGTGCCTGTATGTAAAGAAGATTGATATATGGAAAATAAAGATAGGCCCATCGCTTTCTATCAGGGCAGGGTAGAGCAGTTGACAGAGGTGGTAAACAAGCTGGAGAAGAAAAGCAGGACCATATCCTTTTTCAGGCTATTGAGTGGTATAGGTATCATTGTCAGTACCTACTATTTATTTAAAGCGCCGCAACCGGTACTTTGGGCTGGCTTAGCCGTGTCTCTGGTTATTTTTCTATGGCTGGTTAAGTTTTCCATCCGCGTTAAAAGAGAGAAGCGTTTTAATGAAAAGCTTCTTTCTATAAATGAAGATGAGATCAAGGCTTTGTCCGGCGATTACAGTGCTTTTGATGGAGGAAAAGACTTGCTCAATCCAGATCATGCTTTCTCCTATGACCTGGATATGTTTGGCCCCGAGTCTATCTTCCAGGTCATCAACCGTACCTGTACCCTTCAGGGGAGAGAGGCCCTTGCGGATATTCTGACCAGACTCAATACGGATACAAAATTCATTGGACGCAGACAGAAAGCCATTGCCGAATTACGTAGCAAATCCCAGTGGCGGCAGCAATACGGAGCTACAGGTCTGCTTACAGAGGAGTCTCCTGACGATAAGGGACAAATAGAAAACTGGCTGGCGGTAGAAAATAAATTTTATGGCAGTAGCTTCTATAAGGTTATTATCACCCTACTGCCTGCTATTACTATTCTGGCATGGCTGGCAGGCGCTTTCGGCTTTATCAGTACCTACGTAGGGGCCTGCTTGTCATTTCTGCAACTGGTTGTGTCCTTTGCGCATATTAAATACACCAACCACCGCCAGGGGCTCATCAGTAAGCGTATAGACATATTGAGGAAGTATTATCAGCTCATAGAGGCTATTGAAGATGAGGAGTTTACTTCTGCTGAACTGGCTGAAGTAAAGCAGTCCATTTTTCATAAGGAAGAAAAGCCATCAAAGTCATTTGCGAAGATCATCAATCTCGTAGACCTGCTGGACCACCGCATGAATATCGTGCTGACACTTGTCCTCAACGGCCTGCTGCTTTGGGATCTGAATTGTATGTACCGTATCGAGAGGTGGGTAAATGAGTTCGGCCCTGTGTTCCCTCGCTGGATCAAAGCCGTGGCTACCTTCGATGCGCTATCCAGCCTGGCCGGGTTTATGTACAATAACCCTGATTACGCCATACCCGAGGTGACTGAGAGGGATGACTTTTTTATGCACATGGAGCATGGAGGCCACCCTCTCCTTAGCCGCGAGGAGTTGGTCACTAATGATGTCATCCAGGAAGGTGACGGCAATATATTCCTCATTACAGGAGCGAACATGGCCGGTAAGAGTACCTTCCTGCGTACCGTTGGCCTGAACCTGGTACTGGCGATGGCCGGTACCTGCGTATGTGCCCGCCGCTTTGCCTTTACGCCGGTGCAGCTATACACCAGCATGCGTACGAATGACTCTTTGCAGAAGCACACCTCTTTCTTTTTTGCTGAACTGAAGAGGCTGAAGTTCATCGTGGAGCAATTGAAAAAGGATGAGAAGTGCTACGTGCTGCTGGATGAAATACTGAAAGGGACTAACAGCAAAGACCAGCATACCGGTGCCCGCCGCCTGATTGAAAACATGATCCGGCTGGAGGGAGTGGGCATGGTAGCCACTCATGACATTGCCCTTACCAGCCTGGAAGCTGAATACCCGAAAAATATTAAAAACATTGCCTTTGAGATCGGTATGGAAAATAACCAAATGGTATTTGACTACCGCTACAAAGAGGGCGTTTGCCAAAATATGAATGCCACCCTGCTCATGGAGCAAATGGAAATATTCTAAACCACCCCCTACCTATGAAAAAGAAGTATTATATCGGCGTAGGGACTACCTTTCATGACCCCTCCATCAGCATTGTGGATGAGCAGGGGCAGGTAGTTTTTGCCGAAGCCACCGAGCGCTACCTGCAGTTTAAGCGTGCCTTGGGCTGTCCTGCCGATCCCGTTATTCGCGTTGAAGAGCTACTGAAAGAGTACTGCGACACAAATGCGGAGTTTCATATTGCCACCACATGGAGCAAAACCCACCTGACCTCACTTAAGGTGCTCAACTCAATCGGCTTGTTTAAAAAACAACCGAAAGGCTTCTCCAAAACAGTATTCCGGGCCATCATGCAGTCTATGCTCCCGGATTCCAGCCAGGTATGGTTTTTTAAAAAACAACTGGCCAGCAATATTCAATCCGGCACCAGCATTGAGCGAAACCTGCGGGTAAAGTACAATAATCACGACATCACCTGGCACCGGTTTAACCATCACGAAACACATGCCGCCCTCGCCTGCTACGGCTCTGGCATGGATGAGGCGCTCTGCCTCGTAATGGATGGTACCGGTGAGATGGGAGCATTGTCCTACTTCCACTACCAGAACGGTAAATTAAAGCAGCTCGGCCATAACAAGGGCTTTGAGAGCATGGGCTATTTCTACCTCACCCTTACAGAGCTTTGTGGGTTTGATCCTATAAGAGGAGAGGAGTGGAAGGTGATGGGAATGGCGCCTTATGGTAAAAAGGACGAGATGTTCTACGACCAGCTAGGCAGCATTTTCACCATCAAAGGCTTAAAGATCAAATTTAAGACCAAGCCCGCTAAGGTTTTGGAAACGATAGACGAGATCGCCCGCCGCATCAAGGATTCAGGCAATGACTTTCAGTTGAGGGCTAACCTTGCCTACACCGGCCAGTTGCTCTTTACCGAGTACATGACGGAGCTTATTGGCAACTTCCATAAGCTGGGGCTTTCGGATAACCTGGTCTATACCGGCGGCTGTGCACTCAATTCAGCCTACAACGGCAAGATCGCAGCCGAAACCGGCTTTAAAAATGTCTATATTCCTTCTGCTCCCGGCGACGATGGTAACTCCCTGGGTGCCGCCTGGCTGGCCTACTATAATGATAACCCAGAGGCGAAAACTGATACAGGCAAAAAACTGACACCTTACCTGGGGTCTGTTATTAAGGATGAGGAGATAGAAGGCTTTCTCAAGTTCAGTGGCTTTACCAGTTACCGGCACCTGCCCGGGACTGTTGCCCAGGAGACAGCTAAGTTGCTGGCTGAAGGCAAGCTGGTAGGGTGGGTGCAAGGCCGTAGTGAATTTGGCCCCCGGGCCTTAGGAAACCGCTCCATCCTGGCTGATCCGCGCTCAAAGGACATGAAGGACAAGATTAACAGCCGTGTCAAGTTCCGCGAAGAATTCAGGCCTTTTGCCCCCTCCATCCTCGAAGAGTACGGAGAGGAATACTTTGAGCAATACCAGGACACTCCCTATATGGAGCGTACCCTCGACTTTCGCCCTGAGGTAAGAGATAAAGTGCCGGCTGTGGTGCACGAAAACCGCTCCGGCCGCCTGCAGTCTGTAAAAAAGGACTGGAACCCACGGTACCATGCCCTGATTGATGCCTTCCGTGAAATTACCGGCGTGCCTGTACTGCTCAATACCAGCTTTAACGTTATGGGCAAACCCATTGTACACAGCTTCAATGATGCATTGATGGTATTCTTTAACTCCGGTCTGGATGTGCTGGTGGTAAATGATTACCTCTTTGAAAAAACACCTATCGAACAAGAACTAACGAATAAAGAGACCTATGAAACTGCAATTTCTTGAAGGGAACAACTCAGACTTCTACAATGAGCTGACCCATAAGGTAGATAAGTACTTTAAGGAAAATAAGCTCAGCCGCTACGCCGATACGGGCATGGTGCTGAAGACTATTTTCATTACCGTAACCTACCTGGCCATGTACGGCCTCCTCATCACCAGCAGCTTCAATGCATTTACCGGCATACTGTACTGCGTGATTATGGGCCTGATGCACCCGCTGTTCTTTATAAACATAGGTCATGATGCCCTGCACCATACCTACAGCAAAAAGAAGAGCGTGAACCGCTTTCTGGCATACTTCCTCAATTTTGCCGGACTTAATGCCTACATCAACCGCATTTTGCACCTCAAGGTACACCACCTATTTACCAGTGTGGAGGGGTATGATATCATTATTGAGGAATACAGTGTACTGCGCCTGTCTGAAAACCAGCCATACGAGAAGATGCACAAGTACCAGGTGTATTATGCGCCCTTGATCTATTCCCTGTTCTCCATCTTCCTCATCTTTTCCATAGACTTTGTACTCTTTAAGCGTAGCCGCATGGGCAATTCGCCTATAGAGCACTCTAAGGGAGAGATGGCTAAGCTCTATTTACAAAAACTCAGCTACCTCTTCTTTATGCTTGTATTACCCCTGATGGTGGTAAATGTAGCATGGTACTGGGTGGTTATGGGCTTTTTCTTAGTGCACATGATCAGCGGACTGGCATTGGCTATGGTAGGGGTGCTTAATCACCAGATCAATGAGTCAGTGTTCCCCCAGCCTAACGAAGATGGCTACATAACCAATAGCCGCAAAAACCATGAGCTGGAGGCTACAATAGACTTTGCTCCCTATAGCAAACTGGCTCTTTGGTATTTTGGCGGGTTTAATACCCACACCGCCCACCATCTTTTCCCTAACCTCTGTCATACCCACTACATTCCGGTTACCCGTATGATAGAAGAGACGGTAAAGGACTACGGACTTACCTATCGTAAGCATTCCCTCGCCGGGGCTATCAAATCACACTTCGCCTACCTGAAGCGATTATCCAAGCCACCAAAAGCCGTAAAGGTTTCATGATGTCGTTTACTGGCAATTGAACTAGGTCTTAATATATAAGAGGCTGTCTCAAAAGACAGCCTCTTTTTTTTGGAGTTGGCCATAAAAAAAGCGAGGGCATTACTACCCCCGCTTTCCAAGATGTGATATCTTGAGTTGTGTCAATAAGCGAAAAGATAGTTTTTAAAGACTACAACCCCAAGCAAATTATGCTTTTACCTCCGAGCCTGGAGGAGTTAATAGAGGCAGACCATCCAGTTCGGGTGGTCAACGAAGTGGTCGATCGTCTTGATATTGCCCCTCTATTGACTGGTTATAAGCCTGGCGGTACATCAGTATATCATCCAAGGATGCTGCTTAAAATATTGATTTACGGGTATATGAGTAATATCTACTCTACCCGCAAGTTGGAGGCAGCTATTGGTCAAAACGTTCACTTCATGTGGTTGGCAGGTATGAACAAGCCTGACCATAACACTATTGCCCGTTTTCGATGCGATCGGTTGAAAGATAGCCTGAAGGTGATCTTTGCTCAGATTGTAATGTTCTTAGTTGATGAGGGCCTACTGGACTTAAAGACAGTTTACACCGACGGCACCAAGATAGAAGCCCAGGCTAATCGCTACACGTTTGTGTGGGGCAGGTCTATTAAGACCAATACCGAAAAGATAAGCCAACAGCTTGAAGAGTTGTGGGACTATACCCAGCGGGTGGCAGAAGACGAGTTATATCAGGAAAAGCCTGATTTTAGCAAAATCGATGCTCGAAAGGTTAGTGATACTATTGATAGGATTGACCAGGCACTCACGGGCAAGAAGATAGCAAAAGGGAAGAGGCAGAAGCTTACCTATGCACGAAAAAACTGGCCTGGGAAGCTGGCTGAATACCAGCAGAAGCAAGCTATACTGGGACAACGAAACAGCTATTCAAAGACTGACCACGATGCAACCTTTATGATGATGAAGGAAGACCATATGCGAAATGGACAGCTCAAGCCGGGCTATAACCTTCAGATCAGCACCTCCAATCAATACTTGGTAAACTACACGATCCATCAAAATCCTACCGACACCCTAACGTTACAACCCCATCTTAAGAACTATCAGCAGTTATATAACACCCTGCCTGACACTATATGCGCTGATGCAGGATATGGTAGCGAAGAGAACTATGACTATCTGAAAGATAAAGTAGAGAAGGCCTATGTAAAGTATAATTACTTCCATAAGGAGCAAACCAGAAAATGGAAGCAAGACATATCTAAATCTCAGAACCTGCATTACAACGAAGAGCAGGATAAGGTCTATTGCCCGGCAGGCCAGCCAATGGATCATATAGGAAAGCGAAAAACAAAAACTAAGTCGGGTTATGAACAAACTTATGCACAATATCAGGCCAGAAACTGCCTGGAGTGTCCATTAAGGAGCGGTTGTTTTAAAGCAAAAGGCAACCGGATAGTTGAGATCAATCATAACCTTAGAACTCACAAGCAAAAAGTGCGGGATATGCTTATGAGTGACCAGGGAATAGCTCATCGCAAGCAGCGACCGGCAGATGTAGAAACTGTGTTCGCAGCCATCAAACACAACCGGGGCTTCCGCAGATTTATGATGCGGGGAACAGAGAAAGTCGAAATAGAAGCCGGACTACTGGCTATTGCACATAACCTGCTCAAAAAGGCTTCATAGAGAGCCTGTTTTCTTCGCCAAAAGAAAACAGATCATCAATAGCATTTACAGCAGATGAGCCTGGAAAGAAAAAAGTAAAGGCTGCCTCAACACTTTTGAGACAGCCTCTTTCTTTTTATTCAAAATGTAAATTTGTATTTGGTAAACTACCGCGAGGTGGTACCGGGTCGCGTTCGACCGGGTCGCGCCTGACCGGGTCGTGCCTGACCGGGTCGCGTCCGACTTCGCTATGCAGAGTGTTTGAAGTAATTCTCCAATTATTGTTTGGTGTGAAAAAGGCCTTTCTACTTTTGAGACAGCCTATTTATTTTTTTAGGTGCTGGTAGTGTTTAGGTTTTTCTCGAATGCGAGCCCAGTCGAATGCCGTCCAGCGGGATGCCGCTCTGTTTCCCCAAGGGGGAAGGAACGGTGTATAGTAGACTTTTGGTTTTTAATCCTGTCTAGAGGGCTATTGTCTGGCTGAGGTTAAAGGGTATATGTATCAAAGCACATAGGCTACTGTTTCAAGTGCCGCCTCTCAATCATCTAATTGCTTATATTTAATATTACTCTTCGCTGTATTTCGCAACAACTCTACCAGCGTGTAACCAATTAATTTTTATACTTATGAAAACTAAACTGTTCTTAGTTGCGGCGCTGCTTTTTGTAGCGGCTAACTTCTCTTTTGTTGAAAAAGAAAAAACTGTTGAAGAACGTAAATTTTACCCTACGGAATATGTTCGTTATGACGGATGGGGCTCCTGCGGACTTGTTTTCAGAAATCTAAATACCGGAGAGCAAATCTGGGTAGTTTCGCAGCCGGAAGAAATGTATTTGCGGATTGGGTCTACCTTTTACATTTCAAGAGTGGCCTGGCCCTATGTGAATCCTAATTGTACGCAGTGGCAGATCACGGAATTCCAGCAAGTATCTAATCCATATTATTAATTTGTCTTAAGGATAACAATA
This sequence comes from Roseivirga sp. BDSF3-8, assembly GCF_041449215.1. Lineage (NCBI taxonomy): Bacteria > Pseudomonadati > Bacteroidota > Cytophagia > Cytophagales > Roseivirgaceae > Roseivirga > Roseivirga sp. BDSF3-8. The sequence goes on along the minus strand of NZ_JBGNFV010000001.1, from coordinate 720,365 downwards.
CAATAACTAGGCTGTCTCGAAGGGCAGCCTGTTTTTTTTATTTATTCAGGAAGAGTCATGCTTCCACCTTCAACCGGTGAAAGATGATTCCTGCAATTTGGATACCTTATTGATCAGGGTAAAAAATAAGGCCGCCTGCTGAAAAGCAGGCGGCCTTTGATGTATTAATTGAAGCACAATTACCTGATTATGGTAATGCTGCCCCTCTTCCGTTGTTCTTCATTGAATTCTTCGCGAATGCCCGTAAAGCGGATTACATAAGCGTAGGTACCTGCCGGCACCAGGCTACCGTTAAATGTGCCATCCCAGCGGAAATCCTGGTTGTCAGAGAAAAAGATCAATTCGCCCCAGCGGTTATAAATATAGATCTCAAACTCATTCACATACCGGGGGAATACGAAGAATTCACGGTTGGTACCACCCGGCCTGAAAGCATTAGGTGCATCCACTTCAGGGCTGCAATCTTCTATCACATCTACCTCCAAAGTAGTAGGGCAGTTGTAAAGGTTCGTTCCTACAAAAGTATAAGTACCTTCAGTATCTGCGATCAATACCTGATTCCTTGAGATCAGTTCACCGTCAAGGTACCACTCGTAGTATTGGAAAGATGCCTGCGGATCCAATTCGATCAGCGCCTCCTCCAGGTTGTCTGAAAGCGGGCAAATGATTGCCGACTCAGGAAGCGTAACCGGCGTGAAGGGGGCCTCACTCAGTGTCAGCTCGCTTGTTGCCGTACAGCCATCAGCAGTGGTGATAGTAAGTGAAATAGCCAATCTGCCTTGTCCGCTCGGGTAGAAAAGCACAGCACTGTCCGCTGCTACCGACTCCCCGTTTACCGTCCAGTCATACGTCTCCACCTCGCGATTGATCAGAGCATCGATCCTTACGTCTTCTCCGTTAGGACAGTTAGCATAAGGAGCGTCCAGTTCAAGCTCCAGTGGTTCCCTGATGTTAAAAGGTCTGTCTTCCGTTACCGCATCACAACCCGATGCATTATCTATCACCCTCAGTGATACATCATACCGGCGAATCTCATTCAATACCAGCTCGTTCACATACTCTACCTGGCCATTTATTGTCCATTCATATGTGTAATTGCCAGCAGGAGAAGGTATAAGCCTGATTTCCCCTTCGCACTCATCGCCTTCTACAGTAAAGTCCGGCACAGGAGGCTCCAGAATGTTTACATCTATCAGAACTGTGGTGTCGCAAACCAGAGGATCTGAAGGATCGGAGATAATCGCGCGGAACGTTCCGCTGCCCTGTACCCCGACACTAGCATTATTCGGACTGGCACCATCGGCAAACTGACCGGTTACCTCTTCCCAGCGTACGGCAAGGTTAGGGTTTTGCCGTTCAATGGAGATCAGACCAGGCTCACACAGATCGATAGGCGTTTCATAAGTAAAGGCCGTTGGCCGGGTGATCGCGGGTACAACAAAATCATCAGAGAAGAAGCAGCCACCCTGGTTAATTTCAAATAGATAGTTGCCCTCAGTTAGCTCAGGCACATCCACCGTAGCAGGAGTGACAGGCTGCAGGTTTGTAAAACCACCTGTAGCCATCTCAAGCCCATTTTCGTCAAGCACACGGTAAGTTGCGGCTCCCGCAGACGCCCCGGTAATATTATCTACTGTTACCTGAGCTACGCAATTATTCACAGCAAGGCTTACATCCAGCGAACGGGAAGCATCTTCCAGCGTAAATACATCCTGAGAGGTACAGCCAGTTGTCTGGTTCTGCACCACCAGCGTATAATTACCCGGGTCAACATTCTGCAGGTTCATGTCATTTCCTACTACGGTCCGGTTCTCATCAAGCCACTGATAAACATAGGTAGCCGTTGCATCCGTAGGTGCATTGATGAATATGGAGCCGTCTGCATTGCCACAGGTACCCGGATTAATAGATGCCAGTGAAGGGTCAGGCTCATCATAAAGCCTGATGACTACCTCATCTGACACCGTACAGAATGTCAGTGTATTAGTTACCTCTAATCTGTAAGTAGCTTCATCCAGCGTTTCGTTGATTTGGATAGTGCGGCTGGTTCCGGCCGGTGTTCCGTTTATAAACCACTGCAGCGTAACCGGAGCATTAGGGCTGATGCCCGAGTCTATAACGCCTAACTCAGTCCCGCGACAGGCAAACTGATCCTCAGGAAGTTCAACCTCCGGACGCCCTTCAGAGATGCTTACAGGTACCGTGGTAGCACAGCCAAATTCGTTAGTCACCGTAACGGTGTAATCGCCCACCTGGTCAAAGATCACCGTGCGCGTAGAATCGCCTGTGGACCATCCGTAAGTCAGACCCTCATCAGGCAGACCGGCCGGCAGAGCATCCACCAACACGCCATTGTCATCACAGATCACCGCCTCCAGATCTTCAAGCTGCGGTTCTTCATAGATCACGATCTCCTTTTGTACCACAAAGCTGTCCACATTATAAGGCTCATAACCCAGAGGTAGACAGCGGTTATCAACTACCAGGGTCACAAGGTAGGTGCCAGCCTCATCATACGTATGCGTCAGTTGCTGATCCGTACTTGTCGTACCATCTCCCAGATTCCAGAAGAAGGTGTCGATATCCGATGAAGGGGTGGCCGAAAAGAGTACTTCCTGGCCACGACAGGTATTGCTCGCCGTAAAGTCGGGCAATCCCGTACCCGCCTGCTGGTTTTGAACATAGTTAGGTAGTCCGAGTGTACTTTGCCTTCCGCCAAGATCCTGGTCATCTTCCGTTAGCACTGAGGCCGTCTCTTCATCCTCATTGGGTTCTATTACAGATAGGGTTCCACTGTTATTCTGAGCGACATACACCCGGTTATCAGGGCCAATCTGTATGGCACCATATTCCGTACCCGGGTTATTAGCTAATTCCTCAATGCTCTGATTAATGTACGCCTCATCGCCCGGCCCGATAGTATCCACGAAATATTCATAGATTGCTCCTGAACCTGGAACACTAACATACATTTTAGCACCCCCGGGAGAGAAGCCTATCCCATAAACCGGGTCCGAGGGTACATCAATACTAATAACATCTGACAAGGCGCCCGTACTGTCAATGCGGAACAGTTCTACCGCCGGGTTATTGCCGGGGATAGATACAGCCAGCAGGTCACCATTAGGAGATACCGTCATATAGCCCTGCCCTCCTGCAGGGTTAGCGCTGGTATGCACTGAGCCTTCTGAGAAAACCTCAGGGCCCGTAATGCCTTCGGCAGATAAGCTATAGCTCAGGAAATTATTAGTGCCGAATTCGTGAGCCAGTATCGTTGTACCTCCGCCATTACCATCAAAGGCCACCACCTTTTCAGTTACTTTAGTGAATAGGTTCACATCCTTCTCTACCACCTCGCCAAGGGCACTATTAGCCTTAATATCTACTATAGAATATTTAAGGAGATGTCCGCCACTTTCTACCGCCTGTGTGGTAAATATGTAAAATAGTGTTTCATCATCCGGAAAAGGTACAATGATGGACGACATCGTGGAACCTGCGTCACCCCCGATGTTGGTGCCGTTGGCCATAACATTGTCACTTTGGTCCCATACCGTTTCTCCATCAGTATAGAATAGCATTTCCCCATTAGGTCCTGCAATAACGGAACAACCTTCAGGAGCCGTCATAGCACTGTTTAACAGCGGTACCGGAGGGTTTTCATTAAAGTCAAGCCCAGCCTGGTCGCCAAAGTGCCATAAAGTGGATATTGCGGTAGTATCCCCGTAAATACGAAGTTCCATTTCATCATACGCGCTACAACCAGCCGCGTCAGTTACCTCTACCCAGTAAGTACCGGCCTCGCTGGCTTCTATTGTCTGAGTTGTTTCCCCTGTATTCCAGATATAGGTGCCCATAGCGCCCGCATCCAGCGTCAGTACATCCCCGGGGCAAACAGTGGTATCATTCAGCATTACCTGGAGTTGCGTTTCCTGTATGGTCACCGTTTTGGTTACAGTCTGCGTGGTACCACCATAATCTGCCGTAAGCGTGACCTGGTAGTCTCCTGAGGCAGGAAATTCTACACGTGGCTGTACATTTGTCACGTTTATTGTGTCAGCACCATCCGCAGAAATCATTTCCCACCGGTACTCTTTGGCAGGTGGCTCGCTAAAGGCTACAAATTTTGTCTCATTTCCCAGGCATACGTCAAAGAAGGTAAAGTCTAAACCTGCCGTAATGCGATAAGTAGGCAGAAATGAAGGAAACTGGCTGCCGGCAAAGTCCTGGCGCCTGAACAGGGCCTCCTCATATTCCACCACATCGGCAATGCTATCCAGTTGAGAAAATCTGCCTGTCAGGTATGGCCCGCTGCCGGTTTCTCGGTATAGGTGATAAAGGTTGCCATCAGGGGCTTCCTGTAACCCGTAGCTTCGTGCCACGGGGTTTTCAAGAAGAGCTACTGGTAGCGCGCTATTGTTATTAAGGTCCATCCGGTACACATTAGCTTGTGTGCCGCTCTCGCCCGTTCTGCTCAGGTATAGAAAGTCCCCCCCAGGGGAAAATGCCACGTCATAAACGGCAGTATTTTCAGCATTGGCCGCAGTAAAGCCCGTGTTAAATACTGGCCTCACGTACCCCACCGCACCGCTGGTCCTGTTAAAGGTCAATAGCTGGATATTCGTATTTCCATTACGTGGCGCTACCGCTATCCTGTTGCCGGAAGAGTTAAGAGCCAGGTGGGCAGCAGGAGTAGTGGCATTCACAGGGGCCCCGGCAAGAGGATAGGTCTGTACAGCCAGGTTATTCGTTTCGGCAATGGTGATCACTACATACTCACCCGCACCATTTTGCGTAATCAGCCACGAACCCGTAAAGTCACTATTCGGTACGACCAGCAACGTTTCGCCTACACCAGCCAGGAGTAGCTGGTTTTTGACCGTCACATCGCCTGATGGCAGATTACCCGCTGAGGCGTTACCTGTAGCAGCCATATCCACTATACTATAGGTAAGATTGGTGCCATCGGTATAAAACACATAATACTGCGTTTCATTACCTGCCCCGGGGACAGGAGCTACCGCCACCCCTTGATTAAGAGCGGCATTACCGGTAAGGCCCCCGCCATTTGGCATCGGAGTATTACCTGCATCCACCACCACCTCTCCGTCGGAGTAAAAGAGGAGGCTGCCGGTAATGGGGTTTGTCGCCACAGCGCTACCTCCCGTTCCAAATGGAATATACTGCCCGTCAATGAGGAGGGCTTCACGGTCTGACTGTGAAAAAACTATCGCCTGTGAGCTATTACCAAAATACCATCGGTATCCGGCCAGGCTCTGAGCCATAGCAGTCTCAGTAACCAGTAAATAGCCTAGCAATGTCAGGGTAAAAAGATATCTGAATGTCCTATGCATGAGAAAGTTTCTGTCTTTCCAACCAACGCCTATATGACAGGTGATCGCGTGAATAACCTACAAATTTGTGCTATTTTAACACATACTATATATAAGTGCTGGGTAAAATTCGTTTATTTCATACTTCCTGATACTATTTGTGGATGTGTTTTTCTAATTTGGCCATATTTCCCAGATAAATCTTTATTCCATGCGGAAAATCCTTTTCGTTTTGCTGATTTTCGCGGGAATGCTCACTGAGAGTTTCGCGCAAGACCCGCAGTTTTCTCAATACTACGCAGCACCGCTGTACCTGAACCCGGCCTTCACCGGCGCCAGCGGACAGGGTAGGGCAGGGTTGAACTACCGGAACCAGTGGCCTTCCATTGACGCTAATTTCACTACTTATTCTGCTTACGCAGATTATTATTTTGATGATTTCAACAGCGGGCTGGGCCTGCTTATCCTGCATGATGAGGTTGCCGATGTGGGTATGAACCAAACCCAGATCGGACTCAACTATGCTTACCAGCTTCGTCTGAGTGAGACGTTTACCTTTCGGCCGGGTGTCGAGGCCCAGTACGTATTGCAATCTCTCAATTTCAGCGACCTGAGATTCGCCGATCAGTACAATGGGTCAGATTTTGAGCTTCCTACCAATGAAGACCTGGGCGGTGGAGATAATATCGGATATTTTAACCTGGCATTTGGCGGACTCCTTTACTCGGAAAACTTCTGGATAGGAGGTGCCGTGCATAACCTTACCGAGCCTAATCAAAGCTACGTGAGTGGTGACAATCCCAGGCTACGCAGGATAAGCGTACACGGCGGGTATCGCTTTCCCCTTCCGGCCGGCCCCGGCTATAAGGGACGTAACCGCGATGGCCTCGAGCGCACCATCACACCCACCTTCCAGTATAAGATGCAGGGGGACTTTGACCAGCTTGATGCAGGGGTGTATGCTACCCTGGAGCCGGTAGTGATAGGAATATGGTACAGAGGCCTGCCCTTTAAACCGCTCAATGATCAGGCAAATAACGAATCGGTTGTACTCCTGGTAGGCTTTACAAGCGATAATCTCCAGATCGGATATAGTTTTGACTACACTGTAAGCCGTCTGGGTATTGCCAGCGGGGGTGCACACGAGATTAGCCTTACGTACCTCTTTAACCTGGCCGACCCGCGTCGTCCACCCAAAAACGTCCGCCAAATACCCTGTCCCCGCTTCTGATGCCTAATATTGGATCAGAACAAATACAATGGCTGCTAATCATACTGTTGGCAGTGAGCTTCATTATAGAAAGGCTGCTGGCCTGGGTAAACCGCCGCTATGGAAAAAAAAAGAGCCTGCCGGATGAACTAAAGGACTATTTCGACGAAGAAAAATATGCTAAAATGGAGGCCTACCGGAAGGAACGGGCCTCATTTTCTTTGTTCTCCTCTACATTAAGCACAGGCATTATGCTGGTGCTGCTGGCCTTCGGTGGCTTCGGGTGGCTGGACAGTGAATTACGGCAGGTAACCCAACATTATATATGGCTACCCTTACTGTATTTCGGTGTGCTCGGACTCAGCGCTGACCTGCTTAGTCTCCCTCTTCAGGTATATGATACCTTTATACTCGAAGAGCGTTACGGCTTTAACCGTACCAGCACCAAAACCTTCTTTCTGGACAAAGTAAAAGGCTACCTGCTTGGGGCCATCTTTGGAGGTGCCGTGCTTGCCCTGCTGGTATGGCTTGTTCGCGAGCTCGGGAATGACTTCTGGTGGGTGTTCTGGATAGTCATAACCCTCTTCAGCCTCTTCATGTCTTTCTTTTATACCAGTTGGCTACTGCCGCTGTTTAACCAACTGAGTCCGTTGCAGGCGGGAAGCCTCCGTGATAAACTGGAAGCCTATGGGCGGGGCATTGGTTATCCGCTGGATAAGATATTCGTGGTGGATGGGTCTAAGAGAAGTAGCCGGGCCAATGCCTTCTTCTCCGGTTTTGGCAGCCGCAAAAAGGTGGTCCTTTATGATACCCTTATAGAAGGTACCAGCGATGAAGAGCTTGTGGCCGTACTGGCACATGAGATAGGCCACTATAAAAAAAAGCATATCAACAATGGCATCATCATGTCTGTGATCCAGACAGGCCTCATCCTATATCTTGCCAGCCTGCTTATTTACAATGGTACCCTCAGCGGGGCCCTTGGAGCCGGCCAGTGGAGCTTACATGTTAACCTGATAGGGTTTTCTGTTTTGCTTTCCCCTCTTACCGGTATTTTAGGTTTGTTATCAAATTACATTAGCCGTAAGAATGAGTTCCAGGCCGATCGTTTTGCCACTTCCACGTACCGGGCAGAACCGCTTGGTACGGCACTGAAAAAGCTGGCTACCGACAATTACGAAAACCTGCACCCACATCCGGTCTACGTATTTTGTTATTACTCCCATCCACCCCTTCTCAGACGTTTACGTGCTATAAATGAGGCTGTCTGAATGCTGACTTTTTAGGGGTGGGCTTATCCCTGTAAGGTATTGGTCTGATTCGTACCGGTTTATACTTCATTAAACATAATCTTTGTAAAAAACAGGATTATAAGTTATGAAGAACGGTTTACATTTTTTCCTGTCCGTATTCATGCTGGCTCTCACCGTTGGTAGCGCCTGGGCACAGAGTGATGCGGAGCAGAAAATCTACCGTGCCGATAAATACTTCGGTTTAAAGAACTATGAGGCAGCACTGGAGCTTTATGAGGAAGCTATCGGTGCCGGTGTGAGTGATGCGCAGGTATTGTATCGTGCAGGTGTAAGTAAAGCACATCAGATGCATGTAGATCAGCAAATTGAAGCTATTTCATGGCTGAAGGGTGCGGCCGCTTCAGGCAAGGTGCCGGTAGATGTATATTATTACCTCGGTGATCTGTACCACAAAAATGCCCAGATTGCAGAAGCCATTTCTTCATTTGAAAAATACCAGGCAGAGGCTAAAGACAAAGGCAAAATGTACCAGCTTTCTGAGGAAAAGCTGGATCAGAGCCGCAATGCACTCTCTCTGATGAGCCAGAAAAAAGATATCGAAGTCTTTCCATTCGGGTCTAATGTGAATACACCTGCCACCGAGTACAACCCCGTAGTGTCTGCCGATGAATCAGTCATGGCGTTTACGGCCATGCGTAAGGATGAAAAAGGCCGTGGCTTTGTAGAAGAGATTCAGATTGTGGAAAAAGACGAGCATGGCAATTGGCTGCAGGCTCAGAAAGTGGATATCCCTACCAAATATAATGTAGGTACGGCCGGTCTTTCACCCGATGGCCGCCACATGCTCATATTTATTGGTGGCGCTAATAATACCGGTAATATCTACTCCATAGACAAAGAAGGAAAAAAATGGTCTGTACCTGCTCCCGTAGGCGAGCCGGTAAACAGCCGCTACCTGGAAACAACAGCCAGCATTACGGCAGATAACAAAACCATTTACTTTGCCAGTAACCGCCCCGACGGATATGGCGGTATGGATATCTATATGGCTACCCGCCGCGACGATGGGGGCTGGAATCGTCCGGTAAACCTCGGACCAGAGATTAATACCGATAAGGACGAGGATGCTCCTTTCATACACCCCGACCAGCGTACCCTGTATTTTACCTCCAGCGGACATAATAGCATGGGTGGCAAAGATATATTTAAGGTGCTGAAAGTAGGCTCCGGATGGTCTTCTCCTGAAAATATGGGGTACCCCATCAATACCACCGCAAATGATAACTATTTTACCCTGACAGCTGACGGTAAAAAAGGTTTTTTCAGTAGTGACCGTAAAGGTGGGAGCGGTGCGCAGGATGTCTACTATTTCCAAATGCCTGATCAGTATGCCAATATTCCTATGACCCTGATCAAGGGGCAGATACTTGCGGGTGAATCTTTGGAGCCTGTTCCCACTAAGATCAAAGTGATAGACAAGTCCACAAATACCAAAGTAGATTATGTGTATGATCCTGATCCTGAAACAGGGTATTACCTTATCATTTTCCCTCCCGGCAAAAACTACGACATGATCATTGAGGCAGAAGGATATATGCCTTACACTGTCAATGTGAATATTCCTAACCAAAACTACTTTTACGAACTGTACCAGCGCATCTACCTGAAGCCTATTGTGCAGTTTGATGAGATGGTAGGTCAGGAAGTAAGCGTGAAAAACGCCTTTTTCGATACGAAAACCAATGCCGATGTGAACCCACGGGCCGCGAATGAGGCAATGCTCATTGAGAAGGATAGTATCGATGTATATGAGCTTATGGAAAGCATCATTGCGGCGAATGATACCGCAGCCTATGATTACCTGATGGACCTTATGTATAAGACTAACCCTGTCAGCGACATAGACTTCGATGCCAAATCAGACCTTATAGAGACGGCTGATATCGTGTACTACTACGAAGAAAATGATCCTGAAGATCTGGAAATGAGAATAGTGGACAATGATACCATTATGTCATTACCTACCTTCTTCGTTTCCAAAGAGGCCAAACGCCAGGCAGAAGAGCAAAGTAAGCCACTGGCGTACGATAAAAGCCTGCTGGAAAAGGTGCATAAAATTTATTTTGATACAGATCAAAGTACCCTTACTACCAAAGGTGAAACGGACCTGCAGAATGTACTGGGAAGCCTTTCGGAGTACGATGGCCTTGGGATAGAGATCAGCGGTTTTGCTTCCAGCGATGGTAATGCAGACTATAACCGAAACCTGAGTAATCAACGGGCTATATCCGTTCTTAACTTCTTTAACGAAAGAGGTGTTGCCAGGCGTAGAATCATTGCCAAAGGCTACGGAGCCACACAGAATCAAAGTGATAAAAAGGAAGCCCGCCGCGTAGAGATCAGGCTGGTAGACCTTTCAAGACAATAGAAATAACCGACGTTATCCTGAAAGGGGCTGTGTCACGTGATGCAGCCCCTTTTATTGTTTCTAGCGATACGGAAGTACCTCCGGAGCCCCTATATCAAAGTCCCCAAAATTATTGGACTCTGTACCTCCCAGCTCCAGAGCGGTGGGGCTGGCATCACGGGGGGCATTCGGGTAAAATGCAAAACGCAGATGAAACGTTTTAAAGGCCAGGTTTTCATTACGAATACGCACCCCAAAGCCGAAACCCTGGTAAAACTGGCCTTCAAATACCGGCTCTCCCCTGTTTGAGATGAAGCCCATATCGGCAAACAGGTAGGGTGCCAGGTTAAACCCTATAGCTGCATAGGGAGTAAATACAATCGACTCTAATTGTACAGAGAAACGCCTGCTGCCCCGCAGGTCAAAACTTCTGAGCCCTCGTATCCCGTTTTCCTCTTCCAGTGAAATCAGCTCATGGTTAAATCGCCTGATGCCGTTGGTATAGTTTAGTGTGACAAACTGCCTGAGCCGGTAATCCCAAATGGGCAGCAGGCTGCTGAAAAAGTTGGTTTTAGCTATTAAAGCCCCTTGTTCTACATCACCCCTATTAAAAAAGCCACCCAGTGAAAGCTCCATCCTCAGGTAAGATGCGTCATTTAGCAGCGTACCGTTAGCCATATTTACCCCATGGTACCACCGGTCGTAGAGGTCACCTTGCTCCTTACCCGTAATAAAGTTGACCCGGTAACCCGTAGGAATATCCTCTGTGCGTCCAAAACCATATACCAGTGTGCTACGGTAAAACTGGCGGTAAGAAATACCCAGGCTGGCTAGGTACAATGTGGTGCTGCGGTAGAGCCGGTTTGTGTCGGAGGTGACTTCCGGCCGTGTTGTATAATCAAGGTCAAGCAGACGTCCGGCCAGTACAAGCTGGGAACGACTGGCTAAAAATGCCGATGTCCTGTTCACCCGGAAGCCCCTGCCAAACCATACGTCGCGGCGGTCATAGTCCAGTGGAAATATTATTTCCTCATCTACGTTTTGCCTAAGCCGTTGTTTGGTTTCCTGCCGGCTGACTTCTATCCCTCCTGCATATTTTATATTAGGAGACAGAAAAGAGCGGTTAAGCCTTATGCGCCTTCGATCAGCCCAATAAGTGTCGGCAATATCAGCCCGTAACCGGATAAAGGAGCCCCTTATATTTGCCACCTGGTACTGGGCCTCATAGCCCATTTCTTCAGTAAGATCAGGGTTAAACGACAAAGTCAGATCCAGTTCGTGGCCCAGGCCCAGTAGATTGTTCTGTCCCACCGTAAGGCTGCCTTGATCAAGGCCGGAGGGCCTTACATCCAGTGTGTAGGCAAACACATCCTTTGTGACCAATAAAATATCTACCGTATCACTATCAGGACCCCTCGGTTGTACCACCAGTCTGGCATCTCTTATAAAAGGTAGCTGGCGAATGATCCTTTCGTTATCACCGAGTGAGGCAGCCTGGATACGCTCCCCCTTTTCCAGCAGCAGGTTATTCAGCAGTACACCGTCCCGGGTTTTCATATGCAGCTTATTAGCCCGGTTTGCCCAGCCCCTCGCATGGAGGCTGGTATCAGTCACAACCGTGCCAAAAGGGGGGAGTTTTTTCAGGTAGATATTACCTACGATTTTACCATCGTATGGCCTGTAAGGGTTACGGCTATCCTCATTTTGCAGTGTATCCGCCGGTGGGGCTGATGGAGGCAGGGTAAATACGAGGTCGAACAACTCACGAGTGACCTTGGTCCCGGCAAATTTCTTTCTCAGGTTTTCGTAAAAGATTCGCGTTTTATCAATAGCCTGTTTTACAAACATCGCCTGGACAGTGTCTGCAACATAGATAGTCGTATCGCGGGGAATGTATACGCTGCTGTCCCGGAGTATCAGATAGCTATCCGCGGGAATGTTGAGAGTGTCAATAGTTGATTTTTGCTGTTTTTGGGCATAGACGGGCCTGGCGGCTAACAGGACCAGCCATACAGTAAAAAGCAGGTATGTGAGGAGAGATCTGATAAAAAACAGTAAGTTATAGTACGTGAAAAAAACCTGGCTTAGTACGCAGGTAACTTGCAGTCTAAAAAAATTGTACCGGTTTAAAGTATAAAAATAAGGGATTAGCCTTTATTAACGGTGTGCAGATTTAAAAAATATTACGCATGCTATTAAAAACTTGCATCGTTTTTGCTGAGTATTTTAAAGTAATGAACACCATCAAGCAAAAATTTCGTTACATTGATAGAATGTCTCTCGACAAACTGAGAATTGGGACAAACTAATTTTTAATTCATTTCGGGAGAATTCTGATAAATAGATTTACAGACAGGAAAGTATTTGCTTGAATACTTTCTGAAAATATAGAGTTGGCATGAATAAGCAGATTGAATATACAGTAGCATCAATCAAATCTTTGATTGAAAAACTTGCCTCAACCATTTTTGATAAGCAACCTGTGCCGGTGCCTGTCAGGGTTAAGAATAACCGATAATACTTTGTTAATCAAATCCGCCGGAAGGCGGATTTTTCATTTACAGGAAGTCGATATCCACATTAAAAGGATACTTCATCAGATATTGCAGTCCTTCCGTCACCGTAAGCCCTTCGAATAGCACTTTATAAAGTGTTTCCGTAATGGGTGCTCTCATACCAATGGACTCAATCAGTTTTTTTACCGTTCTTACCGTCTGTATACCCTCAGCCGTTTCGCTCATCGTATTCAATACCTCATCCAGCGACTCTCCCTGAGCAAGGCGGTAACCTACTGTAAAATTACGACTTAGGTTACTGGTACAGGTAGCTACCAGATCACCCACTCCAGCTAACCCGATAAATGCCTGCGTATTCCCCCCGAAGGCGCGCCCCAGATAGATCATTTCCACCATACCACGGCTTATCAGCAGAGACCTGGCGTTTTCTCCGAGTCCCATGCCACTTACAGCCCCTGAGGCTATAGCAATAATATTTTTCAGTACACCACACAGTTCTACCCCTATCAGGTCTGTGCTCCCGTACACCTGGAAACGTTCATTTCGTAGTAGCCGCTGCCCTTCATGAATCACTTCACGAAACTGGCTGGCTACCACCGTGGCGGCGGGCTGGTTATGGGCTAATTCCTTCGCCAGATTTGGGCCTGCCATGCATCCAATACGTACAACCACCGTTTCCTCACGGATAACTTCGCTCATTGTTTTTACGCACTCCCGCTCCAGTGACTCCAGGTCATCCAGTGACTTTCCTTCCGGCAGCAGCAAATCCAGTCCTTTGGTGCCGTGTATCAGCATATGGTAGGGGTAAAGATACGGAGAGAGGTCCCGTATCATCTGCCGGAAATTAGAACTAGGTACTACAGGAAATATAATATGGCACTGTTCTGCCAGGTAGGCAAGGTCATTTGTAGCCTTTACTCGTTCATTAAAATCGTGGCTCCCAAGCTTATGCGTTTCATTAACCTCATCCACTACTTCCTGGCGGCGGGCGTAGATAAGGACATCACTGTTCTTTGAAAGCAAATTGGTGACTGCTGCACCGAAACTGCCCGCTCCTATTACGCCTATTGGTCTAGACATACTTTTCGAGGTCATAACCATCCATACGGTTTCGGTAGTAAAATAATTTATTCAGGTCGTCGCTCAGAATGTCTCCGTTCTTATTGCGGTATAAGGTGCGGTTAGCATGGTACATGCCCACGTTTTCAAGACCATGTTTAATGATTTCGTCAACTTCCCTGGTCATATGCGGAGCCAGGTCCACCTTGCCTTTTTCATACAGCACATACACCCTTTGCAGAAGTCTTTCGAATACCTCTTTGAAGTGATCATAAGGTATCACCTGCTCTTCTTCAGGTAATCTGAGCAGGCTAAACAGATCAAGTTTGTAATGTCTTTTCCGCAGGATCTCATAGGCAGTAAAAGCCACCAGGTGGCTGCTGAATACACGGTTGATGCGGTGATATTCTTCCACGATCCGCTCGGCAAGCATCCGTGTGTACTGCTCTTCGCGCTGTTTGTTTTCCGTAATCTTTCCGGCATTACGGAAATAGTCGCGCATGTTTACCTGTCTGCCATCGCGGCTGATACTTACACCTTCTTCGTTTACATAATTACCCATCAGGTCCATAGGTTTTCCTATAGATACCGAGATATCGCTACCCTTGGTAAAGAATTTTACAAGGAACTTAAGGATGCCTGCTGATGTGGAGAACTTGTCATTTTCAACATAGTAGCGCTCCTGACCCTTCTGCTGCAGGTACTGATTTATCAGACCGGGAGCTTCCAGTACGAAGTGATAATTCAGCACCACAGGCACTACAAAAAGCTTATGTGATTTGCCCTCCGGCTTTTGCTGGTATAGGATTCGCTGGGCCTCCATGGCAGACCCCAGTAGGCCCATTTTAAGGCGGTTTTCTATTTTGCCGCTCCGGCTTCGCGTACCTCCCGGAAAAAACAGGCTATGACACCCCTTGCGTAGAGCCAGGTTAGCATAGGTTTTCAGCGTTTCCAGGTATACCATATTTTTTTTTCGGCGGTCTACCTTATACGCCCCCAGGCTATTCATGAAGTAGGAGAAGATGCCGATGTTAAACAGGTTCAGGCCTGCGCCATAGATAAATGGAGGTAGGCCCATCGCATGTATTACCCAGCCTATAAGTATAGAATCCAGGTTACTAAAGTGTGTCGGTACCATCACAATGGTGCCTATCTTTGCCAGTTTTCTCAGGTGCTCGGTTTCTCCCGTAATATGGATCTTGTCCTGCAGCGTAAGCTCGCGGCTCCAGATAGCGCCAAATTTCTTAATACGGCTGGCATTGAGAAGGCGGGCAAAGCCAAATGTTACCATAGACCGGGTAAACCGGTAGTAACTTGGCCTGAAATCCCCTGCGATTTCGTGAGAGTATCTGGAAATAATCTCCCTTAGCAGTTCTTCAGGTAAGTCGAGTTGTTCTTCCGGATCGGTAGAGTAAGATACCAGGCGGGTCTTTATACTGGACCAGAAAGAGTGCTCGTCCTCAGGATCCACATTCCATGGATTCTGCTTGATTCGGAGCTTTTCCAGGTACATTACGTTTTCCAGTTCTTCTACCAGGGTACCGTTATTGCCTCTAACCTCTTTTACCCGTTCAATAGCCTCTCCGATTACCTCCTCTATAAAAGCCTCACGATTACGGGCCATCTTTACAACCGGCCACTCACGGGGGCCCGGTAGAATAGGCGTGTACTTTTTTTTAGTATGTATCGGGACTTCTGGTTTCATTCAGTGACCTTTCGGTAAAGCGGACAAATATACATAAACACTATCAAATAACCGGATTTCATAACCGGTATGGGGTTAGTCGACTTATTCGGCATTTTAACTCACCCTCACTAACAAACAGGAAAGCCATTGGTTGATTTTATTAGCTACTCTATTTATAGCACACCTTTTACCTAATCAATTCGCAGAAAACTAATGGCAAAACCACAGAACGTTGCACAAAAGCTAATCGCCTCACACCTGATAGAGGGAGAGATGGAACCCGGTAAAGAGATCGGTATCAAGATAGACCAGACCTTAACCCAGGATGCTACAGGTACCCTGGTCATGCTGGAACTCGAGGCTATGAAACTTGAGAAGATTAAAACAGAGAAGTCTGTACAATACGTAGATCATAACCTCCTGCAGACAGACTTTAAGAATGCCGACGATCATGTGTTTTTGAGATCCGCCGCTCAAAAATTCGGACTATGGTTTAGCCGGCCAGGTAATGGGGTAAGCCACCCCGTTCACATGGAGCGATTTGGTGTCCCTGGTAAGACCCTGGTTGGTTCAGATAGCCATACGCCAGCAGCCGGTTCCCTGGGTATGCTGGCACTGGGCGCCGGTGGGCTCGATGTGGCCTTTTCAATTGCCGGAGAGCCACTTTATTTTAAAATGCCCAAAGTACTGGGAGTAAAGCTCACGGGTAAATTACCGGCATGGGTTAGCGCCAAAGATGTGGTGCTCGAAATGCTGCGGAGGTACGATGTAAAAGGCTGCCGTGGTATGATTGTAGAGTATTATGGACCCGGGCTGGAAAATCTAGATGCTATGGACCGGCATGTAATTGCCAATATGGGTACTGAATTAGGAGCAACAACCACTGTCTTCCCAGCTGATAATAAGGTAAAAGCCTTTATGGATGCCCAGCAGCGTGGTGATGAGTTTGTTGAGCTGTTACCTGATGAGGGGGCAGAATATGATGAACATGATGAGATCGTACTTGATGACCTTGTGCCCATGATCGCATTACCCAGCAGCCCTGGTAAAGTAAAGACAGTGCGTGAGGTAGAAGGAAAAGACGTTCACCAGGTGGTTATCGGATCTTCGGCTAATCCCGGCTATCGTGATTTCTGGATTGTCAGTGAAATTGTAAAAGACCAGGAGATCAATCCGGATGTCTCGTTTGATATTAATCCCACTTCCCGCCAGATCATTGAAAACCTTTCTGCTAATGGAGCTATGAAAAACCTCATACATGCAGGGGCCAGGTTCCACCAGGCAGGCTGTATGGGATGTATCGGTATGGGACAGGCCCCAGCCTCCGGGAAAATCAGCCTCAGAACCATGCCCCGTAACTTCCCCGGCCGGTCGGGTACCCTTGATGACCAGGTATACCTTTGCTCTCCCGAAACAGCCGCGGCTGCTGCACTAACCGGTAAAATAACCGATCCCAGGGATCTGGAGAAGCAATTTAACATCAAATACCCGGTATACAGCCCTCCAGCCGAGGTCATTATTAATGAAAAGATGCTTATTGGCCCTAATGGGAAAAATGTGAAACTGGAAAAGGGGCCTAACATAAAGAGCCTTCCTGAATTTGACGGGCTCAAAGATAAATACAAGTTGCCTGTTCTCTTGAAAATGGAGGATAACATCAGCACAGATGAAATTTTGAGAGCAGGGGCAGAGGTACTGCCATTCCGTTCAAATATTCCTGCCATCAGCCGGTACTCCTTTTCCATTATTGACGAAAGCTTTCATGACCGGGCTAAGGAAGCTCAGGAGAAGGAGGGGGGTCATGTAGTTGTAGCCGGCGAAAATTACGCTCAGGGTTCCAGCCGTGAGCATGCAGCACTTGCGCCCCGTTATTTGGGTCAGGTAGCTGTTTTAGCTAAGAGCTACGCACGGATCGGCTGGCAAAACCTGATTAACTTTGGCATAGTACCATTGGAGTTTGTAAATGCAGATGACTTTAATAAGATAAATCAGGGAGACACACTGGTGCTTGAGAATATGCGTGAGAGCCTGAAAGAAAGGAAGAATGTCACCGTTAAGAATACTTCTAATGATGAGGAGTACGAAATGACCTACACCCTTAGTGACCGGCAGGTAGATGTGATTCTCGCCGGAGGAGTGATAAACTATTTCCGTATCAAGAAAAACGCAGACAACTAGATGACAGGCTGCTGCCCGGGTTCGGGATGCAGTCGTACCATTTGACGCTCCAGCGTACTGTAAAGACGGTATTCCATAGTGCCGTCTTTATTTTTTTCATAGCGCACCTCTTTCTCCAGTTTTTCGGGTATAAGCCGTAACTGTATCTGGCTGCTTTCTTTTTCAGGCTCCTTGCTAAGAGTAAAGTAATCATCACTTGGTACCAGACCGCCCTGACTCAAAAGTAACTCCCACTGTTTATTCGTAATGCTAAGGTAGAGGGGTTGCTCTTCGCGCATAATAAGCTGCCGGTTCACATAGCCAATAAAGCCATTGGTCCCTTCGGACTTATTGGGTATCAGAATAAGGTCTGTACTGATCTGCCGTCCAAAACCATGATGCACCAGTAAGGCAGGTGAGCCTTTAATTCCCAGATAAAATAGGTATGAGCATAAGATCAGAATAATAATAGCCAATGAACTGGCAGCAATACCCTTAAAAATAGCAAACAGAGTAAGCCCGCCGGCTATACCTCCGCCTATGAGCGGTGCCAGCAACTTTTTATGTTCCATTGATATATGGCTCAGGTTGGCGCGGGAATAGGTAGATAACTTGCCATGCCTGAATACGATTAACCGCTGATTAGTAAATAGAATACGGTTTCTTTCATCCCCTTCCTTAAGCAGGTAAAGCTTAGCCAGCCCTTCTTCACCTTCCTGCCACGTGAGCTCTTCCGTGACCCTTGAAAAAAATGTAGCCATCAGCCATAAATATAGGTAAGCCCTTTTATGATCAGGGTTATCATTTCACTTACGTGATTTGTGTGCATAAGATGCTCATTTTCTTCCACACTCAGGCCATTATTTAGTCTTTCAAGCCCCTTTTCATTAAAAAATGATATAATGTCATTGGGGCCCACGAAGTCATCCCCCATCTTTTGACGAGTATAATCAATTAAGTTTGCCCTGTTAACGTCCTTTCTCTGATACTCTTCAGTAAGAACCTCGGGAGAGCCGCCTTGCAGCGCCTCGATTATATGTGAGGTGACACCACCAAATGAGCCCAGTAGGTATACTGGCTTCCTGTATCGCATTGTCCAATATATTTCCTCTACCACCCCTGGGTGAAAGCCTTTGTAGTTGCTGGTCTTACCATACATAGCAATACGGCTATCCATATGCCTTGCCATTTGTTGCCGCATAGAAGTAAGGGATCTGGCCCAACAGTACCGATTGTTAATATTGTCCGGAGAAATAAATTCCGTTGGGTCCGCATCTTCTATCAACTCAGATGGCATCTTTACAGGCCTGATATGCAGTTTCCCTTGAAACTCCTGGTAGTCATGTGAAGCGACAAGTACGGATATTGGCCAAACTACATAATTCACCATCAGATTTCGCTGATAAAATTTCTGCAGAGAATTGTCAGCTGAGAGCTGACTCATCATGGTAAGAGTAATTCCTCCCGACTCCTGGCTTCTGAAGTCCCCTCCGAATCCGATGGTAATACCGGCATATTGCAGATAACGGACAATCTCTCTTTTCTTTGCCAATATAAGATCGCAGTTGGCAGTCTCAGGTAACTCTCCGGCTTCAGGAAAGGATATACTTATCCCAATCTGCTTATTGACGAATGTCCTGTAGATGTTTATATCTTCCTGGGTTGACAATGACGTAACAGGTTATTTATTAGGTGATTGAGGTGGCCAATTTACACAACTATGGCTTTGCGTCTACACGTTCTTTCGTATCAAGGTCATGGCTAAGTAAGGGCCTTGAATCATCGTAATAAAATGTTTTCCTTTTTTGGACTGCACCGTTTATATGTTCAGCCATTTTTGATGGATCGAAAGTCCAGTGGTGCAATGAGGCGAAGCCCGTAGCAAGATTGTCTGCCAGCCTGGGAGGAAGCAGGGAATGATCCACATCCTCTTTCAAAAAATCCTTATGGTCTGGAAGTATAATGCCGAGAATACCAGATGGGTAGCCATCAGGGTGAGATCGAAGAGACGCACTGATCTCCCAATCGACATATTTGCGTCCGTAGGTGTGGGGACCTATCATGACGATGGTTACCTTGGTATCTTTAATATAATGTTTACAAATAAGCTCTTTGATCTTCTTCTCTGGGAGGTCCGGATCTATATCACCATCATGTATCGATTGAGTGACTATTGTGGAAAAAATATTTCCGAAGTGATTCTCAAAAGCTGTCCGGTATAAGGAGCCCCCTTCTTTTTCGGAATCCTTGCCATGATGGAATGATATAAAAACCTTATGCTTTACCATAGTGCCTATAAATATCTGTTGAAAGCACTACCGAGAGTGTCTTCCATGTGATTAAGTTGACTAAGGGCGTCTTCTAAAAATTGCTTATCGATAAATTCTTTTAAATCTTCCGGATTGAACACTTCCATCTGGGAGACCTTATAGGTTAACTCTACCGGACCTCGTTCAAATTTAATCAGGTATTTATCATTCCACTCAAACAGGGTAATCCTGCAAAAGTCATTCGGAATTTGATCAACTATTCGCATTCAGGCCTACTTTTTCCCTTAATACTTCTGTCGTATAAGAAATGTTAGTCGTTTTATTGATAGAACTGGCTACAGAACAATATTTGTCTACACCAAGAGCAACTACTTTTTTCAGCGTTTCAGCATCCGTGTCTGGTGATACAAGGGTAAAATGAAGCCTAACGGCTGTATAGTACCTGGGGGGCTCAGCATTCCTATCTCCTTCAGCAGATATTATCAGGTCTTCAACAGTCTTTCTTTTCTTTTTTAGTATTTCAACAATGTCAACTGCTGCACAAGCTGAAATAGCTGATAACAGTAGCTCCATCGGGGAGTGGCCTGATTTTTCAGGAGCTGACCGCATATCAATTTTCATACGGTTCCCCGATTCATTTGTACTTTCATATTCTTTGTCCGATAGGTAACGGACGGTCGACTTCATCATAATGAAATGACTTTAATAAAATTAGAAAACATTCTTAAAAGCCCAAGCATAGTACGGATGTAAATATTGGTTTTTGCGAAACAATATTTTGGGTATTACCGTAATATTAGATGAACAACCTAAATAATCATGGAATACCCTCTTCAAAAAAATGACTTTAGTCCACCTTCCTGTCCGGTATGTGATCAGTATGAATTACTCAGACATGTGGTAGATCAAAATGATTATGCCCAAAGTAACAAACTGTGGAGCTCAACACTAGGACAATATCGGCAGATTCGCGAAAAGATCGAAGATCATAAGCGCGATCAATTAGAATCTATCGGATGGTTATTGCTATTGATTTCAGGTATAGTTACTGTTCTGGCCGTAGCGCTTCAGCAAGGAGCTTTTTAGTCTCAGTCTCCTGCTGAACTGAAAATATAAAAAAGGCCGCCCTCTTAAATTAGATAGGCGGCCTTTATATTTTTTTCTGTGAGATTTAGTATTTCTTCAAAACTGAAAAATCAAAATCATCCAGGAATTTAGTTGTGAAGTTTCCTTCCCTGAAGTTCTTATTGTCCATCAGGTGGATATGGAAAGGAATAGTTGTTTTGATTCCTTCGATCACAAACTCTTGCAGGGCACGTTTCATTCGCACGATAACTTCTTCGCGGGACTGCCCTGATACGATCAGTTTGGCAATCATACTGTCATAGTTGGGGGGAATGGTATAGCCCGCATATACATGTGTATCTACCCGTACGCCATGGCCGCCCGGTAGATGCAGGTTTGTGATTTTACCGGGTGAGGGTCTGAACCCGTTAGCAGGATCCTCAGCATTGATCCGGCACTCCATGCTATGCAGATTAGGATAATAGTTTTGCCCGGAAATATCTATTCCTGCGGCTACTTTTATCTGTTCCTTAATGAGATCAAAGTCGGTAACCTGCTCAGTAATCGGGTGCTCTACCTGGATACGGGTATTCATCTCCATAAAGTAAAAGTTTCTGTGCTTGTCTACCAGAAACTCTATGGTGCCGGCACCTTCATAGCCAATATGCTCAGCGCCTTTAATGGCCGCTTCACCCATACGCTTTCTGAGGTCGTCATCCATGATTGGAGAGGGGGTCTCTTCTACCAACTTCTGGTGGCGCCTCTGTATTGAACAGTCACGCTCAGAAAGGTGGCAGGCTTTTCCCCGCTGATCGCCCACAATTTGTATTTCAATATGGCGGGGCTCTTCGACAAACTTCTCCAGGTACAGGCCTTCATTACCGAATGAGGCTCCAGCTTCGCGGCGGGCATCGTCCCAGGCTTTTTTAAATCCGTCCGGCTCCTTCACAATCCGCATACCTTTACCCCCACCACCGGCAGTAGCTTTAAGTATAACCGGATAGCCGATCTCCTTGGCAATCTTCATGCCTTCTTCGATCGTATCCAGCAAGCCTTCGCTACCTGGTATGGTAGGTACCCCGGCTTCTTTCATGGTGGCTTTGGCCGTAGCCTTGTCACCCATTTTCCGGATCATTTCCGGAGAAGCTCCAATAAACTTAATACCGTACTCCTCACATACACGTGAGAATTCGGAATTTTCAGAGAGAAAGCCATATCCCGGATGGATCGCGTCCGAGTTAGTGACTTCGGCAGCCGCTATAATATTGGGTATATTGAGATAAGACTGTGCGCTCGGGGGAGGGCCTATGCAAACGGCTTCGTCAGCAAAGCGTACATGGAGGCTATCCTCATCGGCCTTAGAATACACGGCCACCGTTTTGATGCCCATCTCACGGCAGGTTCGGATAACCCGTAGGGCTATCTCGCCCCGGTTGGCAATAAGTATTTTTTTAAACACGTGATTAGCTCCGTTATATGATGAAAAATGTTGCCTTAAGTCAATGACTCTTAGCTGGGATCTACCAAAAACAGAGGCTGATCGTATTCTACAGGAGAAGCATTTTCCACCAATACTTTAACAATGGTACCGGATACTTCAGATTCGATTTCATTGAATAGTTTCATGGCCTCAACGATACAAACTGTATCTCCTGTGTTTATTTTATCTCCTACATTAAAGAAGGGAGGGGAGTCAGGGCTGGCTGAACGATAGAATGTACCGATCATTGGTGACTTTACCTGAACATATTTGCTGTCATCACTACCGCTGGCCGGCTTTTCAGCAGCAGGAGCTGCCTGAGGCTGTGCAGCGGATTGCTCTGCAGATGCAGCAGACGCTGGTGCTGGTGCAGGGGCAGCTGGTGTACTTGGTGCAGGGGTGCCTGCCTGTACGCGCGCTTCGCTATGCTTTTTGACCTTAATTTTAAATTCTTCGGTCTCTATATTGACTTCATCTAAACCAGACTGGCTAATAAAGTCGATTAATTCCTGGATTTCTTTGGCTTTCATTGAGTTTACTTTACGCGTTCATGATAGGACCCCGTCCGCGTGTCAATACGGATCATTTCGTCCTGGTCGATAAATAGTGGCACCTGGATGGTCGCGCCGGTTTCGAGCTCCGCTGCTTTCGTGGCATTAGTGGCAGTATCACCTTTTATACCTGGTTCGGTATAGGTAACCTGAAGTTCTACGAAAGGAGGGAGGTCTACACCCAGAGCTGTCTCAGTTTCGTCATGAACCAGAATTTCGACTTCCTGTCCGTCCTTCATAAACTGAGGGGCGTTGATAATCGACTCTTCTATCTGGGTCTGTTCGAAGGTGTTGCTATCCATAAAATGATAGCCCAGGTCATCCTTATACAAAAACTGGTGGGGCCTTTTCTCAATACGTGCTGTATTGACCTTGACCCCTGAGTTGAAGGTGTTTTCCAATACACGCCCGGTCTTTACATTTTTAAGTTTAGTTCGGACGAAGGCGGCACCTTTTCCCGGTTTTACGTGCTGGAATTCTACGATCCAGTATAGATCGTTATTGTATTCTATGCACATTCCATTACGGAAATCAGCAGTAGTGGCCATTGTGTTTGGTATATTTTTCCTAAAATACGAATACGTAACGAATTTAAAAATCAGCGCATTACTTAGGGTCGTACGCCCATTTCACATACACGGCTCCCCAGGTAAAGCCTCCTCCGAATGCTGCCAGAACAAGATTATCACCTTTTTTAAGCTGATTCTCATAATTCCAGAGACAAAGAGGAATGGTTCCGCTAGTTGTGTTGCCATACTTATGAATATTAAGCATAACCTTTTCACTGCCAATACCCATACGGTTGGCAGTGGCATCTATGATGCGCTTATTAGCCTGGTGGGGTACCAGCCAGGCAATGTCTTCTGATTGAAGATTATTCCGCTCCATAATGTTTGCGGAAACGTCTGCCATGTTTGTTACGGCAAACTTAAATACAGTTGAGCCTTCCTGGTGCACATAGTGCTCACGCCGGGCTACCGTTTCGGCAGTAGAGGGGCGGCGGCTTCCACCAGCCTTCATATGCAGGAAAGGTTCTCCGGAGCCATCAGTATGAAGCATGGTGTCCATGATGCCTTCGTTTTCTTCAGTAGGCTCAAGCATAACAGCACCACCCCCATCACCGAAGATAATGCAAGTCGTGCGATCAGAGTAATCAATGATACTGGACATTTTATCAGCCCCTACCACAATTACCTTTTTGTACTTGCCTGTCTCGATAAACTGAGAGCCTGTGGTCAGGGCAAATAAAAACCCTGAACATGCGGCTTGCAAGTCATACGAGAATGCATTTACCAACCCGGTGCCATTAGATATGATGTTGGCCGTGGCTGGAAACAGCATATCCGGAGTGGTAGTGGCGCAGATAAGGAGGTCTACTTCCTCAGGTTTGGTATTGGTTTTTTCCAGAAGTCCTTTTACAGCCTCAATTCCCAATACGGACGTACCCTGGTCTTCTCCTTTAAGTATTCTTCTTTCTTTGATACCCGTTCGCGAGGTGATCCATTCGTCAGTAGTATCGACGATGGTTTCCAGTTCTTTATTATCCAGAACGTACGGAGGCACATATCCTTGGACTCCGGTAATTTTTGCTTTTAAATTATTCATTCGCTAAGGGGTTGTGCGTTTAAGCAGAACGAACTATATCCGGAAAGTGCCGTCTGCCGCATTTTTGTTTAGGATTATGAGAGGCCATTCTTTGGCCGGCCAGGTTTTTAGTATGCTGTTTATTCCTTAGCTGAAAACAAAAAGGGAACATACCCGGACAGTAAATGGCCGCGGAGATGTTCCCTTTTCACTCAACCTTCCATGCTGGAAAAACGAACAGGCCCGGAGCATGTGAGCCGGGGCGCACGTGCCGAGCCATACCGTTTGCCGGTAAGAAGTGTCATTATATCAGACCAGCGTCTCTTTCTCCATTACTACCTTACCTTTATAATAGAGTTTTCCCTCGTGCCAGTGGGCACGGTGAGGAAGGTGGTACTCCTGGGTAGTAGGACATACTGCCAGATTAGGGGCAGTAGTTTTATAATGGGTTCTTCTTTTATCCCTTCTGGTTTTGGATGTTTTCCTTTTAGGATGCGCCATTTCTACTTCAGTTTATCGCTTCTTATCGCTTCAAATTCTTTAATGCCTGCCATCTTGGATCGATGGCTTCTTCTTCGTCCTGCTCAGTGGTGTCACTATCAGCCTGTTGTGTATTGGCTGAAGAGGTATATACCATTGTGCCGGCCTCCTCGTCTTCCTGATCATCTTCGGCTGTCCTGAGGTCAGGGTGAACCTTTTTGATCGGGATAGTCAGTCCGATAAAATCATAAACGGGCTGAGCGACATTGATCGACTGCGTAGTGTGAGTAATGATCGTGATGTCGTCATCCAGTTCCTGCTCTTCGTCGCCAAATTTATAAACCATTTTGTTCTCTACCGAAAAGGTATGATCAAAAGGTTCAAGGCTCCTGTCGCAAATCAGCTCTACAGATCCGTTTAACTTAAAGGTAGCATTGATCATGGTCTCGGATTTCTCCAAAATAACATCAACTTTACCAGCTCCTTTTTCAAAAAGCCCCAAGTTATACTTTTCAAAAAACTGATCATTTAGATCGAACTGAAACGAATGAGTGCCATTGTTCAGCTTAAATATGTCGATATCGTAGTATCTCATGCCAGACAATAGCGCTCTTTCAAATCAAGAGCGCAAATTTAGGTCTTTTTTTTGTAATAGAAAAGCATTCTTTCTGCACGAAAAAATGCTGATGTGAAATATCTGATGAAAAACCGGGCTGCCGGGCTAAAAGTTCATTTTTCTTTATGAAAACAGCCCCTCTCCTCTCCGTTTTTTTACAATATCAGCCGCCAGAAAAATAGCCTGAAGCATACTTTCTTCACTAGCCAGGTTTTTACCTGCTATGTCATAGGCTGTGCCATGGTCAGGAGAGGTGCGTACATATGATAGCCCTGCAGTGAAATTTACCCCTGACCCAAATGATAGTGTTTTAAAGGGAACCAGTCCCTGATCGTGATACATAGCCAGCACGGCATCAAATTTTTTAAAATGACCCATGCCGAAAAAACCGTCTGCGGGGTAGGGGCCAAATACCAGGTGCCCTTTATCCTTGTAAGAGTTAATCACAGGTGTTATGAGGTCCCGGTCTTCTGTTCCTAATAGGCCTTCCTCTCCTGCATGTGGGTTAAGTCCTAAGACAGCCACCTTTGGCTTTAGTATGCCAAAGTCATTCTTAAGCGAGTACAGCATCATATCAAGCTTGCTACGCAGCACTTCGGGTGTGAGCCTGTCGGGCACTGCACTGAGAGGGATATGGCCGGTAGCTACACCAACCCTCAGGTCACCTGATACCATGAACATGAGGCTATCTGCTGCACCGGCACGCTGAGCGAAATATTCAGTATGGCCCGGAAACTTAAAGTCGTCAGACTGCATCACATTTTTATTTATAGGCGCTGTAACAACTGCCTCTATGTGACCCTCATCCATTTCTTTTACGGCTTTTTCCAGTGCCAGGTAGGCATATTTTCCACCGTTCTCGCTTTCAATGCCTGTGTCTATTTCTGCCAGCTCTTCCCAGCAGTTGACTACATTTACTTTTTTTGGGTTAAAGCTACCAGGATCTTTAGCTTGAAAATACGAGAATTCCTGTACGTCAATGGCTTTTTTGTAATACCCAAGCACTTTAGTGCTGCCATATACCACCGGAGTGATTAGTTGAGTCAGGCGGGTATCGGCGAGGGCTTTTATGATAATCTCCGGGCCTATCCCATTAATATCCCCAATTGAGATACCGATCACTGGTTTATGTGTGAGTCTGTTTTGCTTATCCATTGGCTCCGTTTTTCAGAAATGTAAATAAGAGACGAACGCCTGCTCCGGTGCCTCCTTTGCCTTTATAGGAGTCTCCCCCTTTTAGAAAAGCGGATCCGGCTATATCAAAGTGCATCCAGGGATAATCTGTAAAATATTGCAGAAAAACGCCTGCCGTTATCGCTCCCGCCGAATCCCCGCCCAGGTTGGAGATGTCAGCTATGTCTGAGTGCAACTGTGCTTTGTACTCCTCCCATAAAGGAAACTCAACAAGGCGTTCATAAGCCTGTTCACCAGCTTTGATCAATTGGGCTTTTTCCTGTTCAGCAGCGGTACCCATGCACACAATTCCCTCCTTACCTATAGCTCGCATGGCAGCTCCGGTAAGGGTGGCAAAGTCCATTACAAGTTCCGGGTTGTATTTTTTGGCATAATGCAGTGCATCTGCAAGTATTAACCTTCCTTCTGCATCCGTGTTCATCACCTCCACCGTTTTTCCGCTATACATGGTGATGACGTCTCCTGGAGCCACAGCATTGCCATTGAGGCGATTATCTGTAGCGGGGATGAGACCTACCAGGTGGATGGGAAGCCTGGCTGCTGCTACGGCGGCAAAAGCCCCGGCAACACACGCAGCGCCACCCATGTCGCTCTTCATCATGTCCATGCTGTTTGGCGTAGGTTTCAGACTCAGGCCACCTGTGTCATACATAACCCCCTTTCCTACCAGCACAATAGGCCTGTCATTGATAGAGTTGTCAGGCTTATATTCTAGAATATTAAATGTAGGAGGATCTTCACTTCCCGCATTTACAGCCAGTAGTCCTCCCATCTTCAGGCTCAGGATCTTAGATTCGTTGAAGACATCAACATCAAACCCATGTTTTTGCCCCAGTGACTTGATCTCTTCGCTGAATTGCTCAGCGTTCAGATCTATCACAGGGGTGTTAACGAGGTCCCTTGCCGCAAAAACTCCCTGCACGACTGCTTTTATTTCGTCCAGATCAGCCTGAGAGACTGCATCGGCATGCACAAATACTTCCTTTAGGGGGTTAGCCTTTTTTTCAGACTTGTATCTGGTAAATGAGTAAGAGCTAAGTAGATAACCTTCCAAAAAGGCTAGTACCTCATATTTGCCTACGGCATGCCCGTCTATCTGCAGGGAGGTTATTTCATCTTTTGCAAGGGTATTTAGAGCTTCAAACCCTTGTTTTCTCCGGGATTCCAGAAGAATGTGATCACTGCTTTTTTGGGGAAACTTGAAAAAAGCCAGATTTCGACCGCTATGCCATAGATAGGCACTTTCCTGCCCGCCGGCATACCTGTTTTGCACGTAGCCCCAGAGTTCATCAGGGCAATAATCAGGTTTTACCGGGCTTGCGCCGGACAATGAAACGGTAGGGTGATCTCCTAAAAGTGTGGGGGTGGTTTTTATGGCGACTTCCATGAAAAATCGTATTTTGGCCGCAATTTAAACCTTTTTCATACAATATTAAACATGACCGGAGTCCGTCCTAAAAAGCACCTGGGCCAGCATTTTTTAAAAGATCAGAGTATCGCCCGGCAAATAGCAGAAAGCCTGACTGGTCATGGTGGCTATAGCCGTTTACTTGAAATAGGGCCGGGTACCGGCGTACTTACTCAGTTTTTATTGCCGGCGCCATACGAGGTGTTTGTGGCAGAAATCGATCGTGAAAGTGTTGCTTACCTAAAAGAAAATGTTGCTGAACTGGAGGGCCGCATAATTGAGGGCGACTTCCTGAGAATGAAGGGGGAATTACTTCCCGAGAGTCCTTTTGCCATCATTGGGAATTTTCCTTACAACATTTCTTCGCAAATATTCTTTCGAATTCTGGAGATGCGTGAGCAAGTGCCGGAGGTAGTGTGCATGTTACAGCGTGAAGTAGCCAGACGCATTACATCACCGCCAGGCAGTAAGGAGTATGGTATTCTTAGTGTGTTGCTTCAAGCCTACTATGATATTGAGTACTTATTTACGGTAGATAAGAGTGTTTTCCTGCCTCCTCCGAAGGTTCAGTCCGGGGTGATCAGGTTGAGAAGAAATGAAGTGGAGACCCTTCCCTGTGATGAAAGGCTTTTCAAAAGCATGGTAAAACAGGGCTTCCAAAACCGCCGTAAGACCTTGCGTAACGCACTCAAACCTCTAAATTTGCCCGAAGAGGTCAGGCAGGATCCAATGCTTGACAAGCGGGCCGAGCAGCTATCGGTTAAAGATTTTATAGACCTTACACAAAAAACAGAGCGCCTTTGGAACAAGTAATGCCATTTGAACTCAGTAAGGAATTTCTGGATCGCCTGCGGCTGGCCGTGGGCGAGCAGGACGACCGCTTTATTCGGGAAAGCCTGGAAGGGGTAAACCCGGCGGATATTTCCTCACTGCTGTACGAATTGGATACTGAGGAGTCCCGCTATGTGATAGAAGCGCTGGATGCAGAAACCGGGGCAGAGATTATTAATGATCTGGATGAAGACATCCGGCCCAGGTTTCTGGTCAACTTTACCCCTGAAGAAATTGCCCGCTTTATCAATTACCTGGATTCTGATGATGCAGTGGATATTCTGAATGAGCTGCCGGTGAAGCTTAGGGAAGAGGTGATGGCCTTCGTGGAAAATGAAGAGAAGGCGGCCCATATCCTGGAGCTACTCCACTATGAGGAGGACTGTGCGGGCGGCCTGATGGCAAAAGAGTTTATTAAGGCCAATCAAAACTGGACGGTAGTACAGACTATTGAAGAGATCAGGCGCCAGGCAGAAAATGTAGAGAAGCTCTACAGCATCTATGTGGTGGATGACCGTGAACGCCTCATAGGTAGAATCGGTGTGAAAAAGATCATACTGGCTAATGATAATACAAAGATAGCTGATCTGTATGAGCCTGAAATAGCCATGGTGGAAACCTACATGGACGAAGAAGAGGTGGCTCAGATCATGCAAAAGTATGACCTGGATGCAGTACCGGTGGTAAACGTACAGGGTAAGCTGGTAGGTCGGATTACGATAGATGATATTGTAGATGTGATCACGGAACTGGCTGAACAGGAACGTCAGATCATGGCAGGTATATCCGAAGATGTGGAAGAAGCAGACAGCGTATGGATGCTTAGCAGGGCTCGTTTACCGTGGCTTATCATTGGGATGGCAGGTGGTCTTCTGGGTGCCCAGTTTATCGGTTTTTTTGAGAAAGACATCCAAATTATACCTGCAATGGCTTTT
Source organism: Roseivirga sp. BDSF3-8 (assembly GCF_041449215.1). Lineage (NCBI taxonomy): Bacteria > Pseudomonadati > Bacteroidota > Cytophagia > Cytophagales > Roseivirgaceae > Roseivirga > Roseivirga sp. BDSF3-8. The sequence goes on along the minus strand of NZ_JBGNFV010000001.1, from coordinate 690,329 downwards.
TTCATACCCCTGATTACAGCTACAGGAGGTAATGTGGGTATTCAGAGCTCTTCCATAGTAGTACAAAGCCTTGCTAATCCTTCACTTTTCGGCACCGGTATTGGTAAGCGTATTCTCAAAGTACTAACGGTGGCAATATTAAATGGCCTGGTACTGGGACTTATCGTGTTGCTAGCCGTAAAGCTGATCATGGCTGAAGATATACGGTTAGCCCTGGTGGTAAGTATTGCCCTCTTCAGTGTAGTATTGTTAGCGTCGTTTATGGGTACCATTACCCCCCTTATACTGGATAAAGTAGGCATAAACCCTGCGCTGGCCTCTGGCCCTTTTATCACTACTGCCAATGACCTGTTGGGCCTGGCTGTGTATTTCTTTGTGGCCCACTTGCTTTATAATCTTTAAGCACTTTCTAAATCATAGACCCTTATGCGCTGCCTGATCATTGACCGGATGCACGAAAGCCTCATGCCCATGCTGGAAGAAGCAGGTATCAAACCCGACTACCGCCCTGACATCAAACGGGAAGAAATACTGAATATAGCTGATCGCTATGAGGGTATGGTGGTGAGGAGCAAAACGCCTTTAAATGAGGAGCTTATTTCCAGAGCCGAAAAACTGAAATTTATCGCCAGGGCAGGTGCCGGGCTGGATCAGATAGATGTAGAGGTTGTACGCAAAAGAAACATTTACCTGGTCAATGCGCCTGAGGGAAACCGAGACGCCCTGGCAGAACATGGCGTGGGCATGCTTCTGGCCTTGTTTAATAACCTTTTGAGGGCTGACAGAGAGGTGAGAAATAAGGTGTGGGACCGTGAAGGAAACCGGGGCATAGAACTGATGGGCAAGACAATAGGGCTTATCGGGTGCGGATATATGGGACAGGCATTTGCAAAAAGACTTTCAGGTTTCGGATGCAAGGTTTTAGGGTATGATAAGTATAAAAAGGGCTTTTCGGATGATTTTGTGATAGAAGCCACTTTAGATGAACTTTTTAGAGAGACAGATATTCTGAGCTTGCATGTTCCGCTAACAAGTGAAACGAAAGCGTGGATTAATGAGGAGTTTCTTAGTAAATTCAAAAAAGCCATTTTTCTATTGAATACCAGTCGGGGGGAAATAGTGCCATTGAGGGCTTTAAGGGCTGCTTTAGAAAGCGGAAAAGTAAAGGGTGCAGCACTGGATGTCTTAGAAAATGAAAAACTAAAGACCCTGACTGATAGACAGATACAGGACTTTGAGTACCTGGTAGCTTCTGATCAGGTGATATTTTCCCCCCATGTGGCAGGCTGGACTCATGAATCATACGTGAAGATTAATGAGACGTTAGTTAACAAACTGAAATCCATATTTTTTAACGGATAAGGCTGTTAAATTGCTAATCATAGTTGCTGCGATCAAACATCAGCCTCCTCATGATTAAAGCTATCTTTAGCGACCTGTCAGAAAAGATCCATTCTGTTAGCGAAAAGCCTATTCTCACTACCCTTATCGTACTAGTGTTATTGGCCTTCGTGGTGATTGGGTTAAGCCTGCCGTATTACCTTTCAGATTTCAAAAACTTCTATGGTCAGGTGCTTGCCGAAGCTCACGGTATGCTGTTTGATATAGCAGTGATAGGTATACTAATATTCTGGCTCACCAAGAACGGAGAAAGAAGGCAGCGTGTGAGGATGTTTAAAGATGAGATTGATGACTTCAGGCTATGGGAATCAGAAGAGGCTGCTTTCAGGACTACAGGTAATGTGAAGCGACTCAATCGCCATGGTATTTATGAAATTAACCTTGTGAATTGCTACCTGGCCAGAACGAACCTGAACTATGTAAATCTGGTCAAATCCAACCTGAATTATGCTAACCTGGCCCATGCTCACCTGATCGAATGCAAGATGGCAGAAGCCAGGTTGAACCAGACAAATATGAGCTGTGCAAACCTGAATCAGGCAGACTTGAGCGGTGCATATGCCAGCGGCGCCGATTTTTCAGATGCTTTCATGATCAAGGTAGTCTTCAGAGATGCATATTTGATAAAAGCCAATCTGAAGAATGCTTACCTGATGGAGGCTGACCTACGGGGAGCTGATCTGAGCGGGGCCAATTTTGATAGCGCTAACCTATATAAAGCTGACCTGAGAGGGGCTAAAGGCCTTTCCATAGAGCAATTCGCTGACGTAAAAAGCTTATACCTGGCCAGATTTGATGAGGGCTTTGAAGCCCGGATCAATGCCAGATACCCGGGCTTACTGGACGGCTCTCTGGAAGAGGTGACTAAGCATGAAGCCTTAATCGCTTAAGTCCTTTCACTTAATTCCAGCCACCTGAGCTCTTTCTCGTCCAGTTGTTCCTGTAATGTTTCCAGCTCCTGGGACCACCCGGTGAGTTTTTCGTAGTCTTCCTCTCCGCTGTTGATTTTTTGGATTAGTCCTGCTTTCTCCTTTTCCAGTTTAGGTATGTCAGCCTCTAATTGTTCAAACTCTCTTTTTTCCTTATAGCTGAGCTTCTTGTTTTCCTCCGTAGTGGTCTGTGAGGGTTTAGCAGCTTCTTTTTGCGGTTTATTGTCAGCTTTGGGCTCTTTCTCGTGCTCCTGCAGTTTTCTAAATTCCCTGTAGTCCGTATAGTTTCCTGGAAAGTCCCGTATCTCAGCATCACCTTCAAATACAAAGAGGTGGTCGGTAAGCTTATCCAGGAAGTATCTATCGTGAGAAACCACCATAAGGCAACCGTCATAATTATCCAGAAACTCCTCCAGTACGTTCAGTGTAAGAAGGTCCAGATCGTTAGTAGGCTCATCCAGAATCAGGAAGTTGGGCTTGCTCATGAGTGTACGCAGTAGCTGCAAGCGTCGTTTTTCTCCCCCGCTCAGTTTGCCTACTTTATCGTATTGCTTTTTGGGCGGAAACATAAAGTGCTGTAGCAGCTGGGAGGCAGTTATGGTATGGCCGTCGCTCATGGTTATGATGTCGGCTACTTCCTGTACGGTATCAATCACCCGCTGATCATCATCAAATAGGTCTGCTTCCTGTGTATAGTAACCATACTTCGTGTTATGACCTTTGTCTAGCTCTCCGCTATCCGGCTGCTCACGTTCCGTCAGAATATTAAGGAAAGTTGATTTGCCTGTCCCATTTTTTCCGACTATACCTATGCGCTCATTTTTGCGGAATACGTAGTTGAAGTCATCCAGAATTACCAGGTCTCCAAATTGCTTATTAAGGTGTTTTACCTCCAGTATTTTTTTGCCCTGTCGTTCAGTGCCTATGTTCATGGTCATACTGCGCTCCTCAGGGCGATTGCCTGCCTTGTCTTTTAGGTCATAAAAAGCATCTACCCGGTACTTGGCCTTCGTGCCGCGAGCCTTGGGCTGTCTGCGCATCCACTCCAGCTCTTTACGCATCAGGTTACGCGCCTTATCAGCTTCTGCGACCTCCTGTTGTATTCGCTCAGCCTTCTTTTCCAGAAAGTAATTATAATTGCCTTTGTAGGTATGGACCTTACCCTCATCGAGCTCTATGATATGATCAGTCACCCTTTCGAGAAAATAACGGTCGTGGGTCACCAGCAAGAGAGACATTTGTGAAGAAGCCAGAAATGCTTCCAGCCATTCGATACTTTCCAGGTCCAGGTGGTTCGTTGGCTCATCCATGATCACCAGGTCGGGCTTTTCCATCAGCACCCTGGCCATTGCCACGCGCTTGCGCTGTCCCCCACTTAGCAAGCCTACTTTTTTATCCAGGTCGTAGAGGCCGAGGCGGCCTAGTATTTGTTTTGCCTGCACCTCATAATCCCAGGCACCAAGTTCATCCATTTTAGGTATGAGCTCGGTAAGTTTCTCCTGCGAATCCGTATCTGTTACTGATCTATGCAAATGATATTCATATTCTCTCACAAGAGATACTACGGGGTCTGAATCATCAAAAACCTCGTCCATTATTGTGGCCTCTTCATTCATAGGAGGATTCTGGGCGAGGTAAGCTACCCGGAGATCATTGCGAAAGGAAACTTCCCCCGAATCAGGCTTCATCTCTCCGGACAAAATTTTCAGGAGGGTGGACTTCCCGCTACCATTTATGCCCACCAAGGCTGTCTTTTGGCCCTGACTAAGACCAAAGGTAACACCGTCCAGGATCATCCGCTCACCAAATGATTTGGTAATAGATTCTACAGATAAAAAATTCATGTGGCAAAATAAAGAAAAAGGAAGGGGAATGGCGACTATACGAGCAAGGCAATTGCTTTTTTCATTTTAAAAACTTTCGCCTAACTTGGAGGACAGTGGTATTTCTTTGCCAGCCGAAAAAATTAAGGCACTGCAAGAAATTTATTTTCTTATATAGTGGTTATAAGGCAAAGTAGGCCGGAAGCTATGTCCCGGCCTACCTATTGATTATTTGTTTATCGGTGAAGAGTACTAATCTCTCAATCTGAATCTAAAGGGGCCTTTGTGCCCCTTTACTTTTGCGTATTTCGATTCACCACCACCTCTACAGCCTTTTTCAGTTCATTGGCTGCATTTTCAAGGCGAATCTCCACTTCTTTCCATTTATCAGATCGCCGTTCCTGTTCCATTTTGGTTCTGAATTGCTGGAATTCATTTTCCAACTTGTCCCTGGAGCTTTTCAGATCTTCTGATAAATCACCCACCTCTCGTTTTATATCATCTCCGGAGTGGCGCATTTTCTCTACCAACTGGTCAATTTTCTTTCCAAGGTCACTTAACAGGCCTTCTACTTTGCCTCCTTTTTCTTCCATATTCAATTTAGGTTTATTTGTCTACCGGGTTGGTGAAATGACTGGTTTTGTAGTACTGCATCATAGCAAATGATAGCAGGAACCCGCTTGCCAGTCCTTCAAAAACAATAATGGCAGTGACATTATAAGGATTAAGGTACAGACCAAATGGTTCATTATTACGAATTACCTCCATAAACTGGGGCTGGATAAAGCTCAGATATATGAAAACCAATAAGGAAAACGATATCACAGCTATTATTGAGGTGAGCATGCCTGCACCCAAACCACGCAAATAGGTCATTGAGTGAAATGCGTGATGCTTAAAGTACTTAACTGCTGCCAGGACACCACTACCCAAAATGATAAGGTTAAATGCCCGTAATTCAAGATTATGCTCCAGGTTAAATGCTTTCATCAACAGAAAGTAGCCGATTAACCCGGCGCAGGTGAGCAGGCCATACTTTATGCCTACTCTTTCAATTGTCAAATGTTGATTTGCTCTCATAGCATCATACGGTTTTAGTGTGGTACCATAATTAACTCTCTATTAGAGCAATTAGTTATCAGATAGGCGGGTTATGAGGCAAATGGCTCAATAAAGGCGAATTTATCTCCGTCAAACAGCCCCTTATCACTAAGCTTCACCGAAGGAATTACCAAAAGGGCCATAAATGATAAAGTCATAAAAGGGGATTCCAGCTCACTACCCAGCGATTTGGAAAACTTATCTATGGCGCTGTACTGCCTGGCTACCTCGTATCCGTCATCAGCAGACATTATACCTGCCACTGGCAAGGGTAAGACCATTTCCTCATCCCGGCCGACTGCGCTTATTCCACCTTTATTCTTAATAACCAGATTTACTGCCTGGGCAATGGCCTCATCATCGCAACCTACGGCAATAATGTTATGCGAATCGTGCCCGACACAACTGGCCAGGGCCCCATTTTTGAGTCCGAAGTTTCGGATAAAAGAAATGGCAGGGTCTGCATCCTGATAGCGATTTACGACCGTAAGCTTTAGAATATCCCGGTCAGTGTCGGCTATTACCAGGCCATTCTCGATACGGGGGGGCTCCTGGAGCCTGTTGGTAATCAACTGGCCATCCATCGCTTCAATTACATTCAACGTCTGGCCGGAAGCTTTAATCGAGAAATCGTCAGGCGATTTCAGCTCGCAGCTAAAATGGTTTATAATTTCATTGTCTACCCTCGGAATTAAGGTTTTGCCCTCTTCAGCCACTAAGTCCCCATCTATATAGGTTTTATGAACACGGAAGCTTTCCAGGTCATGGAGCATGACAAAATCAGCAGGGTCCCCTTTTTTTAATAGGCCTACAGGCAGGTTGTAGTGAGTGGCAGGGTTTATACAGGCGGCCTGCAGCACTTTATAACTATCTATCCCTTTAGCTACTGCCCTGGCGCACAATGTGTTTATGTGGCCTTCCACAAGATTATCCGGATGTTTATCATCCGAACACAACATCATGCTGTCATAGTGCTCATGAAGCAGATCGGCTAATGCTTCAAAATTCCGGGCCGCACTTCCTTCACGGATCAGTATCTTCATTCCATATTTCAGCTTGTCCAGGGCTTCTTCAGCAGTGAAGCACTCATGGTCAGTGGAGATACCAGCTTCGATATACTTTTTGGCCTGTTCACCCTTAAGGCCGGGAGCATGGCCGTCTACCGGTTTGCCCAGCTCTTTTGCAGCCGCTATTTTTTTATACACCTCTTCGTCTCCATACAACACACCCGGCCAGTTCATCATTTCAGCCAGGTAGCGTATCTCCTCCATTTCCAGCAGGTCACGAACTCCCTCGGCATCAATGGTCGCACCAGCGGTCTCAAATGTAGTGGCAGGCACGCAGCTAGGGGCGCCGAAAGCAAATTTAAAAGGTGTCTTTCGGCCATTTTCGATCATATATTTAACCCCTTCAGTGCCTAAAACATTACCGATTTCATGAGGATCGGAGACAGTAGCCACTGTTCCATGCACTACTGCTAACCGGGCAAATTCTGAAGGCACCAACATGCTGCTTTCCACATGCACATGGGCATCGATAAATCCGGGAATAATAAAATAGGGGTCCGCGGATTCCGTTCGTTGCACTGACGAAATCACGCCATTTTCAACCTGTATGGTACAGGGATAGGTTTCCTTGGCAAGGATATCTATAAGTTGGCCGGAAATGGTAAACGATTTCAAAAAAAGCTGTGTTTGGGTGTAAGAAATAAAACTAAGGGCAGGCAATTCATGACCCGCCGCTTTAATTATTATATTTGTGCCTAAATTAGAAAACAGGTTCGGTTTGAAAAAAAGTATTGCTTATTCTCTGTTGCTTATATTTTGCATGGGCATGAGTCTCTCATCATGCAAAACCAATAAACCGCGCACCATTCCTAAAAGAAAACCTATTCCCTGCCCTATAAAGGACTGCTGATATGTACGACACGGCCACTGACCAGGATAAAAAAATAATTATTGCCATAGACGGATATTCTGCCTGTGGTAAAAGCAGCACCGCAAAGGAGGTGGCATCAAGGTTAGGCTTTACGTATGTGGATAGTGGCGCTATGTACAGGGCGGTGACCCTGTATTTTCTGGACCATAATGTCGATCTGGAAAATCAGCAGCAGATAGCCAAAGCGCTGAAAGAGATTACAATCACGTTCAAATACAACAAAGCTGAAAGGCGCTTTGAGACCTACCTTAATGGGGGCAACATTGAAGAAGACATTCGCAGAATGCGCGTGTCCAATATGGTCAGCAAGGTGTCCGTAATACCTGAAGTACGCTCCGCTATGGTAGACCTTCAGCGTGTAATGGGCAAAGGCGGAGGCGTGGTTATGGATGGCCGGGATATCGGTACCACTGTATATCCGGATGCAGAATTAAAAGTATTTATGACTGCCAATTTTGAGGCCAGGGTAGATCGCCGTATGCGCGAATTAGAAAGTAATGGTGTGGAAATTACTTCTGATGAGATAAAAGAAAATTTGGCTACCCGTGACCGTATTGACAGTACCCGTGAGGTGAGTCCGCTTAGAAAGGCAGACGATGCTCACGAAATTGATACCAGCTACATTACCTTTGAGCAGCAGGTTCAGAAAATTATTGAGCTTGCTCGCTCGCGAATGAAGGCCTTGAGTAATGCCTGACCCAAATAAAGGTTTTTTTTATGAACGTAACGATCGATAAAAACTCAGGATATTGCTTCGGTGTGGAGTTTGCTATCCAAATGGCCGAAGATGAGATGGAAGAAAGCGGTACACTGTACTGCCTTGGCGATATTGTTCATAACGATATGGAGGTAAAACGTCTCCATGCTAAAGGCCTGAGGGTGATAGATCGTGACCAACTCAGTGACATCAGAGATTGTAAGGTGCTTATCAGGGCGCATGGCGAACCGCCGGAAACCTACCAGGTAGCTCTGAAAAACAATATTGAACTTATTGATGCCTCCTGTCCTGTAGTGCTTAAACTTCAAAACAGGGTGAAAAATGCCTTTGATAAATCTCAGGATGCGAAAGGGCAGATCGTAATTTATGGAAAACCTGGCCATGCTGAGGTAATAGGGCTAAGCGGCCAGACACTGGATCAGGCAATCATAGTGATGACAGAAGAAGACCTGGATAAGATCGACTTTTCAAAGCCGGTCACCCTCTTCAGTCAGACCACTAAGAGCACAAAAGGGTTTTACCACATCAGGCAACTGATAGAAGAACGTATCGCTAAAGAAAAAGGGGAACTTAATGACGGTGACTTCCAGGCAAATGATAGTATTTGCCGACAGGTCTCAAACCGCGAGCCTCAGTTGGTGAATTTCTCAAATGAGAACGATGTTATTCTTTTCGTCAGTGGGAAAAAAAGCTCGAACGGAAAAGCCTTATATGGCGTTTGTAAAAGCGAAAATCCGAATAGCTATTTCATTGAAAGTGAAGGTGAAATAGACCCTTCCTGGCTTGATGGAGCAAAAAACGTCGGTATTTGCGGGGCCACTTCCACTCCTATGTGGCTGATGGAACAGGTGGCCAACCATGTTAAAGAGCTTGGGCAGCAGGTGGCTGTCTGAAAACTACCTGGAGATGCGCATTAGTGAAATCCCTGATTGTTGCATTATTCGTTTTGGTGAATAATACTACACTGGGTTTTTCATGAACAAAAATTTACTATTTTTGCCACGTTTTTGAACCTATCGATTCATTTACATATAGACAATGACAAAAGTCATAAAGCTTAAGAGAGGTTTCGATATCAATCTTAAGGGCAAGGCAGAAAACACAGTTTCTGAGGCTTCTATGCCTAAGACATTCGCCTTAAAGCCTACGGATTTTCTTGATGTCACCCGGCCAAAGGTTTTGGTAGAAGAAGGGGAAACCGTAAAAGCCGGTACGCCTCTCGTATATGATAAAAAGCATAGCCGTATTATGCTTACGTCACCCGTCAGCGGCGAGGTGGTCGAGGTAAAAAGAGGAAAGAAACGTAAACTTCTCGAGGTGGTAATTCTCGCAGATAGTGAGCAGGTATACGAGGAGTATCCCCGTTACAGTGTTTCTGAGCTCAATAACCTCACACGTGAGCAGGTAGAAGAGCAGATGCTGAAAAGTGGTGTATGGCCCCAGTTAGTCCAGCGCCCTTATGGCTTATTTGCCGATCCTGAGGAGGCGCCAAAGGCCATTCATGTCTCAGGGTTTGATACACACCCCCTCGCCCCTGACTATGATGTTCTTTTTAAAGGACAGGAGCAGTACTTCCAGGCGGGGATCGACGTGCTTAAGAAATTAACCCCCGGCACCATTCACCTGAACGTAGCGGCCGATCGTGAAATCAATGCTGCATTTGGTAATGCCCAGGGTGTTCAGATCAATAAATTCTCAGGACCTCACCCTGCAGGTAACCCTGGTGTGCAAATACACCACCTTGACCCTGTCAACAGAGGAGACATTGTCTGGACAATCCGTCCTTTTGGCGTAATCCAGATAGGAAAACTTTTCCTGGAAGGTAAGTACGATGCATCACGTATCGTAGCACTTGCAGGGTCTGAAGTTGAAAAACCACAGTATTACAAGACCTACCAGGGTGCTAAGATTGAATCGATCACCAAAGGTAAGTTAACGAATGACCATGTTCGTTACATCAGCGGTAATGTACTTACCGGCACCAAGGTAAATCCTGATAGCTATCTGGGATATTATGATGACCTTATTTCTGTTATTCCTGAAGGTGATAACTATGAGTTGCTCGGATGGATCAAACCTACGAGAAACAAGCTAAGCTACCATCGCGCATTCGGTTTGCTTTCTTTCCTTAACCCTAACAAAGAATATGTTCTTTCTACGAACATGCAGGGTGAAGAAAGAGCATTTGTGCAAACCGGTACCTTCGAGTCGGTGATGCCAATGGATATCCTTCCTACGCATCTTATTAAGGCCATTATGGCAGAAGACTATGATGACATGGAGTCCCTCGGTATCTATGAGGTTATCGAGGAAGATATGGCCCTGTGCGAGTTTGTTGATGTTTCCAAACACGACATTCAGGCCATTTTGCGTGAGGGATTGGACTTAATGAAAAATAGCTGATTGATATATAGTATATGAAAGCTTTAAGAAACCTTCTGGATAAGCAGAAACCTCTTTTCGAGAAGGGCGGAAAGTTTGAAAAATTCTATTACCTGTACGAAGCAGGAGATACTTTCCTCTTTACGCCTAATCATACCACAAAGCCTAAAGGAGTACACGTACGTGACGCTGTAGACCTTAAGCGTATGATGATGACGGTGGTAATCGCCATGATTCCTGCCTTGCTTTTCGGTATGTGGAATATGGGCCACCAACATTTTCTTGCCATTGGGCAGGAAGCTGATTTCTGGACTAAATTCTTCCTTGGGGCTAAGCTTGTGCTTCCCATCGTGATTGTAGCATATGCAGCAGGTGGGGCTATTGAGGCTCTGTTTGCCGTAGTCAGAAAACACCCTATCAATGAGGGCTTTCTTGTAACGGGTATGCTCATTCCACTTTGTATGCCTGTCACTATCCCATTATGGCAGGTGGCTTTAGCTACTGTTTTTGCGGTGGTTATCGCTAAGGAAGTATTTGGTGGTACAGGTATGAACGTGCTTAACGTAGCCCTTACGGCACGGGCGTTTTTATACTTTGCCTACCCTTCAGATATATCAGGTGAGGTTTGGACCTACCTTGGAGATGCTACACCAATAGACGGTTACAGCGGTGCAACTGCTCTTGCTATTGCAGCTGAAGAGGGTCTTGCTAATACAGAAATGGCCGTAACCGGTGCATGGAGCGAATTCTGGGCACCTTTCTTTACATTTAAGCAAATGTTCCTGGGCTCTATCCCCGGGTCTATCGGAGAAACTTCTACGGTGATGGCCCTTGTGGGTGCCGTTATCCTTATCCTCACTGGTGTAGGTAGCTGGAAGATCATCTTAAGTGTATTTGCAGGTGCTTACCTTACAGGCCTTGGATTTGATGCGCTGGGTGGAAATGCCTTTCTTAATATGCCGGCACATTATCACCTGGTGATTGGCGGTCTGGCATTTGGTGCTGTTTTCATGGCAACTGATCCGGTATCAGCGGCTCATACTGAAAAAGGGAAATGGATTTACGGATTATTAATCGGTGTGCTCACCGTAATAATCAGGGTTACCAACCCGGCCTATCCTGAGGGCATCATGCTGGCGATACTTCTTATGAATGTATTCGCTCCTCTTATTGACTACAACGTAATAGCTGCTAACAAGAAAAGGAGATTGAAACGTGCAACAGTCTAACGGATATATCATCATTTTTTCCGCCATCCTTACCGTAGTGCTTGGCGGAGCGCTGGCCATCGCTTCAGTTTCACTGAAGCCTGCCCAGAAGAAGCAGGTCGAACTTGACACTAAGCGTCAGATTCTGAGCGCTGTTATGGATCTCGATGAAAATGCCAATGTGATTGATGTTTACGATAATCGCATTAAATCTGTAGTAGTGAACTACGATGGCATGATCGTGGAAAAGGACGAGGAAGGAAACGAACTCGTTGCTGAGAATATCGATATTGGGAAGCAGTATAAGCGTGATTCACTTGAGCGTTACTATCCCGTATTTAAATTCATGGCTGAGAATGGTCAGGACGTAGAGTCTTACATTCTTCCGGTTTATGGAAAAGGCCTTTGGGATGACATCTTTGGCTATTTGGCTGTAGATGGCTCCTTCAAAGAGGTAGTAGGTGTGACTTTTGACCATAAAGCGGAGACCCCCGGTCTAGGTGCCCGTATCACCGATGCAGAAGTACAGGAACGTTTTCAGGGTAAAAAACTTTTTGACGAAGTCGGAAAACTTGTTTCTGTCCAGATGGTAAAAGGAGAAAGTGGTAACCCCAGTATTTACGACGAGTATCATGTGGATGGCCTGAGCGGTGCTACAAAAACAGCCCAGGGTGTAAACGACATGCTTAAAAACTACGCCGGTTTTTACCAGAATTACTTCAACCGTATCAACAACGGTGAAGAGAGTACGACATCACAGGTAATCCGGTAACTAGCAAAAGAACGCAACTATGAGTACCGATACACTAGAACAAGAGAACGTACAGGTTAAGGAGAGTGAAGGGTTACTCTCTAAAAGGAGGAAGCGGATTGTTTCTGACCCTCTTAATGATGACAACCCTATTACAGTGCAGGTACTGGGTATTTGTTCTGCCTTGGCGGTAACAACTCAGATGAAGCCTACCTTCGTAATGTCACTGTCCGTGATATTCGTAATGGTATTCTCCAGCCTTACCATATCTGCACTGCGTAAGCTTATCCCCAGCCGTGTACGTATCATTGTACAGCTTGCCGTAATCGCCACTCTTGTGGCCCTGGTTGACCAGGTGCTTAAAGCTTACCTGTATGATGTGTCCAAGCTTCTCTCAGTTTTCGTAGGTCTTATTATTACTAACTGTATAGTAATGGGACGCCTTGAGGCATTTGCCATGGGTAATAAGCCATATGACTCTGTACTGGATGCACTGGGTAGTGCGCTTGGTTATTCCTGGATTATTTTAGCGGTAGCTTTTTTCCGTGAATTACTGGGATCAGCAGCCATATTCGGATTTAAGGTTTTTGAGGCTATAGGCATAGACCAGTTCCCTACGAATGGTCTGATGGTAACTCCTGTAGGAGCCTTCTTTGTACTTGGACTTATTATCTGGGTACAGCGCACCAAAACAGGTTACGTAGAACACTAAAACGAAGGAAACAATGCAAGAACTAATCAACTTAGGCGTTAAGTCTATCTTTATAGAGAACATGGTATTTGCCTACTTCCTGGGTATGTGTTCTTTCCTTGCGGTATCCAAGAAAGTCTCGACTGCCACAGGCCTTGGACTTGCCGTAGTATTCGTACTTACCATTACTGTCCCTATCAACTGGCTCATTTACGAGCACATTCTCAGAGAGGGTGCTCTAACATGGATCAGTGCAGATTTTGCCACAGTAGACCTGAGCTTTCTTCAGTTTATCATGTTTATAGCAGTTATCGCGGCCATGGTACAGCTGGTTGAGATGGTGATTGAAAAAGTATCCCCTTCTCTATATGGCTCACTGGGTATATTTCTTCCCCTTATCGCGGTAAACTGTGCCATTCTGGGATCATCTCTTTTTATGGTCCCTCGTGGTTATGGCCTCGGTGAAGCTACTGTATTTGGTTTTTCATCAGGGATAGGATGGCTTCTTGCTATTGTAGCTCTTGCGGCTATCAGAGAGCGCCTTAAGTACAGTAATGTACCCGCCGGCCTTAAAGGCCTGGGTATTACAATGCTAATTACCGGCCTGATGGGTATTGCATTCATGTCCTTTATGGGGATTGAGCTATAAAATCTTATTACCAAAGACACAAAAGGCGCTGCATTTGCAGGGCCTTTTTTTATTTTACGGCAGCAAAAATGCCTATCGACCATGAACCGTTTTTTAAAATACTTTTTCAGAGGCCTTCTTTTTTTAGTCCCTCTTGCCCTTACAGTGTACATTGTTATCGTTAGCATTCAATGGCTGGATAATATTATTGACGTAGCCCTGCCCGGGGTGGGACTTGTCATTATCCTGGCCATCATCACTATGTTCGGGTATTTAGCCTCTACTTTGTTAGCCCGGCCTCTTTTCGATGCAATGGAACGTGCTTTGGTGAAGATTCCATTAGTGAGCCTGATATATACTTCTATTAAAGATCTTATTTCTGCATTTGTCGGAGAAAAAAGAAAGTTTGACCAGCCGGTGGTAGTCGTAATGGATGCACACACTGGGCTCAAAAAGTTTGGCTTTATCACGCAGGATGATCTTAATGTACTGGACATGCCTGGTGACGTTGCTGTATACCTACCCCATAGTTATAACTTTTCAGGTAATTTATACATACTTCCCAGAGACCGTGTAAGCCGCCTCGATGTGCCGGGTTCAGAAGTAATGAAATTTATTGTGAGTGGAGGGGTGTCCGGGTTTAGCGAAGCCGAAATTGTCGATCCAAAGGCAACAAGGATAGAGTAAATAAGTTACTTAGGTATATGGCATCATACGTAATTTCCGATATCCATGGCTGCTACCGTACCTTTAAGAAGCTTTGTAAAGATAAACTGGACCTCGGTTCTGATGATAAGTTATTTGTCCTGGGGGACCATATAGATCATGGACCGAAATCCAGGCAAGTTTTAGATTACTTTAAAGTTCTGGAAGATCGTGTAGATAACCTGATTCTGCTCAGGGGCAACCACGAACAAAGACTGCTTAGGGCATATTATGGAACATCAGATGAGGATAAGGCTAAATGGCTAAACAGTGGCGGTAAAAGAGCCTTGAAAAGTTTTGGTGTTGCCTCTGTAGAGGAGGTACCTGAGGAGTACATCGATATGATTGATGATATGCCGTACTTTCATGAGCATGGAGACTACATGATGGTTCACGCCGGTTTTGATTTCACTTCACATAAACCTTATTCCCAATATGCAGAAATGCTTGAAATACGCAATTGGGAATACGATAAGGAAATAGCAAATGGGCGTACTATCCTGCACGGGCACACGCCCACCCGTATTAAGGATATATTCCGAAATGTGAAGGCCGATGCCTCAGTTATTTGCCTGGACAACGGCTGTTGCAAAGAGGGAAACGGAATAGGCTGTCTTGTAGCGCTGGAACTGGAAAGTGGGAAACTATACAAGCAAAAATGCCTGGATGGGTCATGAGAATCAGGCCTGCCGGGCTTTCAACTGTAATTTTAATTTTTGCTCCAATTCCTCTATCTCAAATGGCTTGATCAGGTAATCATCTGCCCCGCATTCCTGTGCTATGCTTCTCACCTGGGTATTGGCAGAGAACAGGATGATAGGAAGGTGATTCTTTTCTTCCATCCGGATAGTTTTAATACAAACATCACCGGAAATATTAGGCAACCACAGGTCGATAAGTAATAAATCCGGTTTAAAGGTTTCCAGCATGTCTTTGACCTTTATAGCTAGGTCGACTGCTTTTACATTGTAACCAGTCATCTGTAGGAGCATAGTGACCGATGTTCTTACATCCGGGTCATCCTCACACAACAAAATTTTATGAGTGGTAGTCATTCAGGGCTTTCAATTTTCAACTTCACAGTAAATATACTTCCTTCCCCGGATTTACTCTCTAATGTAATGCTACCGTCATAGTGATTCACGATAGACGCAGCCATATAAAGCCCCAGGCCCATACCTCTGATGGATTTGTTTTTTTCGGCACGATAAAACTTTTTGAATATCTGAGGCCTATCGACCTCATCTACACCCATGCCATGATCAATGATCTTTATTACAGCCTCGCCGTCAGTATAAGAGCGGATAATTTGTATATATTCATTATCCGGTGAGTACTTAACAGCATTTTGGAGAAGGTTGTTAAAAACCTGTTCAAGTCTTACCCTGTCTGCCTTGATTGTTTGCCCTATTGTTCCGGACAATTCAAACTGGTGAGTTTTTATAGCCTTTTTATAATCCTCAACCGTCTCCTCTATCATGTTATCCAGTGAGAATGGTTCATCATGATAAGAAAAGTGTGCCTTTCTGGATGTAGAAACGTCCAGTAGGTCTGTAATTAAATTTTTAAGTTTTACTGTGGCCTCATATGATTTTCTAAGATATTCAGGAAAGTCCGGATCGTTCAGAGGGAGCCTTTTTAATAGTCCCAAGGTAGCCATGAGGCTTGTAAGGGGAGTTCTGAGCTCATGACCGGCAATACGAAGGAAAGCATCTTTATATTCCTCTATTTCTTTCTGAATACTTATGTCTGTAAAGGTGCCGAACCATTTGGTTACTTCACCATTTTGCCTCGCAGGGGAGCCCAGCGCTAACACCCAGAACGGGTTGCCATGCAGGTCGGTAAGTTTAAATTCAGCAAAAAAAGGCACCCCTTCTTTTATACATTCATCGTATTTGGCCTTTACCCGCATGCGGTCTTCATCCGCTACACTTTGCAACCACCCTTCGTCAAGGCTGTTCTCAACATCCATCCCGGTCCATTCTTTCCATTTATTACTGAGAAATAATAACCTGCCGTGACTTTCTGCGGTCCAAACCACCTGGGGGATCGTTTCGGTCATGGTTTCAAATTCCTCAGCTTTCAGCGTCATAAGCTGGCTGGTATCATGTTGGTCCTGAATGTCTGTGGCAGTTCCTACCCATTTCAGTAGCTTACCTTCGTTGTCAAAGTATGGCCGCCCTTCTTCCAGAAACCACCTGTAGTTTCCATCATAACATTTTAGACGGTACTCTACCTGAAAGGGTTTATTTTTCTGGATTTTCTGACTCCAGACTTTTTGCGAAGTCTGTAAGTCATCCGGATGAATGGCTCGTTTCCACCCGGATTTTATGGATTCTTCAACCTCCATACCGGTAATTTCACACCACCTTTTATTAAAGTAGTCTGTGATTCCATTTTCATCCCCTGTCCATATGATGACCGGCATTGCGTCCGTAAGCTCCTGCAGGTGCCTGTTCAGGGTGTTCAAGGCCATTGAGGTCCTTTTTAGTTCATCTATATCAAATGCGCTACCATGCCACTTAACTATTTCACCCTTTTGATTCCTCATTGGGTTCACCTTAGTATGGTACCACGCATATTCCCCTGAACGCTGTCGTATCCTATGTTGAGCAGAATAATTATTGCCCTTTTCTATGGCTACACTCCAGCTCTTAAAAACCTCCTCTAATTCATCCGGATGAAGCATTTTGTGTCGCATGCTTCCTTCAGAAACATCTTTATCTGTGAGACCAGTAACCTGCCTGAAGGTTTCATTGATGTATTTCACCACGCCTTTATTATCAGCCGTCCAGATAATATGCGGTAGGTTATCAGCCATGAAGGTGAATTCCTCCATCTCTTCCAGTTTTTTTTCTGCTTCCAGCAGGTCTGAAATATCCCTGCCCTCCGGAAGTAAATAGACAACGTCTCCCTTATCGTCTCTTACTGGTTTCAGGCTGAAATCGATTATGATTACATCTCCGTTTTTATCCTTAATAGGCATGTTTCTACGAACAAAACCCCCGTTAGCTACCTCAGTTACAGCTTCCTTAAGGACGGATAGATTTTCCTCACCAAAAAACCAGGGGCTATCCCAGATATACTGGCCTAGCACTTCGGTAAGTCCAATATCTATAAACTCCAGGGCAGGCTTGTTTACCTCCAGTATCCGGCCTTTGGTATCCATAAGCCCCATAAACTGAAAGGTACCATCAAAGATAGCCCTGAATTTCTGCTTAAGTGTATTGAGCGCAGTCAGGTCATGGCAGGTTATTATGGCTGAGGTAACCTCATTCCTTTCATTTTTTTGGGGTATAAATATGATATGTAGATCGAAGTCCAGGCCTTTTATCTTAAAGGTGTCAAAGATCTCGACCCGTTCGCCCTTCATCACTGACTTAAAGTACGGCAGGAGCCGGTCACGATCTCTCTGAGAAATGTTAAGATCATAAAAATTTTTTCCGATGATCTTGCTATAGTTTATGCCAAAACGCTGTATAGAACCGTTCACATATTGGCAGTTAAGCGATGGATCTATCTTTACAATAATGTCCGGAGTCTGGTTAAGCAGGGTTTGTAGCTTGCTTCTGTCCACACTCTCCATTTCCAGTTGTCTGAATCTGGAAATATCCCTCACCGTAAGAATAGCATTAGATATCTGTCCGTTTTCATCTTTGAGAGGGTTGAAGGCGTATTCGTATAGGGTTGATTCTGATCCGAATGCTCCTTCTGCTTTAAATTCATGTCCGTCAAAAGCATGTTGCCAGGCAGGTAATGCTTTGGCATAATCTTCTTCATTTCCCCCTACGGCATCTAAGAGTGACATACCAGGCTGCAGATCTACGCCATAGACCTTTTTTATTTCATTCTTATAGGGCAGGTTAAATGAGACATAGCAAAATGAAGCATCCACCAGAGCGATGAGATCTGCGGTTTGCTCCAACATTTTAAGCATGAAGTAGGGGGTGTCTGAGACGCCAAGCTTATCGGAGAGGTAGCATATGGCTGAATCGCCAAGGATCACCACCTGTCCTTTTACCTTATAAAAAAGACTGTCTTTCCTGAGTACAAGATCAAATTCCTGCTCCTGACTGGTGCGAAAATGGGCGGCTACAATTTTTTTAAGCTTATCAGTGATATGACCGTCATCATTCGAACCTATTGTGACCATATCATTATACTTGACATTGGTACTCTCCAGCTCAATATCCAATGGGGTGGCGGTTTTTACATGCCCTTTACAGTAGAAAACAACTGCGCCTCTTTGGTCAAATTCGATTACACGTTTGAGGATGTTAGCGTTAGCTCTATCAGGATTCACCTATAATCGGGGATTAGGGAAAAAATATTCCTGTTGAAAAAAGATTAGTCTACAGTGCGAAAATATCTAAATGAGTACGGTATCAAACGTAAAATGTTAAAATTATCTGGACATAATTTAAAATAGTATCTTTCCGGCGGATAGAGATTGTTACGGCTATTCCCCTCTGATTGTCAGGGGTTAACAAAACTTCCATTTATTTATGACCGAGCTGGCTCCTTTTCTTATTTACCGTTCTAGTGCAGGTTCCGGTAAGACCTACACCCTGGCCCGGGAGTATATCCGGCTGGCTATACAACAGCCAGCCACCTTCCGGACAATACTCGCAGTAACCTTTACAAATAAGGCTACGGAAGAAATGAAGAGCAGGATAGTAAGCTTTCTGTATAAGCTGAGCCGGAGTGAAGAGCCGTCTCTGGCGGCTTATCTTATGCAGGAGCTAACTATGGATGAGGCAACCTTAAAGCAGCGGGCTGAAAACACCCTGTCCGAAATACTCCATGGCTTTTCGCGATTTAATGTAAGTACAATAGATAGCTTTTTTCAGAAGGTAATCAGAGCCTTTGCGCGCGAAATAGGCCTTCAGAGTGGGTTTAAGGTAGAACTGGACCAACAAAAAGTACTGGGCGAACTTGCTGACAAGGTAATGGCTGAAGTGGGCCGGAAGAAGGGGCTTACGGAATGGCTTGTAAGGTTCGCAGAGGAAAAGGTGGAGGAAGGGAAAAGCTGGGATCTTCGCGGAAACATCATGGAACTTGGAGGTGAAATCTTCCGGGAGGTCTATAAGAGTGTGGAACCTGGCTTACAACAGGCCTCTGAAAAGGGGTTTTTGAATGAGTTTCGCAAGGACTTGATTGCCGTCAAAAAGAAGTTTGAAAGTGAAATGCAGGCCTGCGGGCGTCAGGCAATCGAAGTTATGCAACAGCATGCGCTTACTATAGATGATTTCAGCTATAAAAAGAGCGGAGTAGGGGGGTATCTCCATGGCCTTGCCGAGGGTAGGGGAGGAGAAAAAGCAAGCGGATTTGCCCCGGGGAAGAGGGTGCTGGATGCACTGGGAGACGCTGAAAAGTGGACCTCTAAAAGTAGTAAACGGCGCAGTGTAATTCTAGAGGCAGTTGAAGGCGGTTTGCAGCAGTGTCTACAGGAAGCGGTAGATTGCTTTGAGCGGGATCATTCCCTCTACATAACAGCATTAGAGGCCCTAAGGTATTTTTATACTTTCGGCATTCTTACAGATCTTACGGCCAAACTTCAGGAGTACCGGGAAGAAGAAGGTGTAATGCTCATTTCTGATGCGGCACCGTTTCTTAACCAGGTCATTAGCGGCAATGATAGTCCTTTCGTGTACGAAAAAGTGGGAGCATATATCCGACACTATCTCGTGGACGAATTTCAGGATACCTCAGCGTTACAATGGCGTAATCTTCACCCGCTGGTATTAGAAGCGATCTCCCAAGGTCAGTTGAGCATGGTGGTAGGAGATGTGAAACAGAGTATTTATCGCTGGAGAGGGGGGGATTGGAGGCTATTGCTGGATGGGCTCTCGCAGTCTTTTCAGGGAATGTATACAGAACTTCACCTTGATCGTAACTGGCGTAGCCGGCAAGAGATCATTCAGTTTAATAATGCCCTGTTTACTCTTTTACCTGCAATACTCAGAAATAAACTGGCCGAACACCTTCCGATGAAAGCAGAAGTGCCTGCTGCAGGTTATTTTGATAAGGTATATGAGCATGTGGCTCAAAAAGATCCTGGCCTGTCAGATAAACGTACTAAGGGGTATATTGAGCTGAATTTCCTGCAGGAGAAAGATGAGAGTTATGGTGAGGACGAGGAGCTTACGAGCTGGAAGGATGAGGTGCTCAGGCGGCTTCCTATGGATATTGAAAGACTGCAGGAAAAGGGATTTGCAGCTGGTGACATTGCTATATTGACTCGTACAGCGCGTGATGGCAAACGAGTGGCCGACCGGCTGATGGAGTATAAAAATACTGCAGAGATAAAAGAGGGTATCAACTATGAAGTGGTCAGTAGTGAAAGTCTCTTTGTGGGCAGTGCTTATTCGGTACATATTCTGCTACAGGCATTCCGCCACCTGCACAACCGCGAGGATACGGTAGCTCTGGCCAATCTGATACATGATTACAACCGATACATACTGGGGGATGTAAAAACGCCAGTGTCTGATCTTCTTCGACCCAGGAAGGCCTCGGATGATAACCTGGCAAATGTATTGCCCCCCACCTTCTGGCATCACAGAGAAAGTTTGGCGAGGCTTCCATTATTTGAGCTTGCGGAAAGACTCATAGCTTCTTTTTCTCTGAACACTATGAAGGATGAGTTTCCTTACCTTCAGGCCTTTCAGGATCTTGTGCTGGACTTTTCCAGGGAGCAAAGGGCTGATATCGGTGGTTTTCTGGAGTGGTGGAATGAAAAGGGGCATACGAGTACGGTACCGATGCCTGAAAAAATGGATGCCATTCGTATTCTGACCATTCACAAAAGTAAAGGCCTGCAGTTCCCTGTGGTTTTTATGCCGTTTTGTGATTGGGAAATTGATCACGGGACCAAATCAAACATCCTGTGGTGCAGTACCGAAGGACTGCCTGAGCCATTTTCCCGTACTCCCTTTCTTCCTATCAGGTATAATAGTGCACTGGCCGGGTCTTACTTTGCAGGAGAGTACCTTGAAGAGATGTCCAGGGCGTTTCTTGATAATTTGAACCTGCTGTATGTGGCGCTTACCAGGCCAGAGTCTGCCCTGATAGTTTATGGCCACTCTGCCTTTCCGGCAGGAAAACCTCCAAAGTTGAAGTCAGCCGGACATTTGCTGCACTATGCCGTATCTCGTGGTTCGGAGGACGTAAAGGAGTTTGCCATGCAGGACTATTATGATGCTGAAAGTGAAAGCTTCCGTTTTGGTACACTAGGTGGAGACAGATCTGATAATGCTGAAAGCAATGAAGAAAGACCTGCCCTAAAGCACTATCCTGTCACAACGGATATCAGCAGCCGGCTGGTCATCAGGCCAAGGTCACCTTACAGGCCGGGACGCGAAGCAGATAACAACGAGGAAGCACGTATGCGAGGCACGGTAATTCATGATATACTGGCTGGTATGGATACGTGGAAAGAACTAGAGCAATCCATGAGACGCACGGCTTTCCAGTATGGCCTGACTGAAAAGGAACGGGATACGTATCAGGACCTTATTGACAGGCTTGGAGAGCTACCGGAGATAAGGGAATGGTATGGCGGAGGATATGAAGTAAAGAAGGAGGCAGAGCTGGTAGCACCGGGCGGGAGAATATACAGACCGGATCGTGTGATGAGAAAAGGGAAAGAAATAATAGTGCTCGATTTTAAGACAGGTACGGATGATGCGGCCCATCACCAGCAGGTTCAGGGGTACCTTACACAAATTCAGGCTATGGGGTATGAAGAAGCTAAAGGATGGCTTGTGTACGTGGATAACCTGAGGCTGGTGCCGGTAACGGCTTCCTCGCAGATGAACCTTTTTGAGCGGTGAAAGATATGAACCTAACTGATATGAATAAGCCCTTCCTTCAGCAATTGGCTGAAAAGTTATTCAATGAACATGGTAAGCAAATAGGTCAGGTAACCGTGGTGTTTCCTAATAGAAGAGCAGGTTATTTCTTTAGAAAGTACCTGTCTGCTCTTATCAAGAGCCCGATTTGGAGCCCTGAAGTATATAGCATCGAGGAGTTTATTATGATGCATAGCCCTCTCCTGGAAGCTGACCGGATTACACTGGTATTTACCCTTTACCAAGCCTATAAAGATATACTCGCCTATGATGAGGGTTTTGATAAGTTTTACGGATGGGGTGAAATGCTTCTTGGAGACTTTGATGAGATTGACCGCTATATGGTAGAGGCAAACAGCTTGTTTCGCAACATGGTCGAATTGAAACGAATTGATACTGTCTTTGCCTACCTCACGGAGGACCAAAGACAGTTGGTGCGTAATTTCTGGCGTTCCTTTAGCGGCGAACTCAGCTCTGAGAAAAAGAATTTTCTTCGTCTATGGGAGAATCTTGAAAAGGTATACGACCGTTTCCGTCAGGTACTGAGTCAGCAGGGGCTTGGCTATCCCGGCATGATATACCGGGAGGTGGCCAACAATATTTCGCAATCGGCAGATGCTAAAAGAAAGGTTGTCTTTGCAGGGCTAAATGCGCTAACCCGGTCTGAGGAGCTTATTATTTCCTATTATCTGAAAGAGAAACATGCCTCCGTTCAGTGGGATGCTGATGATAGCTACCTGCATGATTCCCGCCAGGAAGCGGGTATGTTTTTACGACGATACCGCAACCACCGCGTTTTTGAATCGACTTTCAAAGATCAGAGCCTGACTGATATGCGTAGCCAACCAAAGGAGGTGAACTTAATAGGAGTGCCGCACGAGACAGGGCAGGCTAAAAAGGCAGGGGAGTTGCTACTGGATCTGCAAAAGGCAGGAAAGCTGAAAAACCCTGAAAAAACGGTAGTGGTACTGGCCGATGAGGCTATGCTCTTCCCGGTACTTCACTCGCTGCCACAGTCAAGAAAGGAAGAACAGGATGCGCTGGCGGTGAATGTAACCATGGGTTATCCGCTTCGTGAAACGAGTCTTTATAGCCTGCTGGAACAACTGGTGGAAATGCAGGAGTTTGCTTCACGGCGAGCTAAAGCTGATAAGAACGAGACAGAGCACGAGGGTGTCGAGCAAAACTATGCTTACCAGTACCGACACGTTATTGCCATACTTAGGCATCCGCTGATCTACTACAGGATGCCTGGGGCATCTGATGAAATTCTGGATGATATTGAAAACCGCAATCGACTTTCTATACCGGCCACAGAGCTGACAGATAGTAAGTGGCCGGATCAGTTATGCCGGCTATTTGCACCTCTACCAGCAGCTGGGGGAGTCATACCTTATCTCCTGGCGGTGCTGAAGGATATTCGTATGTATCGATTGGCGGATCTGCAGCCAACCGGCCGTGCAGACCTGGAGCTGGAATATGTGTTTGCTTTTGAGAGTCACCTGAAGCGGCTGGGAGATACGCTGGCGAAGAACTCTCTTGAGATCGGACTGGAAACTTTTCTCAGGCTGTACAGAAACCTGGCCCGTTTTCTCAGGGTGCCATTTAGCGGCGAACCCTTGAATGGGTTACAGATTATGGGGATGCTGGAAACCAGGAATCTGGATTTTGACCATGTCATCATGCTTAATATGAATGAGGGGGTGTTTCCTCCTATATCTTCAGGCAGTAGTTACGTACCATACGCACTAAGGCGTGCATTCGGTCTTTCCACGCCGGAGCATACTGACGCAGTAAGTGCTAATGTGTTTTATAACCTTCTACGCAGGGCTCAAAAAGTCACTTTGCTTTATAATGCCACGGTAAGCACCCGCAATAGCGGGGGGATGAGCCGCTTTCTCTATCAACTTATTTATGAGCGCCCTGAGGAGTGGACTTTTAGCCACACAGTGGTCAGCAATGCTGTTAGGGGGCGGCAGCCGGTGTCAATCAGTGTAGATAAGACTGACTCCATTATGAGTAAGATGGATAAGTGGTTTAAAATAGATGGAGTCATGCCTGAAAGACCCATGACAGCAAGTGCCATCAACGCATATCTGGACTGCCGTCTGCGATTTTATTTCAGGTATGTTGCAGGCTTAAAGGAGGCAGATGAAGTAGAAGAGGAGGTGGACCAGCGTATCTTCGGAAACATTCTGCATGAGGCCATGGAGTTTCTTTATGAAGAGTTTATCGAACGAAAAAAAGAGCCGCTGCTGGAGCCTTCTGATTTTCCTGTCCTGAGGGAAAGGCTTCCTGCTGCCGTTGAGAAAGCATTCAAAAATCATTACGGAGGCACGAATAAGGCTGAGGAAAAAGCATTCAGGTTTGAAGGACGGAATGTAATAGCCAGGGAGATAATTATGAAAATGGCAGGCAAGGTTTTGGATAAGGATCGCCAGGATGCCCCATTTGAAATATTAGGCCTTGAGAAGCAGGGTTATACTCTGGAGGTGCCTGTGAATGAAAGTACGGTCGTACTGGGAGGAATAATTGACCGGGTAGACAGTAAAGATGGCCACGTAAGGGTGATAGACTACAAAACGGGTAAGGATGACAAAAAAGTGGCGAGCATAGAGAGCCTCTTCGACAGGGAAGACCCTAAACGGAATAAGGCGGCCATGCAGACTTTTTTATACGGATTTCTATACCAGACCCAGGCAGGGAAAAAAAGCAGTGCGGTAATGCCAGGACTTTATAATGTTAAAGAGCTCTTTGGCAGGGATTTCAGTATGACGTTTGTCATGGACAAACACCCTGTGTTGGATGTTTCGCCTTACCGGACTGAGTATCTGGAAAGGTTGGGGGGGCTGCTGAGTGAAATATATGATGTGGCTCAGCCATTTGATCAAACCCCTGATGAAGACAAATGCCGGCACTGCCCGTATAAAGTGATATGCCACAGGGGCTAGCCTGGTAGTAGAAATAAAGGAGAGCCGGTAAAGGGCTCTCCCAGTGTGTCGAAACTATATACTACAAATGAATTACTGAGGGGTTGAATCAAGTATATTTCCTTGATTGTCAGTTTTGTATAATGCAATTATGGAGTTGTTTGCAAAGTGTACTGTGCCAAGGAGCAATATATCTCCAAGGGGCGTTCTGGTAATATGATGAATCTCATCAGGGCCCGTTCCACTGCCATAGGATTTTCGCCACAACTCGTTTCCCTCCCGGTCTGTTTTTATTAGCATCCAATCTTCAAGAGAAAGGCCGTTGTCATAGTATCCGCCTAGTAGCAAGCCTCCGTTGCCACTGGGTTCAGCCCAGTTTATTTCCTGGTCTGAGTTGCCAGAGATGATTTTTGTCTGCTCTACAGCAAAGGTATTTCCCGTAAGCCGTATGTTCATTATAGCTATTCTTTTACCGGATCCGGTATGTACATTACCGGCAAGCAGGTACTGACCACCCGTTCGTTGCATGCCGGCAGAGCGAATAGATGAAGCTCCCTCTGGGAGAATGTTCTGCTGACTTAAGATAGCGCCTTGGCTGTCTGTAGCCACAAGCACAATTTCGTTATCCGAACCGCGGGCGACAGTGCCTGCCCAGGCGTATCCTGATGCTGTCTGAACTACTGAACTAATACTGCGCAGGGGGCCGATATTGCCATAGTTTTCAGTCCACAAAGTACTTCCTGCCGCATCTATTTCACGCAGGGCCACGTCAGTGACTTTACCGTTCTCCCCAATAGTATTTCCCAGTATAAATCCGCTTTGGGTTTTCAATATGGTGGCAGCAATGTCATCTTGCCCCGGTATCCCATAAGTAATTGAGTCCATCACGCTACCTGCCGCATCTGTACGCAAGAGCAGAACGTCCATGTCGCCTTCATGGGATGTGACGGTACCGTATAGGATAGCGCCGCCTTCATCATCTGCCAGCACATGGCTTGCATTAGTAAAGGCGCTGTTACCTCCATATGTCCTTTCCCATAGAACCCTGCCATTGAGATCGGTACGGGCGGCATACATGCGGGTAAAACGGGTTCCCTCCGGACTGGCTGCCTGGCTGTTTCCCGCTAGCAGGTACCCTTCGCCTGGCAGGCTGGCTACGGCATAGCCTTCATCATCATAGGCGGAACCGTAGTATCTGATAAACCGCTCCGGTTCGGCCACCTCCACACTATCTGTGCAAGCCCCGAGGCTCAGTATGCCTGCTATTCCGATGGATAAAAGGTGCTTTTTCATGTTATCGGGTCCTTCTTTATTATCGTAGCAGTAGCTTTTTTACCACTTGCTGCCCCTTATTATCATAGATCCTCACAAGGTACAGCCCTCTGGGTAGTTGGCTGATTTGTAATTCATAGGCGCGGCTTCCTCCAGGTACGACGTAATGGCCGTGAGTTTTACCCGTCATGTCAATCAGTGATACTTCATATGGCTGTATGGTAGGGTAGGGGAAGGTAAGAGCGACTACGTCTCTTGCCGGATTAGGGTAAAGGCCTATTTCCTCACTAGCCATATCATCGGCTATCCCGGTCACCCGGGTGGCATCTACGGGCTGAGCCACAGGCAGGTATGCCGATTGCAGCACAGGCCTTATCGGATGATTATATTCATCATAGTACTGTATGTCAGTAAATTGCAGCCAGGACACCAGGCTAAACGTGGAGGCCTCGGCTGTATGAGGAGGGGCCCATTCCATAGTGACATTATCGGTACGGTCTATCCCTGGCTCCCAAGGCCCGTCTATATATACGCCGGTGGCAGGAGATACGAAGTCATAAAACACCTTACGCATGGTTTCGCCACTTTCAGTCATGGTCTCCATCACGACGGCTGTTTTTAGAGATAATCGCTGATTAATAGCTGTATCGCTGTTTATTATGGTGCCATTGTATATCACATCTACTGATATCTGGAGTGGATCTCCATTACGCCCACCGGTGTAAGTGGTTGCCAGTTCGAAAGGTGTGGATTCAAGGGAGTGGAATGTGGTGGCAGTAGGCCCCCATCCGTCGGTGAAATTAACCGGGGAATTGTACCTGCCTTCCACAACTGTTACGCCGGGTCCGGATATCCCATAAGTCAGCCAAGGCACACCATGAACCTGAGGGTTATGTGAGAGGTATACTTCATCTTCCACGGGATCAGGGATGTGGTACTGTATCTTAACTACGTCATCCCTGCTTTCGTCGTAGGTCATTAGTGCCTCACGTTCAGCTTTGGCACCTGCATCTGTCAGGTTGGTGAAATGCTCCAGCAGCACCAGTTTGTTCTTATTAAACACCCTGACCTCATCCAGCGAAAAGCCGCCAAATATAGCATCGATCGGGTTATCTGTGTTACTACCAAATGCCAACCGGAAACGTACCAGTCCATTTCCGGAAGCAGCCGCCGCGGAAACTTCAGCAAGAGGGTATTTACCTACTGTCCAGCCGGTATCTGAGCCGGACCAGCCTTTTCTGGAAGCATTAAACTCTTCGCCGGGCTGTCCGAGCAGGTTATCAGTATTGTACCAGCCCACGCCATCAGGGCCGTCTCCCAGTACTACCCAGTCTATGCCGCCATCTGTACTATAGAGCACTACGGCACCGTCATTTCCATTATCCGTATCGCACTCGTAGTATAGGTTCATCTGGGGGTCGTCATACACGCTCATATCGATACAGGCGCTTTCGAGGTAGCTCTTTTCGTTATTAAAGTATGTGCCGCTATTATCACGGGTCGTCCATGCCATCCCTACAGAATCTATCTGCTCAAGTCTCCAACTGCTTAGTCCTAAGCTATCAAGGATGTGGCTGTTAAGCCAGCCATTGGCTTCAGGTGAGTAGCCGGCTTCAAACTGTTCCCTGTATAGCTCGGCTGAAATTACCGGGAAAATGAATATCTCACGGGTAAGTTGGTCACCGCATCCTTTGGCTGTTTCGATGGTGAGGGTGACTACCTTTTTGCCTGTACTGGTATAGACGTGCTCGGCTATAGGGGTAGAGGCATCCAGTGTATCTGTTACGCCATCACCATAGTCCCATATGTAGCGGTCTATCGAATAGCTGGTATCTGCTGCATCAGCATTGGCGGCTACCGTAGCATCAAAGGTGGTAGGGTTATTTTCGCAGTACCCGTATGAGGTGTAATCCATCACAGGCAGTGGATAAATAGCTACATTCTTTTTAGTGGTAAATGAGCAGCCACCGGCGTTGGTGATAGTAAAGGTAACAGTTTGGAACCCTGCCACGGCAAATTTTTTCGATACGGTACGACCGCGCTGTACCGTACCGTCACCAAACTCCCATACATATGTAGTGGAACTGTCTGCTGCTTCGGGTTCAGTAGCAGTAAATAGTGTTGTCTGTCCCAGGCAGAAATTTTCTACCGTGTACGTGCTGTCGGGTGAAGGGAAAATAGTTACCTCATCTGATTCAAAGATACCGGTACACCCTGTATTGCCATTAGTAAACGAGTATCTTACTATGTACGTATCTGCCGGTAATAACCGGGGCTCAAAGTAATAATCACCGACTGTGTCCTGGGTAATGGCAGCATAGGTGCTGGTGACATCATCCCCGGAAAGGTTAAATATCTGTAGATCCACAGTGTTGGTTTTCGGTTCAGGATTGAGCTTGAGCTCTATTTTTGAAGGATCTGCCTCACAGTATTCTGTTCTAAGCCCTGTAAAGAAAGGGGTGGGGTTAGGGTTAATAGTAATCGGAAATGACCTTGAGGCAGAGCAGCTTCCGGATGCCTTGGTGTAACCTACAGAATAGGTAAAGCCAGGATCCAGTTGTGTGGGGTCAAGGGTAACTTGTCCGTTTGTTTCTACCAGTATATTCGCGGGGTTGACTGTATCTGCAGCGTAAGTGATGATCATGTTACTGATATCTGCAGCAATAAGGTTACCACTCCCGTCATTTTCCATGATAGTCAGTGCGGCTTCAGATTCGCAGACTGCAAATCCTGCAAGTGAGGTAGTATCTGTGGAATTAACGACAGACAGGCCAAAGTCAGGAGACGAAGTGACTGTAAAGCTGTCATTCGCCGTTTCAATACATACTCCGTTATCATACTCTAATACGACAGAGTAAGTACCGGGATTTAGTGCTGAGGGTACAAATTGCTGGGCACTGTTGATAGCAGTACTGGTAATGTCGGTGGTGTCGCTGAGGATAGTGATTGTGCCATAGCCATCATTAGGGCTAACCAGTTCGCCCAGGTTTATATTTGAGCTTTCGTCACAATATTCAGGGGCAAAGGATACTGACACCGCAGGTTTAGCCACTATGGTAAAGCTGGCTTTCCTGGGAGGTGTTTGCTTTTCTGCTGTGCTGCTGCTACAGGTTGTGATACAGTAGTTTAGTTCCTGTTCACAATCATTGTAACATACATCCCTATCCGGGTTGTAATATGTGGCATACGCCTGGTCAGTTACCGCTTTTGGTAATGGAATGGTAGTTGAAAATTGCGGGGCTACTTTGCCACTTTGATTGCTGCTACCGAAGGTCTTAGGGCTGCCAAGCGGCTGATAAAAAGGGTCCGTAGGGTAGAGTATAGGGTCTTTAATAATGATGTCAGGGTACTTTATATCGCATGTACGCCTACAATCATCATAGGAATTAAAGCAAAGGTTTTCACAATCGCCTTGTGAGATGGAGCTATAGGTACGGTAGGCAGAAATGGCTATCGTATCTATAGGATAGTCAGCGAGGTTTATATTAAAGTAAGCATCACCAAGCTCACTGTAGGGATTGCCATTAATATCAAAGAGGTCTACTGTCTGTCCAAATACTTCTACAACAGTACCGGTAGTGCTGCCGCTATATATTTCATCGGGGTCAAAGTATACTTTGAAAGTTCCCTCGTCCTCGCAATAGGTAGGGTCTAAATCAGGTCCACTGATACTTTCAACATGAAATATGGAGGGAATAACAATGGAAAAAGCAATGGGACTTGCACTTGCTTTACAACCATCGTCCTCATAGGATACCTTGAGTGAGTAGGTGCCTGCATCTTCAGGGCAGGTTACAGTGTAGATACCATTATTAAAGTCTACAGTAAAGTTGGAAGTCACATCCTGATTACTTCCATCTTCAATAACTAGAGAATGTTTTGCTTTATCTTTGTCAGGTGCATTTACAACTATATTGAAAGTTTCATTGGGCGCGAATCTGTTATCTACAGAAGTAGTAGAAGCATATATGTAGGCTTCAGGTGTAGTAAATGAAAGCTCAGTAAGGTTATCGAATGTTTGTGAGTCTAAATCTTTTTCGATGAAAATAGACATAGCACCACTTGCAGAAGGGCTTTCTGCTGTAATTTCCAGGCCAGATATAGTTAGCTTGTCCTGATGATCACTGCTTACATTTTTGAATGTAATAAATATTGCTGATGGAGTGTGATAAACATCTATGTTGGATTTTTCAAAATCAGTGTCAGTATTGTCTGTATCTACATTAGCGACGTTATAATCATAGGCACTATTAATCTTATAACCAGTAGGAACTGAAATAACAATTCTAACATTGTTTGAAAACCAAACGTTCTTACCATTTTTTTCACTGATGACAAGATCAAAAGTTCCAGAACTGGCTGATTTACACAATTTAGTGTTTGGGTTGCCGTTTAGCTCTAGATTATAGTCAAGGTTACTTCCCGTTGACCCTGTAAGTAGATCAATGATACTACCTCGTCCAAAGGACGAGGTAGTAACTATCATTATAACAAGTAAACTAAGTAAAAACGTTTTCACCACAGGTTGATTTATTTTTCTGTTCTATACACAAAATCTACAAAGCCAGCTACGTAGTTTTCTCCGGCATTGACCTTTGGAAATTGGGCTGTGTTTTCGCCATTTGTGGCTACAAGGTTTAATAGCTCGATGCTACCTCTTGTAAATGGATAGGTAACATCACTGACGTAGCTTGCATCTTCCCCTAAAGCTATATACATAGTAATCCTGTATTTCTTACCTTCTTCTAGGGCTATAGGGTCTATTAACTCTACGTAGTTAAAAGACGTGGCAGACGTTATCGTTAAACTATCTAATAGTGTCTCATTTTCATCAGCCCACACATATACAGTTACATCTTTACTTGTAGGGTAAACAACTGCCATATCAGTAATGTCGCCACTCTTAAGCGCAGTAAAATGATAACCATATTGGATGTTGCTCGGCAAAGAACTTGTAGTTTTGGCCTCGCTACTGCTGTTGTCAATTTGCTGTTTGAGCGCCATGGTCTCTTCCAATACGGTAAACTCAGCAGTAGATGTGCCTGTCTGACCGTCTACCGTAACTGAAACAGGTCCGCTAACAGCGCCCGTTGGGACTTCTACCTCCAGGCTGGTGGATGAAGCTGATGTGACAGTTGCCGCAACGCCGCTAGAGAAGTTGACGCTGTTTTCACTGCTGGTTTCTGAGAAGTTGGTTCCGTTTATGGTGATTGTCTCTCCTTCTAATCCGCTGTCAGGCGAAAAGGAAGAAACAGTGGGAGCAGGCATTACTTCCGGACCTTCATCATCGCTTCCACATGCTGTCATAAATCCGATCACACCTGCCATGGCGAATGCCTGAAGGGTTCGTAGCTGATTTTTGTAGGTTAACCTCATTTTTTTGAGTTTTGATAAAGTTGAATGATAGTTGATAAATCGATTTTTTAATAGGTTCTAATATCAGACCAGATAGATAAATCCAGCCTTGCAGTAGCCCCAAAATTACTTAATCAATTCGCGTTAAATTGTACTAATCTTGTGTAAATCCTTACCTCTCTAAGAAGAACTCACACAGGGGAAGGAAGAAAGTAAATAGCTGTTCCGACACTAGTTACCGTTGAAGAGAATAAAATTAAGGGGAGAGAGAAATTACCAGTACTTTGGTCCTTTTCCGGTGGTTGTTTTTAGGGGTTTTGGAAGGTATTGTTT
The DNA here is from genome assembly GCF_041449215.1 of Roseivirga sp. BDSF3-8. Taxonomy (NCBI): domain Bacteria; kingdom Pseudomonadati; phylum Bacteroidota; class Cytophagia; order Cytophagales; family Roseivirgaceae; genus Roseivirga; species Roseivirga sp. BDSF3-8. The sequence goes on along the minus strand of NZ_JBGNFV010000001.1, from coordinate 658,311 downwards.
TCAGTTATTAGCGATAGTGAGACTACACGGATGCTTGTACAATAATCTTGCAGAAGTTGATCAATACTAGGTTTTTTTGCTTTATTTCAGTAAAAGCACGACGTCAGAAGGGACTTTCATAAACAGCCAAATTTATATTGAAGCCTCAAAACAGGAGGGTGGTTTGCCGGGGGAAACAATAAAGTCCTTTAGCCATATTGCATTCATAGCCTGCATAGCAGTTTAGTAATGTCTGGAGCTGGTAGTTGCCTGCTTGGAATTTTCTATACAATATATAATCTCAAGTGGATGAAGGTTGTTGTAATACAGATAATGGAAATGTACTATTGGGGCAGGGGTTTGAAGAGGGGTTTTCAGCCAAATAGAATGCTGGAGAACAAGCCTACGTTAGGCGGTCTAAAGACGGTTTAGAAACGGTTAAGAGCCGGGTTAGAAATTGCGAATTATCTCCGGTGAAGGGAGGATTCGATTACTTTTTTATTTATTTTAAAAATACAACTTTTGGGTGGGAATATGAATTCTAATGAATAGGGGCTGGCAAATATCTTTAGGTTTAAAATATTTGCTTTAAAGGGTTGTACTGCTGTCAGGCCATTATGTTAGGTAAAGCCTATACAGGCAGCATCCCGAAGTTGCTCTGGCATACTAAAAGAAAAAGGCCTGCGGAAAGGCAGGCCTTAATAAACGTATCTGTAATTATTTTATGACTGCTCGCTCATTTGGGCATCGAGCTTTTGCGCCAGTACATTTTTAGGCACGGCACCTATCTGCTTGTCAACTATCTCGCCATTGCGGAAAAACAAGAGGGTAGGAATACTTCTGATGCCATACTTGGCAGAAATTTCGTGGTTTGCGTCAACATCTACCTTACCTACAACTGCTTTGCCTTCGTATTCACCGGCAATTTCTTCTACCAGGGGACCGATCATCTTACAAGGACCGCACCACTCTGCCCAAAAATCAACCAGTACAGGCTTATCAGTATTTATGATGTCGTTAAAATTAGCATCCGTAATTTCAATGGCTTTACTCATGATATTTTACGCTTTAAAAAAACTCTAGTTAAGGGTACGCGAATATACAGTAAAAAGTTATGGCTAGAAATGTCAGCAGAACGTCAATTAGCCAGAATATCGCGTAAATCTGTTTATACACCTACAAAACTAAAAAGGGCCCGTAGATGTTTAAATTGCCCTATTATTTCAAGTATCTCTAAGTCAGTATCTTACATTTGTCTTCTGATAGTTCGCCCAGAACTTTCAACAGGGCCGTGTCTGGTGACACTAAAAACTTACGGCTATATAAAGGGATATTGTAACCTAGCTCCTCATCACGAATGGTCACTTGCAGCGGGCAATTTCCCGGGTACCTCGTAGCGGTGTCTTCCAGAGCGGCTATAAAGTCTCCATCAACCAGTGAGGGAGTGATTTCCATAAGGATTTTTTTCGCAATCTTTTCCCTGATCTCAGCCAGGAGTTCCATTTCCATTATTTTAAACTCCAACTCTTCTCCTTTCCAGCGAGTACCTACCTTGCCTCGAAGAAATAGAAACCAATCTTTTGTCAGGAATGGCTTGAATTTCATGTAGTCTTCACCAAACAGGTAAAAGGTATGGGACTCGTTATAGTCTTCAAGGTTTAGGATCCCAAAAGGGCGCCCGTTTTTGGTGGTTTTGTGGGCCACATCAGTAACAATACCTGCAGCGGTAACCTCTCCTTTTTGTCTGAGCCGTTCCAGGTCTTTCATGTCACCCAGGGTGCTGTTGCAAAAACTGTTTATCTCCAGTTTAAACTGGTCAAGTGGGTGCCCGGTGATGTACAGTCCTACGACGTCGCGTTCAATATTAAGCTGCTCGAAGGTGCTGAATGGCTCAATAGGTGCCACCCTGGGTTTAGGTACATCCACGCCGGACTCGCCTCCAAATAGTGAAGCCTGTGCACTACTGGACTCCTGCTGAAGCTTTTGAGCGTACTTAATTACCTTTTCACTAAGCGTCTGGCCGCTTTCGTCAGGTTCCAGGTACTGCCGGCGATGGAATTCTCCCAGGCAATCAAATGCACCTGACCGCGCCAGTACTTCAAATGTCTTGCGGTTTACAGAGCGGAGGTCGACGCGCTGGGCGAAGTCGAAAATGTCCTTGAAAGCACCGTTTTCTTTCCTTTCTTCAATAATACTTTCAACAGCGGCCTCACCTGTACCTTTTATAGCCCCCAGGCCAAAGCGTATCTCTCCCTGTTTATTCACCATAAAGTCTACGCCCGATTCATTTACATCAGGGCCAAGCACCTTTATGCCCAGGCTGCGGCACTCTTCCATAAAGAAGGTTACCTTGTCTATATTGCTTTGGTTATGGGTCAGCACCGCTGCCATGTACTCGGCAGGGTAATGGGCCTTAAGGTAGGCAGTATGGTATGCTACTACGGAGTAGCAGGTACTGTGCGATTTGTTAAATGCATAGGCGGCAAAAGCCTCCCAGTCTTTCCATATCTTTTCGAGCTTATCCTTGGGGTGGCCACGTTCCATCCCGCCCTCGTAAAACTTGGGCTGAAGCTCATCCAGAATTTCCTTCTTCTTTTTACCCATACCCTTACGCAGGGCATCGGCCTGGCCTTTGGTAAATCCGGCGAGACTTTGAGAAAGAAGCATTACCTGCTCCTGGTATACGGTAATTCCGTAGGTTTCTCCCAGGTACTCCTCCATTTCGGGGAGGTCATAGTTTACCGGCTCGCGGCCATGCTTACGGGCCACGAAGTTAGGGATATATTCCAGCGGCCCCGGACGGTAAAGGGCGTTCATGGCAATCAGGTCTTCGAAGCGGTCGGGCTTTAGTTCGCGCAGGTATTTTTGCATACCTGCAGACTCAAACTGGAAGGTACCGTTAGTCTGCCCTTTTTGATAAAGCTCGTACGTTTTAGGATCATCAAGGGGCAAATCGTCAGGTATGATTTCCACTCCGTGCCGCTCTTTGACGTATCTACAGGCTGTCTTGATGATAGTGAGGGTTTTAAGCCCAAGGAAGTCCATCTTCAGCAGGCCGGCGTTTTCCACCACGCTGTTGTCAAACTGCGTAACCACGAGCGGGGCATCCTTTGCGACAGCCACGGGTACAAACTTGCGCAGGTCATCGGGGGTGATGATCACCCCACAGGCGTGAATACCTGTATTTCGGATAGAACCTTCCAGCTTTACAGCCTGCTTTAGTACCTCACTGCGCAGCCCGGAGCCGAGCATCTCATTTTTAAGCTGGCTTACTTCCCGGAAAGCTTTGTCTAATGTGATGCCGGGTTTTTCAGGAATCAGTTTGGCCAGCTCATTGGCTTGCGTCAGGTCCAGGTCCATCACACGGGCGCAGTCCCTGATGCTGGACTTGGCAGCCATGGTGCCGTAGGTGATAATGTGAGATACCTGGTTGTATCCATACTTATCTACTACGTACTGAAGTACTTTCTCACGCCCTTCATCATCAAAGTCGATATCAATATCGGGCATTGATACCCTGTCAGGATTTAGGAATCTCTCAAACAGGAGGTCGTAAGCGATGGGGTCCACGTTGGTGATACCTATACAGTATGCCACCGCTGAACCGGCGGCTGATCCCCGGCCCGGCCCTACTGAAACCCCCATTTTTCTGGCCTCAGTGGTAAAGTCCTGCACAATCAGGAAGTAGCCGGGGTACCCTGTGTTTTCGATAACTGAAAGTTCAAAGTCCAGGCGTTCGCGGATTTCGTCTGTTATTTCGGGGTACCGCTTTTTGGCGCCCTCGTAAGTCAGGTGGCGCAGGAAGGCATTTTCACCCCGGTTGCCGCCGTCTTCATCATCTTTAGGGTCGATGAACTCCTCGGGGATATCAAATTTGGGCAGGAGAACATCACGGCTGAGTTGAAACTCCTCAATTTTGTCCAGTATTTCTGTAATGTTCTCTATGGCTTCGGGGTGCTCTGTAAAAAGCTCCTTCATTTCCTGCTGGGATTTGAAATAGTATTCCTGGTTGGTAAAGCCAAACCTTTTGCCACGACCCCGCCCGATAGGGGTGGTTATTTTTTCTCCGTCTTTAACACAGAGTAAGACGTCATGGGCTTTAGCATCCTCTTTGGTGAGGTAGTAAACGTCATTAGCGGCGATGGCTTTAACACCGTATTTTTTTGCAAACCCAAGAAGTACCTCGTTAACCCGGTCTTCTTCGGGCAGGCCATGACGGATAAGTTCTACATAAAAATCGTCGCCAAATAGCCCATGCCAGTATTTGAAGGCATCCTCTGCCTGGTGCTCACCTACATTCAGGATCAGGTTGGGGATTTCGCCACTAAGCCCGCCGGTCAGTGCGATTACGTTGTCTTTGTATTGCTCGATAAGCTCCTTGTCTATACGCGGATAGATGCCATACAAGCCTTCTGTGTAGGCAATGGAGCTTAGCATAATGAGGTTTTCGTAGCCTTTCCGGTTTTTGGCAATAAGGACCTGGTTAAACCGGCGGTCAGGATTGTCTTTCGTAAACCGAAGCTTCGTGCGCTCCTCTGCCACAAAAAACTCACAACCCACCACAGGTTTAAGCCCAGCTTTTAATGCCTCGGTTACGAATTTGAAGGCCCCCATCATATTACCCTGGTCGGTCATGGCTACAGCGGGCATATTATCTTCCCTGGCTTTGGCAATGAGGGATTTTACCTCACAGGTAGCGTTCAGGATGGTGTACTGGGTATGTACGTGCAGGTGGGCAAAAGGGGCGTCTATATTTTTAGCTGCCTGTTTGTCTACCGTGAGACCCCCGTCACTTTTGCTTTGCTTGGCAAAATTAGCCTCGGCCAGCTTCGGTGCTTCGTATATGACATCGGCACAGGGAATTTCGCCCAGCGGCACGATCACCTCATTAGTGATGAGGCCAAAGAAACACTTGGCCGTCGCATCTACGTCATAGGCGGCATCGTGTGCATCGGCAAAGCCCTCACCAAAAAGCTTCTGATGTAATTCGGTCAGGGTGGGCCACTTAAACTTTCCCCCTCGACCGCCGGGAATAGCACAAAACTCAGTGGCCTCGTCTTTAGTATCGATAGGGGTGATGCCGAGCATGACCGTCTCCAGTTCCTTGCGGAGAAACTCTGCTCCCACAACATTGAGGTCAAACTCAATATTATGTCCGATGACCCGGTCGGTACGCTTCAGGTCTACCTCAAACTTGGCCAGCACCTCCTCAAGGGGGTGGCCCTCTTTTATAGCACGGTCGGTACTTATGCCATGGACCTTCTCTGCGTTAAAGGGAATAGTGAACCCTTCCGGCTTTACAATGAAATTTCCGGTACTCAGCAGCTCACCCTTCGAGCCGTGCAGTTGCCAGGCAAGCTGGACCAGCCTTGGCCAGTTATCCAGGTCCTCCAGGGGAGCATCAAATCGTTTGGGTAAACCGGTGGTTTCGGTATCAAAAATCAGGTACATATGCAGAGAGAGGTTTTTACCGGGAAAGTAGTTCGCAATTTAATGATTTAGGGGAGAGGTGACAAAAAAAACCAAGGGGAGATGTGTTTTATATGAGGAGTGTCAGTACTTGTTTCTCAGTCGCTTGTGGAGGTGCATCTGTATGATTCTGATAGGGGAGCATCATCCTGTCCGGATGATGAGCGGTTTCTGTCTTTCTGGAATTTTTAGTAAATTAAAACACACTAAAAATTAAAGCTATGAAAAGAAAAACAACTAAGCTGGAGCAGCTAAAGCTTACCAGTTTTCCTACCACAGACGTCCAGGCTAAGGGCGGTAAAGGAGAGTGTCAGTTCCATACAGCCCGTCATCATTACTGTTCAGATGCGGGGTGTTATTCTGATTACTGTAATTCTACTGATTGTAATTCCGGGGTATACCCTGTTTAATTAGTAAGGCGCCTGGCTTTTGAGTCAGGCGTTTTTCGTTTGGCTCGCCTTTTTCCACTCAGTGATCCATTGCCTGATCTGGCTGATTTTCGCTTCGTCTGCACTGTCAGCCCTAAGCAAGGTGTAGTATTCCTTCATGAGGCCCTTGTTTCTGATATGGTGTACGAAACTCCTGTACCTCTTTCTGCCGGTTTCTGCTTCTTTTTCAAGGGGAGCTCTATTATGGCTCATGGTACGCAGATACTGCCAGGCAAACGAAAGCACATACTTTGCCGGTGCCCCGATGCGGTCAAGCTGGGCCACATGCCCTACCTCATGGGAAAGCATATCCAGCCAAACGTCAAGCCTATTGCCATAGTAGCGGGCATTGCGGCCATATATTTCGCGGAGAAAGAAATTTTCGGTAAAAATGATCAGGGGTCTCTTACGTGTGCCAAGCACTATGGCCCCTCCTCCCCGGGTACTGCGAAACCAGGGAACAGGCAGCGTAAAGGCTCTTTTAAGTATCCGGGTCTTCTGTAAAAGAGGTTTTTCGACTTCCGTAATCTCACTTAGCAGATATATAATAACTGGCGTGAGGTGCCAATACCGGCCTCTTACTGGCGTAAGGATGCCGCGGGGATAAGCATAGGGGAGTTTACGATGTGAAAATAGGTTGACCACATAGCATAAACTCCCTTTTTACATAAATGTCTATTGAGCAGGATTACTATTATCCGTTACCCTTGTTAAAGGGGCTAAAGACCATGCAGGGCAATTGTGGTACCTTTTTTCACAATCTAAGGCCTCAATCTCAACCTGTGAGCGATCATCTGCGAGGAAAATAAGCAGAGAACATAGCTCATCCTGATAAATGTATTTTTTGGCAGGGAAACTGACTTCCATATCCTTTGCCATTTCCATGAGCTCAGGCTGGCCGGATAGTGCAGAGGCTCCGCCTTCATAACGAAGTGCACAGGTAAGCTCGGGGTCACGAACTGTGTAAAGCAGGTAAATATCATCGGCGCCCTCCACAGTAACGGTGATCTCTTGCCTTACGGAGTCATTTTCAAATGCAAATGTGGCATCCTGGTTGATGTCTTCAGGTAATTCCACAGTACGGGCGGGCTCCATCTCCTCACCATCACCCTCCATATCGGGGGTGGTCTCTGTTACTTCTTCTTTAGGCTGTTCTTTCTTTTCTGGCGACCCGCAGGCTACAGCCATCACCAGCAGCATAGGTAGTAGTAATTTATTCATAGTCGATTGAACATGGTTATGTATTCAATCTGAAATATAGGACTATTCTGATTTAAATACCTAACCAAAATCAGGGGACAGCCTCTACTTTTTGCTCCACAATGGGTTCCAGAATTTTCCAGACATTCTGTGCTACTACCTTGTGTCCTGCCACGGTGGGGTGGATGCCATCATCCTGGTTGAGCTCAGGGTTTCCGCCTACCCCATCGAGCAGAAAGGGAATCAGAGATAAGTTATTTTGCTGTGCCAGTCTGCTATAGATAGCCCTGAATTTTTCTGCGTAATCCTGCCCGTAGTTAGGGGGGATCATCATCCCTGCTAACACCAGCTTTACGCCGGGGTAGGTTTCTTTCACCTGGTCTATTATTCCCTGCAGATTCTGCTCGGCCTGCTCCAGTGACTGGCCTCTTAGGCCATCATTAGCTCCCAACTCAAGTACGAAAATATCGGGCTCATACCGCTCCAGTACCCAGTCAATTCTGGCCAGCCCCCCTGCCGTGGTTTCTCCGCTTACTCCTGCATTTACGGTTTTATAGTTGAGGCCCAGGCTGTCCAGCCTGTCTTGTATGAGTGCCGGGAAAGCCTCTTCTGTTTCTACTCCATAACCGGCGGTCAGGCTATTGCCGAAGAAGAGAATAACCTTACTGCCTTGCTCAGGGGCAGGCTCATTATCTGCTTCGGTCAACTGTCCGCTGGTATTATTCTCAGAGCTGCTGGTCTTGCGGTTACTTTCTTCCTGGCATCCCCACATCAATAGAAATAACAGGGCCAGGCTCAGTTTCAATGTTTTCATATAGTGTAAATAAAAAAGACAGGAAAACTTCCTGCCTATACCATCAAAAATTTTCATTTTGATTCAGCAAACCTGGTAGCGACTGCAGCCGGGTCCCTGGCTGAGACAATCGTCAAAAGTGCACATGGCATTATTGCTTTCGCCGCATTCTTCTACATCAAAGGTGTATTCACCAAAGCCGCCTTTTACTTTTTGAGTGGTGGTAAAACTCTGCACTTTCAGCTTTTCAAGAGATAGGGTCTTTCTTTTCATAGTCTGTAAAATTAGTATTGATAAGCTAGAATTTAACTATCGGGCCTGTCAAAACCAAATATTGACCGTTCCCCAGAAATCTATATCTGTTCTAATGTTATCCCGTTAAATAAGGGTAAACGCTAATTCTGATATGCTTAAAGTAGACCGATTAACTAAGATATATTCAAGTGGCTCCCACGATGTGACGGTACTTCAGGATGTTTCATTTGAGGTGCCATCAGGTTCCACGTTCTCAATCGTGGGGCCATCGGGTAGTGGTAAAACCACCCTGCTTGGACTCTGTGCGGGCCTTGATAGTGCCAGTAGCGGATCGGTCACCTTAAATGGTATAGCCCTTCAGGACCTTTCGGAGGACCAGAGAGCATCGGTAAGAAATGAGCATGTAGGATTTATTTTTCAGAATTTCCAATTACTGCCTACGCTTACGGCATTGGAGAATGTAATGGTGCCCATGGAGTTATCCGGACAGACCAAAGCAGCGGGATACGCAAGGGAGCTATTAGAAAAAGTAGGCCTTGGAGAGCGGGTGGACCATTACCCGGCACAGCTTTCCGGCGGCGAGCAGCAGCGGGTGGCTTTGGCCAGAGCATTTGCCAATAAGCCTGCTATACTCTTTGCAGATGAGCCTACAGGTAACCTGGATGAAGAAACAGGCGAACTGGTAGAAACTATGCTATTTGACCTGAACCGTGAAACGGGTACTACGCTGGTACTGGTGACTCATGACCTGGAACTCGCCCGCCGTACCCACCACATTGTCCGGCTAAAAGGTGGTAAGCTTATCGAAAGCCTGCAGGGGCAGTTTCAACCTACCATTACCACTGACATTTAATATGAAAAGACTACGCTGGCTTATTCGAATGGCCTATCGTGATAGCCGCAGGTCACGGTCCCGCCTTCTGTTATTCCTTTCCTCTATTGTTCTGGGCATAGCTGCTCTTGTAGCCATCGGGTCATTTGGTGATAACCTGAAGGGAGACATAGAGCGGGAAACCAAAGGCCTGCTGGGGGCTGACCTGGTGGTACGCACTAACCAGGAGCCGGGCGATACGCTGCAAATGTGGCTGGACTCACTGGATGCTGATGAAATGGCCTCTGAGGTAGAGTTTAATAATATGGTGCTCTTTCAGGGGGCAGGTACTAAGCTGATGGAAGTACGGGGCCTGAGTGGACCATTTCCTTTTTATGGAGATTTTGAGACTGATCCTGCCACTGCTTCGGCATCTTACCTGAATGATGGAGGGGCACTTGTAGATGAGGCTGTAATGAAGGAAATGGGCTTGCAGCCCGGTGACTCGGTCAGGGTAGGGGAGTATTGGTTTAAGGTGGCCGGTACTCTGCTGGATATACCCGGCTCATCCACTTTTTCGCGAAGCTTTACACCGCCATTAATTATTCCTGGCCGGTTAGTGGATAGTACCGGATTGCTGGAAGCAGGAAGCAGAGCTTCATATAAGTACTACCTGAGGTATGACGATGAAACCAGGCCTGATAAGCTAGTGGAAAAATATGAAAAACGCATGCGGTTGGATGACATCCGTACCACGACTGTGGAGGAACGAAAGGAGCGCCTGCGTCGTAACTTCGATCAGCTTACCGGGTTTTTAAACCTTGTGGCCTTTATCGCCCTGCTGCTTGGTTGTATCGGTGTAGCGAGTACGGTGCATGTATACATACGGAGTAAGATCCCCTACGTAGCCGTATTAAGGTGCCTGGGCGCTAAGGGAGCGGATGCTTTCTTCATCTTCCTGATCCAGATAGGTACTATGGGCCTCATTGGTAGTGTAATAGGGGCTATACTTGGTAGCTTGCTGCAATACGTCATCCCAAGTATTTTCCAGGGTATGCTTACTGTGGAGGTAAGTACAGGCCTTAGTGCTCTTGCTATCATTCAGGGGATACTCACCGGCTTCTTCATCTCAATACTGTTTGCGCTACTTCCTCTGCTAAGTATCAGGCAGGTGTCTCCTTTGGTTACGCTGAGGGCTGCATACGAGCCCACCACTTCCAAGCGGGACTGGCTGCGATGGACTGTTATTCTGGCAGTGGTATTGTTCGTGTTTATATTTGCTTTTGTCCAAACCGGAGAGTGGACAGAGGCAGGGCTGTTTACTTTATTTATTTGCTTTGCCTACCTCATATTATTTGGTTCCGGGCGCCTGCTTATGTGGGCTGTTCGCCGGTTTATTCCAGCCGGGTGGCCTTATGTATACCGGCAGGGGGTAGCTAATCTTTACAGGCCACAGAATCAAACTATTGTACTGCTTATATCTATCGGGCTGGGAACGGGTATGCTTGCAAGCCTCGTGTTTGTGCAGCATATGCTCCTTGACGAGCTACGCTTTGCAGACGGGGCAAATAAGGCAAACTTTATCTTATACGACATACAACAGGCACAGCGTGACGGGGTGGTGGAAATCCTGGATAGTGCCGGGTTGCCTCTGCTTACGGAGGTGCCCGTGGTTACCACCCGTATCTCGGGTATAAATAACCGAAGCAGGCAGGCCCTGCTGGCTGATACCACTGATGACTATAGTGACCGTAGCCTGAGCTGGGAATATCGCATCACCTTTCGTGATGAGCTTACGCCTTCTGAAAAAATCACTGAGGGCAAATGGAGAGGACAGGTACAGAATCCGGGTGATTCTGTGTTTATCTCCCTTGACCAGGAGTTTGCGGAACGTCTCGGTGTGGTCATAGGTGATAAGATCACCTGGAACATTCAGGGGTTGCCTGTGGATACTTATGTAGGTAGTTTCCGGGAGATAAACTGGACGGAGGTAGATGCAAACTTCATGGTGCTGTTTCCTTCGGGTGTGCTTGAAAAGGCCCCCCATTTTACCCTGGTTTTCACCAGAGTGTCTTCAGATGAAGTAGCTACGGACATACAACAGGCTGTCGTTAGTAAATTCTCTAATGTGACGATTATCAACCTGGGAAGGATGTTTGATAAGGCCAGTGAAATTGTGGATAAAATGGCCTTCGTAATACGTTTTATGGCCTTATTTAGCATACTAACAGGGCTTATCGTACTTATAGCCTCGGTACTCATCAGTCGTTTTCAGCGTATCCGGGAGAGCGTACTGCTACGTACCATTGGTGCCAGCCGTAAGCAAATATGGCTCATTCAGCTATTCGAATACCTTTTCCTGGGTAGTCTGGCTGTTTTTACCGGAATATTGCTCGCGGCCCTGGCCAGTGCACTGCTCGCTGTTTTTGTCTTTAATATTACCTTCAGTCTGCCCTGGTTGTCGCTTTTACTTATCTTTATCGTCATTACCGGCCTCACTGTGGGTATCGGTTTGTTTAATAGCCGGGAGGTGGTGAGCAGACCTCCCCTGGCTGTGCTCCGTAAAGAAGTATGAACCTAAATGCTTAAATAAATATGAAAACTTTACTGAACCTCCTTTGGCTGGTGCTGGGGGGAATTGCCGTTTTTCTTGAATATGCCTGGGGTGGGCTTGTACTTTGCCTTACCATAGTCGGTATTCCATTTGGGCTACAAACATGGAAGCTTGGTATTGCTCAACTGATGCCATTCGGCAAGAAGGTGGAGCGTACCGGAGGGCTGTTTGTGGTCAATGCCTTTTTTAATATCATCTGGATCATATTTGCCGGTATCTGGATAGCGCTGACGCATCTGGTGCTGGGAATAGGGTTATGTATAACCATCATAGGTATTCCTTTTGGTATTCAGCATTTCAAATTAATGCGGCTTAGTTTTGCGCCCTTCGGGTATGACCTCAGAGAAGAATATTAGCAGGAAGGGGTAAAAAAATAGGGGAGCCCGTAAGGACTCCCCCAAATATCCGTGGGAATAGGTTAGGTTGATCCTAGTCAATCTCACGGTTTAAGATGACACCACCCTTTATTGATTAGTCTGGAAAAAGTAACCTTCCCTGGTAAAGAAGTTTTTTGTTTTAAACCGGATCCACATCAAAAACCACCTGTACTGAGCGGTAGGCCTTATTTTGCTGCAGAGAAATTACTTCCTGCCTCAGCCTTTCTTTTGCTGCGGCGCCCTTGCCGGGGTCCCGCTCCAGCTTGATTGTAATCTCCATCAGCCATTGGTTTCTCAGTTTGGCTATGCCAGGCTCTACCGGGCCAAGGACCCGCTGAGGGTCTATGGCAGCCCTGAAAAGGCTTGCCAGATTCTGCGCAGCTTTTTCCACCCGTTCCCTGTCAGCATGTTTCAGCGTGACTTTTACCAGCCGTACATAAGGAGGGTAAGCGTATTTTTTCCTTTCATCCAGTTCCAGTTCAGCCATGCGTTGATAATCGTGTGCGGCCACCTGTTGTAGTAGCGGCTGCATAGGGTTGCCAGTCTGCACAATGACCCTGCCGGCAATGTTTTTACGTCCCGCACGTCCGCTAACCTGGCTGATGAGGTGATAGGTACGCTCCTGGCTTCTGAAATCAGGGAAATGCAGCATCCTGTCAGCATCAAAGACTGCTACCAGGCTCACATTATCAAAATCCAGCCCTTTGCTCACCATTTGAGTACCCACCAATACATCCACATAGCCCTGGCCGAAGTCTTCCAGTATTTGCTGAAAGCTATATTTTGTCCGTGTAGTGTCCAGGTCCATCCGTTGAACCCTGGCTTCAGGTAGGAGCAGTTTTATTTCTTCCTCCAGTTTTTCAGTACCCAGGCCTACCGTTTTCAGCTTGGCTGAGCCACAGGCAGGGCATACCCCGGGCTGCTTTTCTTTGTAGCCGCAGTAGTGGCATTTCATTTCGTTACGAAACTGGTGGTAGGTGAGGCTTACTGCACATTGCCGGCAGGTAGGAATCCACCCACAGTCTTCACAGGAAATGAAATAACTGTAACCCCGCCGGTTCTGGAATATGATGGCCTGTTCTTTTCTTTCAAAGGTTTCGGTGAGGGCTTCTACCAGTTGGGGCGAAAACTCGCCATGCATTTTTTTCTGCTTGCGTGCCAGCCGGGTGTCCACCAGGTGTATATCAGGCAGGCTGGCCTCCCCGTAGCGGCTGGATAGCTCCACATACCCGATTCGGTTGCGGATGGCCAAGGCATAAGTTTCCATAGAGGGAGTGGCTGAGCCTAACAATACCTTTGCATGATGCTGGCGGGCCAGCATCAGCGCGACGTCGCGGGCATGATACCGGGGGGCAGGATCAAACTGCTTGTAGCTGGGCTCATGTTCTTCATCAACTATCACCAGGCCCAGGTTATCAAAAGGAAGGAACACTGTGGACCGTACCCCGACGATAAAATCAAAGCGCCCTTCCAGCACCCCTTTCCAGGTTTCTACCCGTTCATTGGCCGAGTGGCGGGAGTGGTATATGCCTAGCCTCTCGCCAAAGACGGCCTGCAGCCTCCTTACGATTTGGGTGGTAAGGGCAATCTCCGGAAGCAGATAAAGTACTTGCTGACCTTGCTCCAGGACCTTGGCTATCAGGTCCATGTATATTTCTGTTTTGCCACTGCCCGTTATGCCGTGCAGCAGGACCGCCTCTTTGCTGTCAAACAGATGGATAATCTCATCACGGGCACCCGCCTGAAGCTCTGAAAGGACGGGTAAAGCCTGGTCGGCTTCCGGCAGGTCTCCAAAGCGGCTTATGGTTACCTTGAATTCCTGAAAAATCTCTTTTTGAATGAGAGTACGGATGGCAGCAGGGGAGATGTCTGCCTCGGTGAGGCTTTTTTTGGCAATGCCGGCCACATTAGCCCCCGGCCTTTGCAGTACAGGTACCAGAGCCAGGTATTTCATTACAGCGTCTGTCTGCTTTGGCGCGCGCTCTAACTCAGGCAGTAAAGCCTCCAGCATACCGGGATCCTCCGCATATTCCTCAGCCAGCCGCAGGCGGTTTTCCGTTTTAGGGGCAAATCGCTCACGTTTTTCCTGGTAGGTCAGTATCAGCCCCTTCTCCAGTAGTATTTTCAGTATTCGCGGATAGCTCTTAATCTGCAATATGGCAGCGGCGTCCTGGTAGCTGATTACCTGCTGATCCAGCAGGGCATCAATAAGTAACACCTCCTTATCAGATAAATCGGGCATGGCCGCCTCCGCATCGGCATGAGGGTGTAGCTGAATGAACGACTCGGTGCTTAATTTCAGTCCGGAAGGAAGAGCCGCCGCCATCACTTCCCCAATAGTGCAGAGGTAGTATGAGGCCATCCAGTCATACAGGTCAAACTGTCGGCGATGCATGATTGCCTGTGTGTCAAGCAGTTCATCAATAGGCTTAGGCTCATAGGCTTCGGGGGCTGTATGGTGCAGGCGCTCCACTACGCCGGTTACTACCGGCTGGCGACCAAATGCCACAACTACTCTGGCCCCTTCTGTAATATCGGCGTGCATATCTTCCGGTACCAGGTAGGTGAATCGCTTGGGAATAGGCACCGGCAGGATCAGGTCTGCAAATAATAGGGAGTCGGCGGGAGAGTTATTTTCCATACGCATGCAGCCGGTAAAAATAGGCAATCGCTCGCTCACTTGCGAACCCTCAGCCAGTGATTATCCCTGGTTGCTGCTAAGGCGGTACTGCGTGCGAAGTGCCTCCAGGGTACGAAAGCCAAATATACCATAGTTGGCAGGCCTTATATAAGGTGAGTCGTTTTGGTTGTTTACCTGGTTCAGCCATTGCTGAAAGCGTACCACCGCTTCGTAGGTGGCTTGGCGGTCGCCATTTATCGGGCCATTATATCTTTCCAGCCCTTGCAGTGCCACCTGAATGCTACGGATAGTCGCGGGGGGCGTGCTGTTTTCCAGGCGCAGGTTTATATTTTGACCGTGCATCTGCATTTCAAGCTCAAACAGGGTATAGGCATATTGCCGGCGATGGTTGATTAGCTCATTTCCCGCTTCGGTCAGCGCCCGCACTTGTGCTATCAGGCTATCTTTGCTCATGGAGGCATCAAAGTATTCACCGGAAATCAGCGCCAGTGTCGCAGGTGTTAATGCCTCTTCATTCACTCTTTTACATTCCTCGAGTTTCTTTTCAGCCTGGTCTACTTCCAGGCGGCAGTCTGTGGGTTCGTTCCCTTCATTATCGCCTTTTGCCAAAAGGGGCTGACTTACGAGGCCGAATCCGCATAAAGCAATGCTGAATATCATGAAAATGTAAATAGCAAACAGCATTGGCTGACGTACCATGTCCCGGCCCTGCTCTTTGGTAAGCATACGGAAAGACAGGAAGGCCAGCAAAAAGCCCAGTCCTGCGGTACCCATGCCTAGTATATCTACCACAGGCAGGTCCATTACGGCCAGGAGAGTAATCATTGGTTTCATGGTAAAATGGTTACCTGCAAAAGTAGGTGATGAGGAGTAATGAGAAAAAGTAAATCCTAATTGGATATTACACAATCCAGTCTATAAGTGATGGATAAAGTCCTTTTTCACAAGACCATACAAAATCACATCCTCATATCCCTCGTCGCGTTTTTTGGCAGCACCGCGTAGTATGCCGTCTTTTTTGAAGTTGAGGTTTTTCAGCACCTTTACGCTGCTTTCATTGCCAGGTAGTACCAGGGCATCTACCCGGTTTACCCCGATTTCGGCAAACAGGTAGTCCAGTATTCTTGTAAGGGCCTCGTTCATGAGTCCGTGGCCCCAGTACTCTCTACCCAGGTTGTAGCCAATCTCGAGCCGGTCACCCCTCAGATCAAAATGCACCAGGCCGATATTGCCTATAAATTGATCATCCTGAAATACACCCCAGTACAAACGCTGACTTTGCGCATAACAGGTTTTCCAGTACTGAATCCGCTGGCGGGCATCACGGACATTGGATAGATAATTGCGAAAGTTGAAGTGCGTTACCTCATCATCGTTGAATACCTTAAAGACCCCATCGGCATCATGGCTGGAGACTTCCCTGAGCGTAAGACGGTCGGTATGAAGGGTAGGTATTTTTGAGAAGAGTTTTTTTAGGTCCATGTTTTTCCGGATAGCTTAAGATAGAGATGCCCTAGACGACAGAGTGCATGCCAAGTGGCTGCATAATCTAGCTCAGCCTTAGTTTAGTCTTTTTCCGGGTAAAAGATAATGCTTATTTCCAGCTTGGTAGAGACGGGTTTGCCATTTTTCATACCCGGGTTCCAGGCAGGCATGTTCTTAACAATATTCTCTGCGGCATCTTCATATTCTGCCGGCACTGTACTTAGGTTTTTAACCTTATCTACTGAGCCATCTTTCTGTATGCTGAACGCGACATCGACGACAATTTTATGTTCTTTGAGTGTGCCTTTACGTGGGTGGGTGCTATGCTCACTCAGATAGGCTTCCAAGGCACTTAATCCGCCCTTATAGCCTGGTCTTTTGCTCAGCATAGCCATTTTTTGAGGATTTGCCGCGCGTAAAATGGGCCTTTCATAACCACCATCATGCGAAAGCTTAAATATAATTGGAATTACCATCCTAACATTGACATTTTTGCCTCGCTGTTTGCCAGGTTGCCAGTTTGGGGCGTTACGTATGACTCGTTCAGCCTCTTCGTCACAGCCCGACCCAATGCCCTTTATGGCCAGGACATCACTTATACTTCCATCCTTATTCACTACGAACTGGATATAAACCCTGCCTTCTGTGCCCAATCGCTTAGCCTGTGTGGGGTATTTAAGGTTTTGCTGTAAATAGGCAGCCCACCCTTCCATGCCCCCTGCGGGCACCGGTTTTTCATCCACTATTGTATATGTCTCTTCCGGGTTGTCCTGGGCTATTCCGCTTAGTGTGGTGATGAACAAAAGAATTATTGTTGCGAAACAAGTGTAAAGTGTGTTTTTCATGCTATTAAATAGGTTATGTTCGACCCTTATTTATAGGGAAATTGCGGAGACAGACTCAAAAAATTATGAAATAGAAAATTTATAATAATCAGGTTTTCCATCACACAGAGACCTTATTACAAAGTCAGGTCCTGTTCTTCAAGCCTGAAGTAGACCGTAAGAATCAGGTCTGTGTCAATTTTGTAGCCACTATAGTCTTTTCCGGGCTTCCATTCAGGCATGTTCTCTACTAGCCGAACCAGTTCCTCTTCACATCCATACCCCTTTTCTGTAAGAGGAGTTATGTGACTAACCTTTCCCTCTTCGCTAACAGTGAATCGTACGCTAACAGCGCCCTGTATACTGTCCTTTAAAGCCGCTTCCGGATAGTTAAAATTTTCATTTAAGTAGGTAGTCAATTGAGGCATTCCCTTTTTTAAGATGGGCTTTTTATGAAGAACTGTAAATTTCTCCCAATCGGCAGGTTTTATACCTATGTAAACTTTTTTATCGGGAACGCCATGCAATGAGAAAACTATAGGTAATACCATCCTTACTTTTACCACTTTACCTTCATGCTTTCCGGGTTTCCAGTTTGGAGCATTGCGCACCACCTTGGCCGCCACCGAATCGCATGCTGCTCCTATCCCCTTTAAGACTTTGACTTCGGTTATATCTCCTTCCTTATCCACCACAAACTGGACATATATTCTCCCTACTATGCCGAGCCTTTTAGCATTTTCCGGATATTCCATATTATTTTGAAGGTAATTGGCCCATCCTTCCATACCCCCTGCCGGCACCGGTTTTTCATCTACTATTATAAACACTTGGTTTTTTTGGTCTTCAGAGAGTTTCTGCGTTATACCGGGAAGTGATGAAAAAAGGAGTATATAGCTAAAAATGAAGGTTATAAAGATATTGCTATTCATGCTTTTTTATTTGGTGGTGTGTATGCTGATCAATAGTAGCAGGAATTAATTTGATGTAGCATCCTTGAAGATTTTCATGTTTTTTTACTACGGTCTGAATGTGATGGTAACGATAGCTCTTGACCTTACAGGCCCCTTACATCTGGCTTTGCCAGGGTTCCATTTAGGTGCATTTTCTATCAGTCTGAGGGCTTCTGCCAGAACGCCCATATCATTATCAGTCATCAGTGTATGGCGATATACTTTTGCATTTGTGAGCTCACCGTTTTTCTCCACGATGAACTCAATCATAACCCGTCCGCCAATATTGTTTTCCAGAGCTGCTTTCGGGTACTGAAGATTTTCTTTCAGGTAGGTCTGCCAGGCTATTTGGCCATTTGTGGGGGTAGCCTTCAATTCCAGCATAGAGTATACAGGCTCTTCGGATGAATCAGATTCAGTTGTTAAATGGATAGTTTCTAGATCTTCAGAAGTTGAAGGATTTCCTCCGGAACTATGGCTTATTTTAAGGTCTACCGATACTGCCTCGCCATCCTTTACCCCCGGCTGCCACGGACTCATTTCCTGCAACGCAACTTCGGATCTATACGCAATTTCACAAGGCATACCACTGCCAGTGGAAATATTGCAAAGCTCGCCGTTGGCCGCTACTGTAAAGTTTATGTCCAGGTGTGTATTTTCAGGCGGGTTAATTTTGCTTAGGAAGCGCTTCTCAAATTCATCCATGCCGCCACTGACTTCAGGCTTCCGGTCCAGCTTTTGAAAGCTGCTCCAATCTGCCGGAAAAATAATTCGCGAACCATAAGCAGAAGGTAGTCTGAAGAGTATCGGAAGCATGACTTCAGTCTTCACAGGTTTTCCCTTTCTGGTTCCCGGTACCCAGTTCGGTGCATTTTCTATCAGTCTGATAGCCTCAGCGTCGCAGCCGGCCCCGATGCCTCTTTGAACGTTAGCATAAGCAAGTGAGCCATCTTTTTTTACTGCGAATTTCACAAAGACTCTTCCTTCAAGACCTATTCGCTGTGCTATATCCGGATACTGAAGGTTTTCCTCCAGATAACTAGCCCACCCTTCCATGCCCACGGCCGGGGTAGGGTTGGTATCCTGTTTTCCGGAGTATTTCCATTCGTTGTTTGACTGAGGGGTCTGGCCTGAAACAAAGTTTAAAGCCCCGAGAATGACAAAGGGAAGAAGTATTATCCTTCTTAAAGCTGTTATTTTCATGTTCCGGGCAAATATACGAAAAAAAAAAGAGCCATCCGCCGCCTGGCGAATGGCTCTAATATTAAGGTGATCTGTCTACGGTGCCGGGTTATAGCTTATATACTATCGGTAGTACCATTCTAACTTTTACAGTTTCTCCGTCTTTTATGCCAGGGTTCCAGTGCGGCATTTCGCTAACCACCCGAATGGCTTCCGCATCACAGCCATGTCCGATGCCTTTAATGGCTTTTACGTTTGATATACTGCCGTCCGTATTGACTATGAACTGAACATATACACGCCCTTCTATGCCTAGTTTCTCAGCTTCCCCAGGATACTTGAGGGTTTCCTGTATATGTTGTGCAATGGCTGGAAAACCTCCCTCAGGCATTGGCTGTTCATCCACTATAGTCAGGACATCATCAGGCAGCTCTCCTGCTTCTGATTCAATAGTAGTATGCTCTTTCAGAACAGGCTGTTCCGTCTGTTCTTCTTCGATCACATCTGATTCCTCGCAGCTAACTGTCCAGAACATGACAGCAGCCAGGGGGAACGCCATTAGCAATTTCATTGGTTTAATAGAATTCAGGGTGTTTTTCATCATGGTTATTCTTTTAAGTGATTGATTTGCAAATGAGTGTGTCAGTGTCAGACCTGACTGCTTTAAAGTATATTTGGCTATCAGGCTACCATAACTCTGGGGAGTGGTGTTACGAAGCACTTCCCTGTCGGCCAGGTATTCATGTGTTTCTTCAAAGGCCTTGCGGTATTGTTTCCAGACCGGTAATATCCAGAAGAGGGAGGCCAGGGTGTTTACCAGGAGCAGATCCAGGGTGTGCCATTGTTTGACATGAGTAATTTCATGCTTTAGTACCATGCTTTGCTCCTCCGTACTAAGGCTCATGTGCTGCGGCCAGAATATATAGTGGAAAAAAGTACTTACCGGCACATCCTCCCGTACGTGTACTAACCTGTATCCGTCTTCTGTACTGGATTCCGCTTTTCGTACCCGCTGCATAATATTCGTCAGGTTGCTTACCAGGCGTATAAATAGAATAGCGGATATAGCCAGATAACTCCATAAAACCCACAGGCCCCAGTGTATCGTGGCTTCGTTGGTACTTACATTTTTCCCGCCATTCATTTCTACTTCGGGCAGATAGATGGTGGACAGGTCTCCCACACCTCCTGCCTGGGTATTTATATGAAGCAAGGGGAGAAGGAACATCAATAGTAAGCTTCCTAAAAGGTAAAAGCGGTTAAAGGAAAAGGATTTTTCACCTGCCAGTACCAGCCGGTAGAAGACTAGGAAGATTATGCCGCATAGCAGACTTTCAGCAAGATATGGTAGGATGTTGGTGATCATTTTTCCGAAGGTTTATCATTGCCCATGTCATTTTTTACATGCTTCATCAACTCGTCCATGTCGTTTACGCTCAGATTCTTCTCTTTTGCGAAAAAGGACACCAGCTTACTGAAAGACCCTCCGAAGTAGTTGCCAACAAACGTGTCCAGGTACTCCCGGCTGTAGGTCTCCTGTGTGATGAGCGGATAATACTGGTGTGATTTTCCATAGGCTGTGTAGCCTACAAATCCTTTTTTCTCGAGTATGCGCACGATAGTGCTCACCGTGTTATAAGCAGGCCTGGGGTCCTCCATTTTTACGAGGATTTCCTTCACAAATCCTTTTTCAATGTCCCAAAGGATCTGCATTACCTGCTCTTCGGCTTTAGTAAGTTCTTTCATGGCTTCCTGTTTAATGCTTGCTACAATGTATGACTAAAAAATTAGTTATACAACTAAATAATTAGTTTATTGAGAAAGTGTTCACTTTTAAAGGTAGAAATGTACGGAATTGAACAGCTTGCGAAAGGTGAATAGCGTTAGTTTGTAGTTCAGGGCATTTTTACATAAATGGCACAGGCTTTGGAACACGTGTGGCAAGGTCATTAACTCAAGAACCTTAACACCCTGAACCAACATGAAAAACTATCTGAAAAACCAAACGAATAAACTGCTGGTAATTACCGGCGTATTTGTAGCTGCTCTCCTCATAAGTATGGCATGTGAGAGCAGCTCTGGCTGGCAGGCACACCCCTCAGGCCAGGCCCCAATACCCTTCGGGTCTACCATACATAAGTTTATAGTAGAACAGCCAACTGCCTGGCTATTTCAGAGAAACTGACGCCCTGACGTCGCTTTCTATTTGCTTCAGAGCGGTTTTTCTTTTTTGTAGCCTCGCCTCTGCCTCTAGCACAAGTGGGGCTTCCATTCTTTCTTTACAATCCGGGGCACTACAGCGTTCGCAGGTTTCTCCCACCTTGCGGGTGCGTATGGCAGGGTCATTGATCCACTTTATCTGCTGCAGGAGCTGTCGGTTAAGCCTCAGGCCTATGGAGACACTTACAGTCTGGTCCGGTGTAGGGGAGGCTGGTCTGGCAATGCTGATGAGGAGATACTCATTTTTAGAATCAATATAGCTGCTCCGCTGCGCTCCGCAGAGTGGTCGCGAATAAGTGTCATTTTTCAGTTTCTCTTCCAGCTCCTTTAATATAGTAAGGCTTATCCATCGGCGGCAGTAGTGTTCGTTCAGCACCGTACCGTGCGGATTATGGAGGCCGCTCAGGTGGAGCTCCTTCGTAAGCTCGTAATTGTCTGAGCCTATAGTCGTGTGAAACCTTAAAAAGAACAGTTCATCCATGCCAAAATGCTTCGGAAGCAGGTTGGTCATGCGGTGCAGAAACATTTCCGGCGTAGCGTGGTAGCTTTCCATAATGTCGATAAGCCGTTCCGGCTCCCAGGTGTCCAGTGCCATGAACGTTTTCATGTCTTCCAGAAACCGCCCTTCCCGCATGGCCAGCGCATTAGAGAAGTATGAGGCCCGGAAGTTATTCAGCACTTGGTCAAAGTTATCTACTTCTACCCAACTGCTCGTATAGGTTCTGTCCTTAATGCCCAGGTAGCAGTAGCCCGCCTCGCGCCCTAGCGCAAAGGCCTTCTGGTAAGGGCTGAGCTCATTATTAAGTAATAATACTGGTGGCTGCTTCTCTCCGTCGGCCTCTTTATCCTGTGCAGGCAGGGTCAGCGTGCGCACCGTTTTTAGCATAGGGTACTCCTGTAGCAGAGAGTCGCTTATTTGGTAATCGTATCGTTCGGAAAGAATACGCAGTAATTGCGAAGCATCCGCAGGCTCATCATCCAGCTTGTTTTCGGAGGCAAAGCTTTCTACCGCCTCCTCTATTTCCTGGAAGTAGTTTTCCTGCATCTCCTGGTAGGACCGTAATACCGAGAAGTAAAAGGTTTCTACCCGCATGTCATAGCTCCGGCCTATCTCTATCAGCGTGCTTACGAAAGCAGAAAGCTTGGTAGGTGCATTCGAGAGCAGTTCCAGCAGCCGGCTGGTGTCAATATCAAACATATCCAGTGGCAGCTCGCTGAGAATATTACTCCTGATCAGCTCACTAACAGGTGCCAGTTTCTTGTTCAGCTTTAGCGATACCAGGTGATCATACGTTACCCCCAAAGCCTCTGCCAGAGACATGATTTTATCTCCTTTCGGGTATTTTTTTCCCTTCTCTATTTCATTGAGGTAGCTTATGCTTATGCCGGATTTTTTGTTCAGGTCACTAAGAGATAGTCCGTTATCCAGGCGTAGCTGACGCAGTTTAAGCCCGAATATCAACCTGATATTATTTTCGTGAATTTTCAATGTGCAGATCTATTTGTCAGATGCGCCAACTGTACACAGCCAAAAACAGGTAGCGAAAATTATTTTTTTTGAGCGTTGCAAACGTTTGCGGAGAGTCATTCCCCTCATGGTAAACGCCTTAATCAATCTCAAACATACATAAAATTCAGTGAAATCGCTCGATAAGCGTTTTACTATCATTTAGCGAAAAAGCATTAATAGCGAAAATTCGCTTGATTTAGTATTTTCGCTTTGTTACCTTAGCACTGAGCAATTAATCATTCCCCCCAACCAAAACAGATAAATCATGAGCACAACAGCCCTGGATCATAAAGTCAACGTAAAAGGCGAATTAAAACCTGGGTTCGAAGGGATCCTTACCGCCGATGCGCTCGCTTTTATATCCCACCTGCACGAGACTTTCAATAAGAAGCGACTGGCCCTGCTGGAAGCCCGCAATGAGAAGGAAAAAGCAATAGCCAATGGCCAGATGCCTGACTTTCCTTCCGAAACGGCTGATGTAAGAGCAGGGAATTGGCACGTAGCCGACATTCCTGAGCCACTTCAGGACCGGCGTACCGAGATTACAGGCCCGGTTGACCGGCGAATGGTCATCAACGCACTTAACAGTGGTGCAAAAGTCTTCATGGCGGATTTTGAAGACGCCAATAGTCCCACCTGGGAAAACTGTGTGAACGGACAGATCAATCTCAGGGATGCCATCCGCCGTGAAGTGGATTTTGAAGCATCAAACGGCAAATTTTATTCCCTCAAGGAAGAGGTTGCCACCCTCAAGGTAAGGCCTCGTGGATGGCATCTGGTGGAGAAACACGTACTGGTGGATGGTGAGCCAATCAGTGCCTCCATTTTCGACTTTGGCCTGTTTTTCTTCCATAATGCCAAGGAGCTTATTAACAGAGGGGCCGGCCCGTACTTCTACCTTCCCAAGCTGGAAAGCTACCTGGAGGCACGCCTGTGGAATGAGGTGTTTATAGAGGCTCAAAAGCAACTTGACATCCCCAATGGCACAATAAAAGCTACTGTTCTGATAGAGACTATCCTGGCCGCTTTTGAAATGGAGGAAATCATCTACGAACTGCGGGATCATATGGCAGGATTGAATGCCGGACGCTGGGACTATATTTTTTCAGTGATCAAAAAATTCAGAGACTTCCCGGACTTCGTACTTCCGGACAGAGGACAGGTTACCATGACTGTGCCTTTTATGAAAAGCTATGCACAGCAACTGGTAAAAGTTTGTCATAAGCGAGGGGCCCATGCTATCGGTGGTATGTCTGCCTTTATCCCCAGCCGCCGTGATGAAGAAGTGAACCGGAACGCCTTTGAAAAAGTGCGTGAGGATAAACGCCTGGAGGCAGAGCACGGATTTGACGGTACATGGGTAGCCCACCCTGACCTGGTACCCGTGGCTATGGAAGAGTTTAATAAAAAGCTTACTGATAAGCCCCACCAAAAAGATCGCCAGCGGGACGATCTGAACATTTCTGCTAAAGATCTGCTGAATACCAGCATTGAGGGGGGTAAAATCACTGAGACGGGCCTGAGGCAAAATGTTAATGTAGCCATACTGTATATCGGTAGCTGGCTGCAGGGCACTGGCGCCGCGGCTCTTTATAACCTTATGGAGGATGCGGCAACAGCCGAAATCTCTCGTGCCCAGGTATGGCAGTGGCTGCACAACGAGGGCATCACGCTGGACGATGGCCGCCCCGTGGATACGGACCTTTATCGCCAGGTGCTTATTGAAGAAAAGGAAAGCATCAGGAGCATGGTAGGCGAAGATGCCTACAAGGCAGGTCGCTATGAGGAAGCAGCCGCTCTTTTTGACGACTTAGTGACGGATAAGCAGTTTGTGTCATTCTTGACCCTGCCCGCCTATGAGAAACTGGCCTAGTGCCACTTCTCACTCTTTACCCGATAATACCATTTAACGATACCTTTTTTAATACACCTATATCATGACTACTAAGGACAAGATTTTTCGCATACAGGAAGAATGGAAGACCAACTCACGCTGGAAGGGCGTGGAAAGACCCTACTCTGCCGAAGAGGTAGTGAAACTACAGGGCACCGTAAGGATTGAGTATAGCCTTGCCCGTATGGGAGCCGAACGGCTGTGGGACCTTCTCCACTCAGAAGAATATGTAGCGGGACTGGGAGCCCTTACCGGAAACCAGGCCGTACAGCAGGTAGCCGCCGGACTTAAGGCTATCTACCTTAGCGGCTGGCAGGTAGCGGCAGATGCCAACCTCTCCGGCAATATGTATCCCGATCAGAGTCTCTACCCTGTGGATAGCGTGCCGGCCGTAGTGAAAAGGATCAATAGCGCCCTGATGCGTGCAGATCAGATTCAAACCATGAGCGGAGAGGGTGACACCTACTGGATGGCGCCAATCGTTGCTGATGCCGAGGCCGGGTTCGGTGGCAACCTGAATGCCTTCGAACTCATGAAAATGATGATCGAAGCCGGTGCTGCAGGCGTTCACTTTGAGGACCAGCTCAGCTCTGCCAAAAAATGCGGTCACCTCGGAGGTAAGGTACTGGTACCTACCCATGAGGCAGTGAATAAACTGGTAGCTGCCAGGTTGGCTACGGACGTATGCCAGGTCCCTACCATCATCGTGGCCAGAACAGACGCAGATGCAGCTACTCTGATCACCAGTGATATAGATGAAAGAGACCACCAGTTCCTGTTGGGTGACCGTACACATGAAGGCTTCTACAAGGTGAAAAACGGGCTGGAACCTTCCATAGCCAGAGGCCTTGCCTATGCGCCTTATGCTGACCTTATCTGGTGTGAGACATCTCACCCTGACCTGGGGGAGGCCCGCGAGTTTGCCCAGGCCATCAAGGAAAAGTATCCGAATAAGATGCTGGCATATAACTGCTCTCCTTCATTTAACTGGGCCAGCAAGCTTTCTGAGGCTGAGATGTTCGAGTACCGTGAGAAGCTTGCCGAGATGGGCTATAAGTTCCAGTTTATTACGCTGGCTGGTTTCCATGCCCTAAACACCAGCATGTTTGAGCTGGCATCAGACTACCGTAAAAGAGGTATGGCTGGATATTCTGCTCTGCAGCAGCGTGAGTTCGGGCTTATGGATCAGGGCTTTAAAGCGGTTAAGCACCAGGCCTTTGTGGGTACCGGCTATTTTGATGCTGTTCAGAATACCGTTACCCAGGGACAGGCCAGTACGGCCGCTCTCAAAGGCAGTACCGAAGAAGCCCAGTTTTAGGATTTTATTTTCTGTACCTGCAAAAAGGGAATGTTGCTCATTCCGATTCTTGAAAATCCCGGTTCATCCCGGGATTTTTTTATGGATTACGCGCCTGGTCTATGGTGTAATCTTCCGGAAATGGTGTGTATTCTACTCTCAGCCATGCTTTTAGCTCATCGTTTTCCATCCTGGCGATTTTTTCTTCGCTGAGCCTGTTATTCCGGTAAGAATAGGTATGCACTTCCTTAAGGTGGTTTCTTGCTCCACCGTCCTGGTACACTTTCATTTGTACTATTCTGCCCTCGTTATCATAGTGAAGGTGGAGAATAAAGGACTCATACCCCTGGCCAGGGTACAAGTCCTTCTCCTTAAGAAATATTTTATTGATAAACCCTTCCTGACTTCTAACCACTCTAAACTTTCTTTGCCAGTCATGTCCCCGGCCTGTTTGTCTTCCGGCGGAGTTTCTATTGTTTTCTGCCGGGCTGTCGGCAAAGCTTAGCAGATAGCCTATACTGGTACGTTCGGGGTATAAATAGGCCTTTTCCACCAGTTTTCCCTCTGCAAGTATTTTCTTATCAGCTACATTTTGATAATAGTCATAAGTGGTTTTAAGTAAGAGCGTTTCCTCCTTCATTTCGCCATCCCCTTGCAGGTATACTTCTGCGTATTGATTGAATGCTGAGGGGGAAAGGTTTTCCTCAAATACCACGGCAATCGCATGTTGTAAAAAGGGATGTCCTACCGACCTCACATCAACCTGCTCACCGTTCAGCTCACTGTCATTTACCGCCTGTACCTGTAACGAGGGGGTAAGTGATAGAAAAATAATGGCGTCAGCACCGTACTTTCTGGCCATTTTTCTCATGTCCTGAATCCTGTCGGAGGGGTCGGATCTGTCCGATTCTAGAAAGGCAACCTTGCGGTATGCTTTATCCGGAAGCCGCTCTCCGGGAAAATAAACATCTACCTGCCCTGCATACGGCCTGCTGGGAATAGACGTGTCCAGCACCGCCGCATCAGTATACAGGCCGCTGTTCATATAGCACCCTGGGAGTAGAAGCAGAATAAATAACAGATGAGGGTAAAAGGTCTTCATGCGATAGGTTTATAGTCGAAAAATGCACACTCAGATAATGGCCGGGAGTGCATTACTGATTGTGGGCTTCATTTGTATCATAATCCTCAGGAAAGGCCTTGAAGTCTATCAGCAGCCTGGGAAATTTCTCCCCGTCTTTTATTTTAAACACCTCCTGCTGTATGAGTCGGTCTTTGTCATACCTGTATTCCTCTGCATATACAGGAGATCTTTTGCCATGAACGGTCTCGAAAACGACCAGCTTGGTCAGAAGATCTTCCTGATTATACGTCGGGAAAAGCTCCAGGCTTTTAGCTCGCTGGCCGGGATATAGGTCTCTTTCCGTCAGTTCCAGGCGCATAGGCTGCCGGTTGCTGTTAAAGTAGACCTTAACATACCGCTGCCATCTCCCGGTATTATCTTCCTGCCTTCTTTCTAATACCCGATACTCCCCCTCGTAATGTATCGCAGTCTCTACCCAGTCTTTGGTTCCGTTTATGAGAAAGTCCGGGTTTGTTCGCTGCGGGTACAGGCTTTCTGCTCCCAAGGCCACTGCGCTGTCAGTCACATACTCATTTTTAATATGTCCGCGGTAGTTATACTCCACTGTCTTCAAAACATTACTTCCGTATTTTCCATTTTCTTCATCGTATATTCTTACCTCTGCAAACTGATTGAACCGCTCAGGAGCCAGGCTCTCCTCATACACGATAGCCAGCGCCTGCATGAATGGCACATTGCTGACATACCAGTTATCGGGGATCTCATTACCGGTAAGGGCTTCTGATAGGGATTCATATATGCCCTCGTCGTTAGTAAGTACCGGCTCGGAAGTTGAGGTAAGGATAATGATGGCATCAGCACCGTAGCGGCGGGCCTGTTCCTTGAGTTTGTCTACCCGGCGTGCAGGTACGTCCCCGTGAGTCTCTACCAGCGCCACCTTACGGTATGCTTTTTCTGGCCGGGGCTCACCTGGGAATATGACTTCCACAGGGCCATCGTGTGGTTTTACCGGTAAGGTAGCGTCCAGTAAGTTAGGGTCAGAAGGACGCGGCGAAGTGGCATAGCAGGCAGAAAGCAGAATCAGGAGCAGCGGAAGGTAATAAGGTTTCATAAATAAAAAGGCAAAGTGGGAAATGGTTTCGCCTTAATTCGTATCAAATTTCATGCCTCTTTATGGAAAAGTTCCCCTTTAAAGGGGGTAATTTTCAGTGTATTAAGCCATGTTTCCGCCGCATGCAAGCTAGTGACCTTTTTAAATATGGGGTCAAAAGGAAAGCAAAGGCGGTTATTTAAAAGATCAGGTATATACTGGTCGGCATCTACCACCTCTGCTAAAGCTTTGATAGAGTAGGTAAGGGATTTGGTGATAAGGCTAAACCGGAAAGGGTCATTTTTAGCAAGCGGCCAGTTGGCCTCCCGGCGATCAACAACTATGGTACAGTCACTGATAACCTCAGAAAAAGCAATTTCCATATCTCTGTCAAACTCCATTGCTGTGCCGGGATTATGTAGATATTGCTTAAAGGAAACATAAATCCGGTTGAGGAGGGGGTTAACCGAAATAGTGTAGGAATCCTTTTCGCGAACGGTATGGAGGGTTTTTATATATGATAACATGATTTGGAATACTAACGATTTGTAAACCAAGTAGTTAAAATGTTTTAGTAAAAAAGCGTATCTATTTGGTAATTTTGTGCCGAGTGATGGAAAGAATGCTACATGATGCACCCGAATGGCTTCAAACTTTATACCGCCGGCTGGCGGACGAAGATTTGCCCGGGGAAAATGCCCAACTTAAAATGTCTCCCTCAGAAAGACGGAGAGGAAGTTTTAATAACCTGGAAAGGTTAAATCCACGTAGGGGAGGGGTCATGCTATTGCTATACCCTGAGGGTAACCACTGGTACTTCCCTCTTATCCGCAGACCTCAGTACCCCGGCGTCCATGGCGGCCAGGTTAGCTTCCCGGGTGGCAAGCTGGAAATGGATGAAACAGACCTGCAGGCAGCCCTTCGCGAGACGGAGGAGGAGATAGGCGTGCCAGCCGGAGAAATTAACGTACTCGGAGCATTAAGCAGACTCTATATTCCTCCAAGTAATTTCCTGGTTTCTCCTTTTGTAGGTATGGTCACCCATAAGCCTCAGTTTGTGGCTGAGCCTTTGGAGGTAGCGGAGGTAATAGAAGCAAGGCTTGACCACCTGCTCCTTGCGGAAAAACGAAAAATGAAGGCCATTCCTACCCAGGCAAAATTTTCAATTAAAGCACCTTATTTCGATCTGGAGGGGCATGTGGTGTGGGGTGCCACGGCCATGATGCTCAGTGAATTCGCTACTATACTGGAAGAGGCCGGGGTAGTATAAGCAAAAGGCCCTTTTTGCCATGAGGTAAAAAATGGTAGTTTTACAGGCTAAAATTCTGAATGACCTATGCAGGAAATGACCGATAGCCTGGCTGCCCCGGATAGTTTAGTAGTGGCAGACTCTGCCGCTATGAATGATATCGCCGCGGTAGCTGAAGAAACGACCGAAGCGGTACACAGTGCTGCCTTCATTACTAACGATGCCGTTGTGCTGGGGCTTCTGATGATTACCCTGGCCGCCATATTTTACACCTCTTCCCTCAAAAGCTGGAAGAAATTTTACAGTGTAGTTCCTGCACTGCTGCTGTGCTATTTTATTCCCAGTCTTTACAATACTTTTGGCCTTATAGACGGAGAGAAGTCCCAACTGTATTTTGTGGCCACACGCTATCTTTTGCCTACCAGTTTGGTCCTTCTTACCCTTTCTATTGACCTAAAGGGGATTCTCAAACTCGGCCCCAAGGCTCTTATCATGTTTCTTACGGCCACTGTCGGCATAGTGATCGGCGGCCCTATTGCCCTTATGATTTTTAAAGCGGTTGCACCCAGTATGCTTGGCGAGGGTGAAGATGCACTATGGAGGGGCATGGCAACAATATCCGGTAGCTGGATCGGCGGCGGAGCTAACCAGGCAGCCATGTTAGAAATATTCAAGCCAAGTGGAAGCCTTTATAGTATTATGATTGCCGTAGATGTAATTGTAGCCAACATTTGGATGGCCTTTCTTTTACTGGGCGCGGGTATGTATAAACAGGTAGATAAGGCATTTAACGCAGATAGCTCAGCAATCGAAGACTTGAAAAAACGGGTCGAAGATTATCGTGCCTCAATTTTAAAACTGCCCACCTTATCTGATACTATGAAGGTATTGGGGGTAGGGTTTGTAGTGACAGCTATTGGTCATTTTTTTGCAGATATTATCGCTACTAACATTCAGGAATACATCACTGTGACTAAAGCTGAAGTGGTTACCATTTACGGAACTTTGGAAGCGGCTGAAGCAAGCGGAGATTTAAGTACTGTGATGCTGCTGGAACGCGCTAGCCTGGGAAGCTCTTTCTTCTGGCTTATCGTAATTGCTACAACTTTAGGTTTAGCCCTTTCTTTCACCCGTGTCAGAAAGCTAGAAGGCGTAGGGGCCTCCAGGTTAGGTAGTGTGATGATTTATGTACTGGTAGCTACTATTGGCATGCATATGGATGTTGAAGCTATTAAGGATTATTGGGAGTTCTTTTTGTTAGGAATAATCTGGATGTTGGTTCACGTAACCCTTCTGCTTATCGTCGCGAAGATTATTCGTGCACCTTTCTTTTTTGTTGCTGTGGGTAGTCAGGCTAACGTAGGTGGAGCCGCATCAGCACCCGTGGTTGCATCAGCATTCAGCCCTGCTTTGGCTCCGGTGGGTGTTCTACTGGCTGTATTTGGTTACTTTCTAGGAACTTATGCTGCATATGGATGTGCTCTCCTTATGCAGTGGGTTTCTCAATAAGGCTAAGAGTGAAGAAAAGGCTGCCACTTGTGGAGCCTTTCTTTTTGTAAGAGCTAGGGCCAAAACCATTGCCGTATTACGCTGGAATAAAAAATAAAGGCTGTCCGCTAATAAGCAGGCAGCCCTCATTTTTGATAAGATTTGTAGATAGCCTATCTATACAGTACAGCGTCTACTGCTTCCAGCGTGCGCTTTACGTTAGGCAGCACCGCATCGATGAGGGTAGGCGCGTAGGGGAGAGGCACATCCATGCTATTGATACGGTGGATAGGGGCATCCAGGTAATCAAAGGCATGCTTCTGAATGTGGTAGCTGATCTCAGAAGAAATAGCCGCCAGGGGCCAGGCTTCTTCCACAATGATCAGGCGATTGGTCTTTTTCACACTTTCCACTACTGCTTCATAATCGATAGGACGTACGGAACGCAGGTCAATCACCTCAGCGTCAATATCATTTTTAGCGGCTTCTTCAGCGGCTTCCAGGGCCACTTTCATCATTTTGCCAAAGCTCACGATGGTCACATCGCTACCCTCGCGTACTGTCTTGGCTTTGCCTATCTCTATGAGGTATTCCTCTTCAGGTACTTCGCCTTTGTCACCATACATCAGTTCAGACTCCATAAAGATTACGGGGTCATTGTCACGGATAGAGGTTTTTAGCAGCCCTTTGGCATCATAAGGATTAGAAGGAACTACTACCTTGAGTCCGGGCGTATTGGCATACCAGTTTTCAAAGTTCTGGCTGTGCTGTGAGCTCAACTGGCCGGCATTACCAGTGGGCCCGCGGAATACCATAGGGATATTAAACTGCCCGCCGGACATGGATAGCATTTTGGCGGCACTATTTATTACCTGGTCAATGGCTACCAGGGAAAAGTTAAAAGTCATAAACTCCACTATCGGGCGCAGGCCGTTCATAGCAGCACCCACACCCAGACCTGCAAAGCCCAGTTCGGCGATTGGGGTATCTATCACCCGTTCGGCTCCGAACTCATCCAGCATGCCCTGGCTTACTTTATAGGCCCCGTTATATTCGGCCACTTCCTCACCTATAAGGAAAACACTCTCATCACGGCGCATTTCCTCGGAC
This sequence comes from Roseivirga sp. BDSF3-8, assembly GCF_041449215.1. Classification (NCBI taxonomy): domain Bacteria; kingdom Pseudomonadati; phylum Bacteroidota; class Cytophagia; order Cytophagales; family Roseivirgaceae; genus Roseivirga; species Roseivirga sp. BDSF3-8. Next base: position 626,358 of record NZ_JBGNFV010000001.1, on the reverse strand, counting down.
ATTGCCTCGTTCAGGGCTTCTCTAAATTGGATTTCTCTCATGCCACAGCGTTGTTTTAAGTGCGGTAAAAATAGCTAACGATCTCCCAATTAACAAAGGCAGGCCGTATTTGATTGAGGTATAACAAAAAACCCCGGACATTGGCCCGGGGTTTTGAGTATTTCAACCGTTGTGATGATTACATCAAGGCGTTTTTGAACTCCTCAGATTCGCTGTAGTTTCTGAATTCAAGATCGTCCATAGCCTTAGCTCTTAGGTCGCTATTAGCTTCCACAGCTTTGGTCAGGTGCTCATACACTTTGCTTTCCTGCTGCAGACGAGCGTTAGCTACGGCTGCAAGGTAGTGAGCATAACCGTGGATGTCAGACTCGTCGTCCATCATGATCACGTCCTCAAGTGTAGTCAGAGCATTTCTGTAGTCCTGAGTAAGAACCTGTGCAAGCGCAAGGTTAAATTTATTTGGCGCTGTTTCAGGAGCGGAAGACAAAAGGTTAATGGCTTCTCTGTACTCACCGGCTTTGATGGCAATTACACCACGAACACCGTTGCTGCCGCGGGTATTCTCTTCAGTGCTCATCTGCATGTTAGCACCTTTAACAGCCATGTCTTGAGCTTTGTCCATGCGGCCCTGCATCATGTAGGCACCGGCAAGGTTCATATAAGCTTCAGCATTTTCCTGCTTTTGATTAGACATTTCGAACTGATTGATGGCTTTTTCTATCAATTCTTCTTGTGTACTTTCGTTATCAGCGCGCTCAGCCATCTCAAGGTATACAGCTCCCAGGTTATTGTGCGCTACATAGTTATCAGATTTTTTAACGAGAGCAACCAATATCGTCTCTCTCTCCTGCAAATCTGGTGTAAGCACTACGGCATATCCTAACTCTTCAGCAGAAAGTGTATCCGGGGCAGTAGTGCCTTCGGCAATACCTCTTGCCAGTACAGATATCTCTGCGTCTGATTTCTTTTCCTTAACAGTCAGTACTTCAGTTTTAGCTCTACGAAGTTCAGGGTACAGCTCTCTGAATACTTTGTTATAAGTAGGAAGCTGATGCATCTGGTCTTCTTTCTCTACATAAGAGCCTGAACCGTTGATGATATTAATATACTCTTGCTTCTCCTGCTCGCTGATACCGTCATATTCGGCCAGCATAACTTTGAAAGGCTCCCACTCAAGTACTACAGGCTTGAGAATGAACTCAATGCTATCTGCCATACCCTGATAGTCATAGCGTCTCATTTGCTGACGGTACCAGTTCTCAATAGCTTTGGCACGTTCTTCAGAAAGGTTTTCGTTTATACGCTCAGGACCTTCAGGCGAGTGAGTACCTGTGATAGTTACTGTGCGGGTTACGTTCTTCTCAGCAATGAAGCTTTGCAGGTTGTCTCCACGATCACTTCTTCTCTCACTGGGGCGCAGATAAGAGCTACCCTGAGTAAAGTAAAAGTCAATAGTAGTAGGTATAAGCTCCTCTTCGTTGTTATACCCGTGATCAGCATAATTTGAATAGTAAGAATCCATTACCAGCCTTGATGTTGTAATAAGGCCTTCGGCAACTTTCATCTTGTCTGTTTCTTTGCTTTTGTCGCTGTCATTATCTTTGGCAACGCCTTTAATATACAGACCGCCATTGCTCATGTCGGGATCGTATGCAAAAGCAAAATTTTCGGTAATGCGGGGCTGCTGATCATCAGCATTCGGGAACTGCTCGGTAGTAAAATCGATTCCCTCAAGCTCTTTCTCCTGACCTTCGTACTCATAAGTAGGTAGTACGGTATACGTTTTACCCTCTTTGAGCATTTTGACAGGAAGTACAGCCGACATCTCGAACTGAACTGAGTCGCCATGAACCTCAAGTGGATTAGGAGAAACTGTAAGGTCCTGCTCCTCAGCCATCTTGATCATTTTATTCAGCGCACAACCTGTAAAGGCAAATGTACCCAATAAGGTCAGGGCAAAAATTAATCTTCTCATCTGAACCATTTATTTGTTTGAAAACTTTGGTTGAATTACTTGCGAAAGTATCTTTATAAAATTTGTTATGCAATCAAACGTAAGAAAAATAAGCGCAAGCCATTCTGAAATTGAACAATTCGATTATTATATTTGTTTTGAAAATTATTTAAAGAATGAAACGAATCCAGCAATTTTTTGAAGATAGGGCTTTCGGGGTGTGTACGCACATGGGCCATAAGCTTGGTATTCCCACTGCAAGCATTAGGATATTTTTTATATATTCCTCCTTTCTGGCCTTCGGCTCACCAATTATACTTTACTTAGGTTTAGCGTTTATTATGAACTTCCGAAGACACCTGAGAAGGCGCCATAGTCCGATCTTTTATTTTTGATTTTCAGGCAGAAAGTTTAATTCCGAAAAGCGTTTTTTGCCTTTTACGAAATAGTCATATAAGAGGCTGCCCGGGTAGATAACTCTCTCAACCCGCTGTGGTTTTTGCTTAAGCGTATTCTTTCTTTTAATTTTCAGATCACCCCTCATTTTTACGAAATCACGGTGCGCTCTGAATATCGCCTGGCCGAACGCCGGCTTACCCTGTAAAAAAAATCTTGCCGCAGCCACCCAGTCAAGTAATATTCGGCAAGGAATTACCCACCAAATAGTTGCCGGCAGGCAATTTTTGTACAACATCGCCAGCCCGTTTCTAAAGTTGAGGTAGGTTTTCCGGGCGCTGGTCTTGGGTAAAGTTCCTCCGCCTACATGATGTACACTGCTTTCGCCACAATAGTATACTTTATGGCCGGATAATTGTATTCTCCAGCAAAAGTCTATCTCTTCCATGTGGGCAAAAAAGCTATCATCCAATCCGCCGCAGGTATGATAAATATCGGCCCGTACCATCATGCAGGCACCTGTGGCCCAGAACACCCGCCGCGTATCATCATACTGACCCTCGTCCTTTTCAAGCGTGTCAAATAGCCTGCCCCGGCAAAATGGGTAGCCCAGCCTGTCAATGTAGCCACCTGCTCCACCGGCATATTCAAAGAGCGATTTGTCATCGTATGCCAGTATCTTCGGATGACATGCGGCTACTTCCGGGTTTGATTCCATTAGCCTTAGCAGGGGGGCAGTCCAGTCTGGTGTTACCTCTACGTCACTATTCAGCAGTATGTAGTAATCTGCCTCTACCTGTCTTAGTACTTCATTATAGCCGCTGGCAAACCCAAGGTTTTCTTCAGTCTCTATAAGTCTGACTTCCGGGTAAAACTCCTTCATAAATGCCACTGAATCATCCGGAGAACGGTTATCCGCCACTATTACCTCACAGTCTCCGCTGTGTGCCAGTACGCCGGGCAGAAACTTTTGAAGAAAACCCCGCGTGTTATAATTAAGGATGACAATGGCAGTGTGTGGCATTACATCATGCCGCTCAGGTCCAGCCCCGGGATATTAGGCAGTACCCCTTCGGTCTGCTTCTTCATTTCCTCTTTTACCTTCACATCCACAGCAGCCAGTGCACTGTTTACGGCGGCTATGGTCAGGTCTTGAATCATCTCCCGGTCTTCCGGTTTGATCATGTCCTGATCTATCGTGAGCTCGATGATTTGCTTGTGGCCATTAGCTGTGGCTTTTACCATGCCGGCGCCAGCCTCACCGGTGGCAGTTACGTGGACAAGGTTTTCCTGGACTTCACGCATTTTAGCCTGAACCTCCTTCATCTTGCCCATCATTTTCATCATATCGAACATAATACTTGGGTCTAAATCTGAAAAATATCGCTCGATTTGTCTTTTAGGGCTGCAATTATACGCATTCCAGTCGGACTATGGGAGCCATTTACTAATATTAACCAATTAAACAGCGAGAGAGGCCGGGTGTTTACCTGTTTCTAAGCAACATGAAGCTTTCGCGGAGGGTGGTGGTGCCCCCGCTGGTGTCACGTACATCAGTCACACAGGTGTAACGGCCTTCAGGAGCAGCCTGGCCGTTAAAGGTGCCGTCCCAGCCCTGGGTGCCATCGGTCTCAGCGTATACCAGTTCACCCCAGCGATTATACACATAGAGGGAGAAGGTTTGCAGATAGGTGCCAAGGGGAGCGTAGCGGTCATTAATCCCGTCTCCGTCGGGTGTGAATGCAGTAGGCAAGGCAAAGGTCGGCTCCAGGGTAAGGGTCGCCACATTACTTAAAGCTGACAATGCAGCACCGTTCGGCCCGCTACCGGCACTCACGGCTACGACCCGGAATGCGTAATATATACGTTGCTCAAGCTCTACCTGCAGGGTGATAGATGGCGTGGCGGTCGTCGTACTGTTTACTACCTGACCGTTCTCGTCATATTCCTCTACCAGGTAATACAGCAGGTTTTCAAAACCAAAATACTCATTCCATTCCAGTAAAATATTATCTCCGGACTGCTCCAGGGAGAGGATCATGGGGCATGCCACCAGGCTCGGCTGCGATACATTATCGCATTCATCCGCAAAGCGAAGGCTGTAGCAGTATTCATTAGTATTCAGGTTTAGCCTGGAATCAAAGTAGGTGGTGCCGCTGATGGTATCAAGGGGTAAAAATGAGCCCTGGCCCTGGCTACGGAACAATACCCCGCGACCATTGCCCTCATCTTCCGGAGGCAGGAAGGTTACCTGCACACTATCCCCCACCACACTTACTGCGAGGTCTGTAACTGAGGCAGGTGTACGATTAGATATGGCCGTAACACAAGCAGGGTTGCCCTCGGAGGTACTCGTTATATTGCGGGTCTGTACAGTGTAGCAGTATTCAACCTGGCATTCAACATCCTGATCGGTATAGCCCCTGCTGCCACTGGTCGTAATTGACGTAATCAGTTCCCCGTCACGGTACAGGTCAAAAGCATCGAAGTCCAGCACGCTGGTTTCCCAGGTTATGCGGTTTTCATTATTACGGGCCGTGGCCTCCGTTTTTACACTGCACACAATGTTAGAAGGTATGTCAGCGTCAGAGCAACCGGTAGTGGCTACCACACGAAAGCAATAATATCTTTCCAGCGTATTGAGCCCCTCTATGACGGCCTCGGTAGCTTCCGGCTCCAGGGTTCGCACGTAGGTAAAATTATTATAGCCTCCTCGTGATACCTCCAGTTCATAGGTAGTGGCAGGGGCAAGGTTCAGCCCCAGCGTTACCTGGCCGTTGGTACGGTCTGTATTAGTTACCGTCAGGCTTTCTACCTGTCCGGCAGTAAGCTGATTTATGGTAGTGATGGTCTCAGAGTACGTATCGCAGTTCATTTTCCCACCGGCATACAGACCATCTATGGTAATGGTGTATGTGCCCGGGCTTGCGTAGGAGTAGACAGGTATATTTGTACCATCCGTATAAGCCGTATTGCCATCGCCATAGTCTATCAGGTACTGGTCGTAGGAGTCTGCTTCTGTATCGATATCTACCCGTATGGTATGGTTAGTACAGCGATAGACAGTTGCCGTTGGGGGCAGAGGCTCATAGACCGAGATGGTGATCTGGTCCCACTTATCTTCATTGTCAGTAATCTGGTCATCGGGCAGGGCAAGTATCTGTTCCAGAAGGTAATCCCCCGGCTCGGTATAGGTATACGTGAACGTGGTCGCGTTTAACTCCGTGACGTCCGGTGGATTTTCCCGGCCTTTGGGGTGAAAATTCACATTAATGTTCTGGTCCGGCCACAGGTTGGTTATCGTTACATCCAGGGGAACGCATCCCGCCACATAATCTACCCTGAACCTGCTCTTATCACTTTCTATCTGGGCATGCGCTGCCTGTACGACAAATAAGCCGGTGAAAATTAGCGTCAGGAATCTGAACATGGCGAATGTGTATCTTCTCAAATTGGCGAATTAAGGGTATACTCTTTCAGAAACTCTTCCGCATGGCGGATGTCTTCCCGAAAAATACGATCATTATCAATAAACGACACCTTTTCTCTGAAATTGTCTGCAAATTCCTGCAGGAAAGGGGAGGTCTTTTCTTCGCGGAAAGATAATGCTTGTGAGGCACACATGCATTCTATAGCCAGTATGCTGTATAAATTATTAACCACCTCATAAGTCTTGGTAGCAGCATTTGCTCCCATACTTACGTGGTCCTCCTGGCCGTTAGACGAAACAATACTATCCACAGATGCAGGTGTGCACAGTTGCTTATTTCGGCTCACGATGCTGGCGGCCGTATACTGCGGTATCATCAGTCCGCTATTCAGACCAGGGTTAGCCACCAGGAAATCGGGCAGCTCGCGGTTGCCGCTCACTAGCTGAAAGGTACGCCGTTCACTGATACTGCCCAGTTCAGCCAGGCCAATAGCCAGAAAGTCCAGGGCCATGGCCAGGGGCTGGCCGTGGAAGTTTCCTCCCGATATGATCCTGTCTTCGTCAGGGAAAATATTCGGATTGTCCGTCACCCCGTTTATTTCAGCCAGAAACACACTTTCAACGTACCGGATCGCATCTTTTGAGGCGCCGTGCACCTGGGGAATGCAGCGGAAGGAGTAGGGGTCCTGCACGTGCTTTTTCTCACGGGCCATCATTTCACTGTCTTTGAGCAGCTTTCTGAAGGCTTCGGCGGTACGGCGCTGCCCGGCCTGGGGTCTGATAATGTGAATAAGGTCTTCGAAAGGATCGAGGCGACCATCGAAGGCATCAAGTGAAAGGGCGCCAATACGGTCTGCATAGATGGAAAGACGACGGGCCTGCATCAGGCAGTACACGCCAAAGGCGCTCATAAACTGTGTGCCGTTTAGCAGGGCCAATCCTTCTTTTGATTTGAAGGCCACCGGCTCCCAGCCCATACGGCGATTCATCTCTGCCCCGCTTATTCGTTCACCGTCCAGGATTACTTCACCCTCGCCGATCAGGGGCAGGCTCAGATGTGCCAGTGGGGCCAGGTCGCCACTGGCGCCGAGTGAACCAAATTCATACACTACAGGGCAAATGCCGGCATTAAACATATCAATCAGGCGCTGTACAGTGACAAGCTGTACACCGCTGTGGCCATATGAGAGGCTCTGTACCTTCAGCGCCAGCATGAGGCGAACAATTTCCGAAGGAATCTCCCGGCCTGCGCCACATGCATGAGACCGTACCAGGTTCACCTGCAGTTCGGTCAGACTTTCCGCGGGGATGTTTTTTTTGTAAAGTGAGCCAAATCCCGTGTTTACACCGTATACCGGCATTACGGAGTCTTTTACCGTTTTGTCCAGGTAGGCCCGGCATTTTTCTATCTTCTTTATAGCCTCATCACTCAGCTCTATGGTCGTGCCAGGTCGCACAAGTATGTTCAGGTGCTCAAAGGTAAGCTCTTTAGTAGGGTCTATGATGTGCGTACTCATCATGGTAGTCTTTTAGGTTTGTGCGTATCAGTTAGCCTTCATGCGGCTGATAATCTCAGTGGGAGTCAGTTGCACCTGCTCCCCCGTAGTCATATTCTTCAGGGTATATTTGCCGGAGGCTATTTCTTCAGAGCCGGCCAGCACCACATAGGGGATTCCTTTTTTATCGGCATAGTTCATTTGCTTTTTCAGTTTGACGGCGTCCGGATACACTTCGCAGTTGATGCCCTCGTTCCGAAGGTCCGTAAGCAGAGGAAGCACAGCCATGGTGCTTTTGTCGTCAAAGTTAATGAACAGGACGCGGGTAGACTCAAGTACATCCAAGGGGAACAGGTCCAGCTCCTCCAGTACGTCGTAGATGCGGTCTACGCCAAAGCTGAAGCCTACGCCGGACATGTCAGGCATGCCGAATACGCCGGTAAGGTTGTCGTAGCGGCCACCACCCGAGACACTGCCCATCTTCACATTATTCACCTTTACTTCCCATATGGCACCAGTGTAGTAAGAGAGTCCCCTTGCCAGGGTAGGATCAAATGAGATGCGCTCTGTGCTTACGTTCATCGCCTGCATCAGAGAGAATATAGTGCGTATTTCCTCCAGTCCCTTTCGGCCCGCCTCACTGGCAGCAAACATTTTTTCCAGGGCAGCCAGCCGACCGTCATTTCCCTTGTCCATGTTCAGTACGGGGCGTGCCTTCTCTATAGCTTCCTCGCTAAAGCCCCGGCCCCGCAGTTCGTCCATTACCTTTTCCTCGCCTATCTTGTCCAGCTTGTCTATTGCCACGCAAAATTCAGCTTCTTTTCCGGCTGCTCCAATGGCTTCGGTAATGCCGGTGAGCACCTTACGGCTATTGAGGCTTACCGTATAGTCTTTCAGGCCCAGTTTGCCAAAGGCTTCGCTGATCATCTGCATGATCTCCGCCTCGCATATGAGCGAATCAGTACCCACTACGTCGGCATCACACTGGTAAAACTCACGGTAGCGACCCCGCTGGGGGCGGTCTGCCCGCCATACCGGCTGTATCTGGTAGCGGCGGAAGGGAAAGGTTATATCACTACGATTCATGACCACATAGCGGGCAAATGGCACCGTAAGGTCATAGCGTAGCCCTTTTTCGGCTATTTTGGAGAGCATCGCGCTTTCACCGGCTTCATAGTCAGTCGCACGGGTCTTCTTCAGGAATTCGCCGGTGTTCAGGATCTTGAAGAGCAATTGATCGCCTTCGTCCCCGTATTTTCCGGTAAGTACACTAAGGTTTTCCATACTGGGTGTCTCCAGTGGCTGATAGCCAAATTTTTTAAAGACGCTGCGTATGGTATCGAAAATATAGTTTCTCCGGACCATCTGGGCAGGCCCGAAATCTCGTGTTCCTTTAGGTAAAGAGGGCTTCTGATTGCTCATGGGCTAAAAAATTTTCCGCAAAACTAACAAAAAGCTAGGTATTTGCCGTGAAAAAACCACGATTTGCCATGGATTGTGTAGATAAGGGCTTGTGATATGTTAGTATTAATATTAACTTTGCGATTCGTTTCGAAAAAGGATACAATCATGGCTGGAACATCACTTAAGCGTAAAGCGAGAAAAAATAGAGTAGTAGCAAAGAGAAGACAGGACGAGATGAAGCGTCTCAATACTAAGCCTGTCGTGAAGCAGGTCGACATCGAGGAGATCAAAAAAGAATTTGCTGCCAAGTCTGGAAAAAAGACTAAGTCTGAGAAGAAAGAAGAAGCTCCCAAAGCTGAGAAAGAAAGCAAGTCTGAGGAGTAATCTAATCCTTCTTCTATTATAGATATTATCAGCCAGGGCATTTTTGTCCTGGCTTTTTCTATTTGTCTAGCCACTCTTTAAAGTCGTGCAGGCGCTGCCGGCTTACAAAAACGTCTTTCTCTTCCTGGTGGTTCAGTGTTAGCTTCAGCTTGGTAGAGCTGTAGTACACCATGTCCTCTATGGCTTCAAACCGGATTATGTATTGCCGGCTTATTCGAAAAAACTCCGCCGGGTCCAGTTGCTGTTCCAGTTGCTCCAGTGTGTAGTCAGTTACGTGCCTCTTACCGTCCGCAGTTTTCATAAAGGTGATCTTGTCCTTACTGTAAAAGTACAGGATATCGGTCGTCTCTATCGCCTTTAGTCGTTCGCCTATCCGCACCACAAATCGGCCTTTATAGCCCCTGGTGAGTTGCTGCAGGCTACTGGCCAGTTGCTCCAGGTCCGGTATGGCAGGGCTTTTTGCCGGCTTCATTCCGCGGTACTTATCCAGAGCAGCTTCCAGCTCCTGTCCGTCTATGGGCTTCAGCAGATAATCTACACTATTAAGCTTAAAAGCCTGTATGGCAAAGCGATCATAGGCGGTAGTGAATATGATGGGTGCCTTTACCTGTACTTCTTTAAATATATCGAAACTGAGGCCATCTGCCAGCCGGATGTCAGACAGGATCAGGTCAGGGCTATCATTTTCCTTGAACCATTTTATTGCCCCCTCTACCGTATCCAGGGCCCCACACACCTCCGCATCAGGGGCATGCCTTTCCAGTAACTTCTGCAGGTGCCTTACAGCCGGTTGTTCGTCTTCTATTATCAGTACATTGATCATTCCAGGGTCAGTACAGGGACTTTTACAGTGTAGTGTTCTTTGGTTTGGTCTATTATCACCGGTTTTTTTGTGAGGTTTTCATAGCGCTTACGCAACGTCTCCAGGCCCAGCCCGCTGCTGTTATCCTCCGGGGTCTTAGGCCTGAACTGGTTTGTGACGGCTATGTACTCGTTTTCCAGCTTCACACAAATATGCAGAGGCTGCTGCTGAGAGGCAATGTTATGCTTTATCGCATTTTCTACCAGAAGCTGCAGGCTCATTGGAGGTACCACACCATTTACTTGCCATAGCGCCGGTTCAAGCTTGATCTCCAACGCCTTCTCCACCCGGATTTTTTGTAAAAAGATATAGGCATCCAAAAAACCAAGCTCCTCCTGAAGCGACACCACTTCCTGATCGCGGGTATCCAGCACATACCGGTATACCTGTGAGAGCTGACGCACAAAGCGTACACTGGCTTCCTGGTCTTCGTAGATCAGGTTAGTCAGCGCATTCATGCTATTGAATAGAAAATGAGGATTCAATTGACTCTTCAGCGCATCATACCGGAACTTGATGGCCTCGGCCCGCGCTTGTTCTGCGTCTATGGCCGACTGCTTCCAGCTAAGTAAAAAGCCCCTGCTGGTGAGAAAAGCGGTGATGCCCAGGGTGATGATCAGGGGCACATTGAGCACTTTTACAAAAAACTCCCACCCTGCCGTCGCCGTAAACTCCGGATGGCGCAGGCTCAGGAAGACAAAGGAGATGACCAGGGTAATGAATGTGGAATAGCCAAACATGGCTACAAGCCCGATAAGGAGCCTTTTGAGGGGCGTTTCTATCCAGGAAATACGTTTGTCCAGGTAATCACTAATGTAGCCGTTGCCCAGCCAAAGGCCTATGGACAGCAGCAGACTGTACAGGACATCATCCCATATTTTTGCCAGGCCTTCTGCTGTGGTCATGCAGGGCGGGCATATGAACAAAAAGACCACCAGGTTGACTACCAAAATAATGAGTACAGTTCTGGTGGCTTTTTTCCAATGCATATGGTGCTGCTTTTTCAATTACTGTCCTTTTTCTGCAAGAATTTCCGTACACGTTCCAGCCAGTTGCGTCGTATAGTGTTGCCCCCAGGCAGGTTGCATAGATCCTTCAGGTACCTCTTCTGTCCCGAATAATTCCAGCGCCCGGGTGATGTATCCGCAGGCTTCCTCCTCTCCCTTACCAAAAAACCTGGCTGTTCCCAGTTTCATCTGACCCATCACCATATAGGCCCGGGGGTTTTCAGGGTTCATTTGTATCGCTTTGCCAAGTGCCTGCATCACTTCAGGCGTGAGCTGGGGACCGCGGGTCATGGGGTCTACCGTAATCTGACCCATTTTGGCATACCCGAGCAGGGTCTGCAGTTCACTGTTGTCCTCATTTTCCAGTCCGGCTTCCACATGTACCATAGCCTGGTTGAGGTGTTTTTCCCTGATGGCTACGTCACCTTCAGCAAATGCTGCCCGAATATAGCAAAACGCCGCATAATACTGGGGTAGCCATTCACCCTCCTCAACCTTGCCTATCCGGTCAAAGGCCTGTGCGGTTGAGGTAAAGGCTTCCGGTGAGTCAGCCTCATTCAGCTGGGTAAGGGCTTTTTGCATAGCCACCTCATAATTGCCTGCGTATGTCATCCCCGTGATTAGTATAGCGAGTAAAGTCGTAAGAATGGTTTTCATGATCGTGATATTTAAAATTGGTTAAGTAGTTCTTCAGTTGATTTTTTCTCCAGCGTGATGAATAGCCCCGCAAATACAAACCGGGGTGCATCCGGCCTGATGGCCTGCCTGAGCATACCCCCCGGCGTGTCTGCATAGCGGTAGCCGAATACCTGGTCATAGCCCAGCAGGTTGGTGACGCTGGCAAAGAGTACCACCTGGTCACTTATTAAGTGAGCCGCGTTCAGGTCTATGGTAAAGATTGGTTTGGTGCGGCCGTCCATAAAGGCTTCAGTGGCCGGGTTATCGTAAGGTCGGCCGGAGGCATACTGTATGCTGGTGCCGAACTGGGTTCTTATCGGCCGTACAAAATACTTGCCCACCACTGATACCACATGTTTGCTCACAAATGTGGGGGTGGCAGCTACCGGAAAGTTACTGTAAGTCCTTTCCGTGTCCGTATAGCTGTAGCTCACCCAGTAGTCCAGGTTTTTCACAGTCTCGCGGTCACGCCAGAACAGTTCAGCCCCTTTAGCGAATCCTTCTCCGGTGTTTTCAGGCATTCCGGAGAGCGTTCTGGTAAGGCGGTCATAGCTTTTATAGTAAGTTTCTACACGTAGCAGGCGGTCGCTCTTGTTCCACTGATAATTAAGTATGTAGTGCGCAGCCTCATAAGGAGCCAGGCTGTTTTCTGCTAAGAGGTATTCAGCCTCGGCCTGCTGGTAGAAGGTGCCATATGCAGCGGATAGCTGACTATGCTCGCCCGCCTGCCAGGCCAGGCCCAGGCGGGGGCTCAGCCCGTGTGAGCCTGACGGCTGCATGTGCTGGTAACGCAGGCCTGCGCGGGCAGATACAGAGCCACTTAGCCGGTACTGAGCCTCTGTAAAAACAGCCGTAGTATGGCTCTGTACTTCAGATGAGGTACTAAGACTGTCATGGCTCAGCGATTCCACGGTGCGGTCGGCCAGCCATTCCGTGCCGCTTGTTAGCGACAGGCGGGGCAGATGGTGCTCTGCCACCAGCTTAGCATGCAGGCCATTTCGCTCAGTTCTTCTGTTGCCAAGGTCTGTGATGAAGTCATCGAGGTTATAGGAGCCGCTCACCCCGCCCCGTAGTTTCCAGGTGTCAGACAGGCGACCACTCCAGCCTGTCTGTCCATAGAAATAGTCATTTTTCAGGTTCAGGGCATCAGGCACACCGGGGAAAGGCTCTTTCTGCCTAAATGCCAGCTTATTGCTGCTGTATTGGGCAAAGGTCTTCCACAGGCCATGCGCTCCCGTTTCCTGCTGTAGTGATAGCTGGCCGTTCCAGCCACGGGGCGCTTTCTGCCAGTCTCGTTCCGAGTTCATCATTCCCTGGTAAGGCTGCAGGTTAGTATAGTCCGCACGCAGGGCCAGGCTGCCCCTTTTCCAGGGCTGCTCGTGCGCAGCGCCCGCACCTACCGTCATCAGGCTTATTTCGGTAGTAGGCACTGCCCGGCGGTCTTTCGTATTTAGTATCAGCACAGAGCTCAGTGCCTGGCCGTACTCAGCTGAGTAGCCTCCGCTGCTGAAGGTGATACCTTTGAAAAGGAAGGGATTAAAGCGTCCGCGGGTAGGCAGGGCGGGCAGCTTTGTAGCAAAGGGTGATTGCACAGACATGCCATCTATGTAGATGCGGCTCTCGCTGCTCGTGCCACCCCTTACCAGTAGCCTGCCATCATCGGCCGCCGGCTGGGTACCGGGAAGCTTCCGTATCGCACCGCTGATGTCCCCGAGGGCCCCGGCCGTAGTTACTATGTCCATGGGCTTCAGGGCCACCGCACGGCTCTCATCAGTAGCCTGGTAGGCGCCTGCCGTGATCACTACCTCCTCCATTTGGGAGATGTCCTCCTTCAGGCTGATGCGCAGATTTTCGTGGTTGCCGGGCAAAGTAAGTGACTGGCCTTCTCCATGGTAGCCTATGCTGCTGATAATAAGTGTCAGCTCGCCCTCTTCGGAGGTTTGAAAGCCAAAGGTGCCGAGGCTATCGGTAGAAGCGCCATCATAGGTGCCCTGGAGGTATACACTGGCGCCGGGCAGCGATTCGCCTTTAGTATCGGTAATAGTGCCTGCCACCAGGCTTTGTGCCAGCGTCGTCGATGCCGCAAAAAGTAAGAGAAGCAGGGATAGGTAGAGTGATTTCATTGGTCTGTGCGTCTGAGTATGCATCAAAAGTGCAGCACAGCCTCCTCTATAAATAATTAAGGTGCCCCACCGGGCAGTATTTCACTCCGAATGGTAAAGGGTGCGGACTGAGTGGGAGTACCCTTTTTCAGGTAAATAAGACAAGGAGCCAGATCAAACCAGCGTCCCCCTCTTGCCCAGCTCTATCACCTCCATGTTAAAGATCTTACCGCCTTCAATGTCAAAGCGGAGCATGGTCTTTACCTTATGAAAGCCATGTTTACCGGCGGCGCCGGGATTCAGGTAGAGCAGGCCCGGCCGTTTGGGGTCTTTCATCACGCGCAGTATATGGGAGTGCCCACAAATAAAGATATCCGGCATATTACCGTTCATACGGTGGCGAACGTCAGGGTTGTACGTTGGTGGTTTGCCTCCGATGTGCGTCATGTATATCTTCTTCCCTTCACATTCCCAGCGCATATGTTCCGGGTATCTGGCCCGGAGGTCGTGGCCGTCCACGTTTCCCCATACGGCCCTCAGGGGTTTAAAAGCTTCCAGCCTGTCAGCCACCTCCACATTGCCTATGTCACCCCCGTGCCATATTTCATCGCATGCGTCAAAGTATTCGAATATCTTATCGTCCAGGTAACTATGGGTGTCAGATAACAGGCCTATTTTCATATCGTGTGATTGCTCAAAGCGTACTGGCTTTCAAATCTCACAAAAATTACCCACTTTATCCGGCATAATTTCATTTTATGCAGCTACGTTACGTTTTACCCTTAGCCCTATTTATGTTTATTGCCCTGGTGCCTGCACTGTCTTTTGCCCAGGAAGAGCAGGATAGTACCTTGCTAAACAGAGAGTTAGTTATTGGCACCAAGGAGGTAGCCCCCTTTGTCATGCGCAAGGAGGGCGACTGGCAAGGCATGAGCATCGACCTCTGGCGTAATATCGCGCGGCATATGGGGGTCACCTATACATTCAAAGAGTACGATCTCCCTACCCTTATCGAAAAGGTCGAATCAGGAGAGTTAGACGCCGCCGTAGCGGCTATCACCATTACCGAAGACCGGGAGCGTGTAATTGATTTCAGTTTTCCTTACTACCAAACCGGCCTTGGGATAGCCACCCGCTCGCGTGAAAAGAGCCTGATAGAATCTTTTATGGCTTTTTTTAACCTTGACTTTTTTAAGGCAGTAGGCGCCTTACTCCTTGTCCTACTGGTGTTTGGCCTGCTGGTGTGGCTTTTTGAGCGCCGGTCCAACCGTGAACAATTTGGTGGTTCGCCGGTAAAAGGAATAGCGCAAGGCCTTTGGTGGTCGGCTGTTACCATGACCACGGTCGGGTACGGAGATAAGGCACCCGTTACCACTGGTGGCCGGATAGTGGCCCTGGTATGGATGTTCATGGCCCTGATTATAATTTCCAGCTTTACGGCCGCCATAGCTTCCTCGCTGACCATAAACCAGATGAATCACTTGGTAGATGGCCCTGAGGACCTCGATAATGTAGAGGTAGGCAGTGTGGCCAGCACCAGTAGCGCCGCTTACCTGCAGAAGCGTGAGATAAACTACCGCCGATACGATAATGTAGTGGAAGCAGTGGATGCACTGGAGAGCGGAGAAATAGACGCCGTCGTGTATGATGCACCGGTACTGAAGTACATTCTTAAAGAAAAAAAGAGTGAAGAGCTTCAGGTGTTGCCCCAGGTCTTTAACAAGTTTTATTACGGCATTGCCCTGCCCCAGGGTAGCCCCCTCAGGGAAAAGATAAACCTGGTAATGCTGGAAAATATGGCTAAGACCGAATGGAAAGAAACCATTGATCGCTATCTTGAATCAGACGAAAACCCCTGACGCCTATGTGGGAGGCTCTATTGAAAATTATGGGTAATCTGGTGGCCGGTATGGTCATCATTGCCATTATCGACAGTATACGCATCCGTGAGTTTGGGGATAACTTCCTGGTGGCGCTTGTTATTGCCCTGATCAACGCCGCGCTGGTTCCCCTTCTCAACATGCTGGGCTTCCCCCTTCCCTACCTGCTGGTAGGGCTGTCCATTCTCCTTATAGATGGGCTGATAGTCCGTTATATCCATTTGGCCGTGGCAGGCTTTTCAGCACAAGGTATCCGCTGCTCGCTTTTATTCGGCGGCCTCATGGCAGTAGTGAATATACTCCTTATGCTGGCCCTGTAGGGCCAAACCTTCCTCTGCGGCGGAGGTTACCTTCGCATGTATCACTATCAGAATAAAACCATTATAGTCACCGGTGGCGGCCAGGGAATTGGCCGTGGACTGGTACAGGCATTTGCCCGGGCGGGCGGCAATGTTATCATCGCTGAAGCGGACGAGGAAGCCGGCCGCGATTGTGAGCGCCTGGTTAAGGAAGAGAACGGCGAGGCATTTTTCATCAAGACAGACGTGGGCAGTGAAGGCTCCGTGCAGGAGATGCTGGAAATGACCCGTGCACGCTATGGCGCTATTGATGTGCTGATAAATAATGCCGGCCTGAGTGAATTTAAGCCACTGGAAGAGATAGAGGTGGCCGAATTTGACCGTGTACTGGCTGTAAACCTGCGGGGAGCTTTTATGTGTAGCAAATATGCGGCTCCGGATCTGAAAGAGCGTAAGGGGGTCATCCTGAATATGTGCAGCACCCGGCACCTCATGTCTGAGCCTGGCTCGGAAGCCTACGCAGCCAGCAAAGGCGGGATAGCCTCCCTTACACACGCCCTGGCCATAAGCCTGCAGCATAAGGTAAGAGTCAATGCCATTAGTCCCGGATGGATAGAAGTGCGCGACTGGCAGAAGCCTTCTGAAAAAGAAGAGGTGAACCACAGGGAGGTGGATAAAGAGCAGCACCCAGTGGGCAGGGTAGGGGAACCGGAAGATATCGCCAAGGCTGCCTTATACTTATGTGATAATGAAGCCTCGGGCTTTGTCACCGGGCAGAATTTCGTGATTGACGGGGGAATGACCGTGAAAATGATCTACGCCCATTAAAAGAAAAAACCCGGATAAAATCCGGGCATTTCATTGTGTTACTGTCAGTATATATAGCTTCGCGAATTTATCGTTCGCTAAACGATATTCAGTTTGGAATAGCGATTTCTATGTTTGATTGACTGAATCTGCTAATTGTTAGCTCAGTCCATAGAACTTTTAGCTTCGTACATATTCTGGCGCTGTCTGTAGGCCCATGGGGCTACCGGGTTTCCTTCTTTCCACAATCCTTTACCTTTTTCCTGTGCCTTGTCCATAAGGTCCAGCAAAGAATCAGTATGCTCCGTATAGGTAAGTCCCTGCTGCATATGCCATGCATAACCGGCCTCTACCAGCTCATAATTTAGTACCTGCTCTTTTTTTACCAGGCTGACTATTCCGATAAGGGTGCCGTTGGCTTTCTTTTCAGATACCTCCACAGACACATCCTTCCCCAGCGTCAGCTTTTCAGTAAAGCGTTTTGCATCATCAAAAAAAGGCTGTCCTTGTTCAGGGCAGTCTATTTCATCCAGGCGTACATTGACCATGACGCCGTCCCCCACACTTATCACCAAATGGTCGCCTTCACGCACTTCCATTACCTTGCCGTTAACTGTTTCTTTGGCAAAGGCGCCAGCGACCAGAGTCACAGAGAGTAGCAACGAAAGTAAAATTTTCATATCACTAAGGTATGGAGGCTTTACACCTCATACCCATGGTAAGTGTATCTAATCTCAGCAGTGTAACTTTTACGGTATTTTGTGCAGGTTTACGGGGCGCCAGCTAGGGTGGGGTCAGGTGTATAAAATGCTGATAGTAAGTGATTAGGGTAAATGATATTAAACTAACTGTCCAGAAAAATAGCAGGAAGTATTTGACCTGAAAATGAAGTGCTATACACCATTTTTGTCCATTTATCCGCCCTTCATCTTCATATTTTGCCGGTTTCTTTTATGATATTTCAGTCACTAATAAGCCGTTTCGTTCTATTTTACAATCAAATCACTACACCCGGATCATAATGAATGTACTAAGTCAGTTTTGGGTAGGATTCAGAAAATATCCTGCCGCCTGGAGGTTTTTAAAAGAACACGGGCTTATGCCCTGGCTATGGGGTACCGCTTTGTGTAATCTGGTTCTTTTTTCAGTTACCATTTGGCTGGCTTTATATTTTGCCACGGATCTCACAGATTACCTCACGGCCCTTACCGGCTGGGAGGCAGAGGAAACCGGATGGCGTAGTGCCCTGCAGGTGATATTACTTTTTCTTATACGAGTAGTGTTTGTGCTCATATGCTTCAAGGTATACCGTTACCTCGTGCTTACGGTCATGGCGCCCGTACTGGCCTTTCTTAGCGAGGAAATACAGGAGCGGCTTACCGGATACTATAAGCCCTTTAGCTGGCCCACCCTTTGGCGCGACACAAGGCGCGGTATAGCCATTGCGTTGATAAACTTTATCATAGAGATAGGGTTAACCATCCTGTTAGTACTCGTCGGCTGGGTAGTGCCTCTGCTTGCCCCGTTTGTGCCACCGGTCATTTTTATTGTAGAGAGTTATTTCATCGGTTTCTCGATGTTGGATTACCGCAATGAATTCATCGGTCTCGGTTCCAAGGAGAGCAGGAGGTCAATCAACAGGCACTACGGTCTGGTACTGGGTAATGGCGTCATGTTTAATCTCATGATGTTCGTGCCTGTAATAGGCGTGCTCATAGCCCCCGTACTTAGCCTTACCGCAGCCGGCCTGGCCTACAATGAGATCGATAACCCCGAAAACTATGCCTATACAATCCAAAAGTCCTTACTCAGGAAAGATACATAATACATATAATGAGCACACCGACCATGAGGTAGATGAGGCCATCGGCCGCGCACATAGTGCCTACCTTGCCTGGAAGCTGACCACCTTTGAGGAGAGAAGCCGCCTGATGAAAGCTGCGGCAGAGGAGATACGACAGAATAAGGCCCACTATGCCGGCCTTATGACCGCCGAAATGGGGAAACATAAGCGCGAAGCAGAAGCTGAGATGGATAAATGTGCCCTGGCCTGTGACTATTATGCAGACAATGCCGAAAAATTCCTGGCCGATGAAAAGCTGCCGGTAGAAGAAGGAGAGGCCTATATAGCGTACGACCCAATGGGTGTGGTGCTGGCCATCATGCCCTGGAACTTCCCCTACTGGCAGGTCATCCGCTTTGCCGCACCCGCCCTTATGGCAGGTAATGTAGGGATACTGAAGCATAGCTCCGTAGTACCCGGATGTGCACTCGCACTCGAGGAGATATTCCGCAAGGCCGGATTTCCCGAAGGGTGCTTTACCACCCTGCTGGTCAGCGGAAGTAAAGTGTCACGCATCCTGGAAAACCCGAAAGTAAAAGCGGCTACGCTTACCGGTAGTGAGGGAGCAGGCAGCAAAGTCGCTGAAAAATCAGGCGCAGAGCTCAAAAAGACAGTGCTGGAACTGGGCGGCAGCGACCCGTTTATCGTGCTGGAGGACGCAGATGTGGAAGAAACGGCCACCACCGCGGTTAAAGCCCGCATGCAAAACTGCGGACAAAGCTGTATAGCTGCCAAGCGTTTCTTTGTACACGAAAAAATCTACGATGAGTGGCTGGAGAAGTTCCGCTCCGGTATGGAGAGACTTACCCTCGGTGACCCTGAAGACCAGGCCATCGACTATGGCCCCATGGCCACCGAGGACCTGGCCAATGAACTGCTGGAGCAGGTGAAAAAGTCCGTAGATAAAGGAGCTAAGGTACTACTCGGTGGTGACCGGCCCGACAGGGAAGGAGCCTTTTTCAACCCTACCATACTCACGGATGTGAAGCCGGGTATGCCCGCCTATGATGAGGAACTGTTCGGCCCGGTGGCGATGGTATTTAAGGTAAAGGATGAGGAAGAAGCCGTGCTCATAGCCAATGATTCACCCTACGGCTTAGGGGGCTCGGTATGGACCGGTGACATAGAGCGGGGCAAACGCTTGGTGAGAAAGGTAGAGTCAGGCGCTGTCTATATAAATAAAATGATGGCATCTGCCCCGGAGGTACCTTTTGGCGGAGTGAAAAAAAGCGGCTATGGCCGCGAGCTAAGCCACTTGGGTATCCGGGAGTTCGTGAATCAAAAAACAGTATGGATTAGTTAACAGCATCCGGTCACTTCCGGGAGGAGGTTAACCGAAACCAGGGTGCGACATCCCCGAGCCATAAAGTTAGTGTAAATAGTAGTGAGGTGTACCCGAAATAACCTTGCTGTAAGTAATTACGCCTGGCTGTATGCCGGGCGTTTTCATTATCAGCCAGGGTTATTAGCAGGCTATACCCATTGGCGTTATACTATACATAAAACTGTGTGTTTGTCTTGGAGATATAGAAATATTATACTTCAATGTTGTTTTTATTAATTACATAGTACTTAGTTGGTTTTTTATGTATAATACGAATATACAATTATTTCGTTTATCTGCTATTAAGTCCATTTTATCGATAGTTTCAGGTTTTTAGTATTTGATTATTCCATTTTTATTGTTTACATTAAAATGTAATTATTGTTAACTAAAAGCAACTAATGCTATGAAAAAGAAGATATCTTTAGAGAAACTGAACGTAGAAAGCTTTACCACTGATAATAAGAGAAACCACAAAGGTGGTGCCACCCAGCAGACCCTTTGTGGTACTGGTCTGTGTACCGGTTGTCCTCCTATTCAGTGCTACTAATCAGCCAACCACAAAGCCATTCTTAACTCTTGGGAATGGCTTTTTTTATTCTAAACCGCCTTTCAAAGACTAAACCAATCCCCGTTTGGACTGCCCTCGGTAGTAGGTCAGGTATACCTGGTAGTTGCCCAAGGTATAGGGTCGCCTATATCAGGTACCATAGGCAATAGGGGGGATTATGCATGTATTTACTATATCACTGGTAAGCAATGTTATATATGAATGAGAATATGGGCTTGTTAAGTAATATAGACGCGACAAGCCGGTTTGATATAAAGCCTGGTATGTAAGTACCACTCACCTATGTAAAGAAAGACGATTCGGCTTAATATGGTCTGTATTTATCAAACCCGGAGACCTGCCATAGGTATGATACCTTGTGTGCCAGACTGGGTGATATTATCTATTAACTTTTATTAGCTATGAAAAAAAAGATTTCACTAAAAGATCTCAATGTAAAGAGTTTCAAGACCAGTAATCATACCCTTAAAATAAAGGGAGGAACAATCTTTACCCAAACTAATCTGTGTACCTATTGTGCAGGACAGCAGTGCGCAGCATAATGCCATAAGGCTTACTCAGTCCTCAAAGCTTATAATGAGCCGCAGCCATAAGGTATGCGGCTTTTATTAATCGAATTAAAACCACCGTCTTAGACGGTGGTCATGTTTGAGGGCTATGCCAGTAGGGGTATATTGTGGAATGAGCAAGTATCGTAAGCTATCGCATAGCTTTTACTATTGTGTCTATCATGTAGTATGGACCCCGAAGTACCGCCACCGTATACTTCGTGATATTGTTGCAGATACGTTGGAGAATAAGATAAAGACGATATGTGAATGGAAGGAGGTCAAGGTAGAAGAGTTGAACATTCAGCCAGATCACGTTCATTTGGTATGTAGTATACCTCCGAAACTTAGTGTATCAGACTTCATGGGTATTCTCAAGGGTAAGACAGCGATCATGATGTTTAAGAACTTCAAGAGTCTTCGCAGAAAACCCTATTGGGGCAATCATTTTTGGTCACGAGGCTATTTTGTAAGTACGGTAGGCATAGATGAAGAAAAGATAAAGCGGTATGTTAAGTATCAGGAGAAGGAAGATAAGAAAGAGGATGGGGATATAGATATCCCGCTATTCGATAACTGACTATCCCCCTTTGGGGGTAATAACCATTGAAAACCCCCTCCTTTGGTGGGGGTAATTTATTTTATCTAAAAAGTAGTGAATACAATCTCGATGCTAAAGGTGCTCTCGTACTGGTAAAGGCTTTCCCCGAACTTATAGAATGTAGGCCGGTAGCGTCCGCCAATGGTGGTAGACTGAGATAGCTTCAGGCCACCAAACAGATCCAGCCCCGCCACTCTTTGCGTAAGCCTCAGGTCCTCTGCCGGCCACCATTCAAAGTGATAGCTATACGTATGGCTGCCATAGGTAAGTCCGTACCCCAGTACCAGCCGGTTCAGGTACATCTGCCTGGTTAGGCTCAGGTACAAAGCGTGGTAAGTCTGGTAGTCACCTTCATAAAATATGGGTACGGGCACAAATACAGGAAAGTCCGTTATAGCAGTGGCCATAAGACGCAGCGAGCGATTGCGCCTGTCATTAAACTCTATACCTGCCCCCAGACCAAAAAAGCCCGCACTGCGGCCCTTCCATTCAGTGTCGGGTCTAAAGTAAAATGTATTTATATACGGCAAACTGATCACCGCCCCCCACCTACCTTTTTCTTCTGTGAGTTCCTGGTTTAAAAAAGGCCTCACGTTTAAGGCAGGGGTTACATAGATATCCTGCACACTATCTGTTGCGTCTATCCGGTGTGTGTGGCCGTAATGGAAGCGTTTGGGATTTGTGAGATCGACCACATAAGCAGCCGGTGCCAGGTATGTCCAGCAAAGGTTGGTAAACAGAAACTTACGCTCCACTGCCGGGTGTAGCTGTACCGTTTTCCCGATACTGTCATGCTGTACACGAATGCTCAGGGGCTGCTTTGACCGCGTCACGGTAACAAAGGCAGGCGAAGTATAAGTACTGTCACCTATGGTAATCAGACCTTTATTGTCTGGCGTTCCCACCGTTATTTTTTGCGTTTGCTTATTTAACAGAGTGGTGCAACCAGTGCATGCAGCTAGTAGGGCCGAGAGCCATAGCACCCGGCATACGTATGTGTACATAGGGGGTTCAGGGTGTTTGTAGCATAGGCACACCTTAATCGAAAAAGGTTGGAAGCCTCTGCATAATCAGACAAAAACTTTATATTGATCATACCCCTTATTGATTGAATACTAACTCGTTACATTTACCTTAAAAAATAATGAGTGACCTGAAGATAACGACCCCCCACCTAGGGATTAACAGTCCCAAAAAAGCCTTTCTTAAGGACTTTAATATAGCATTTGGCGAAGGGGACATCCCGGCTATAATGAAGGGGGTAAGCGAGGATATCACCTGGGACATACATGGCGACCGCCGCATAGAAGGCAAGGAAGCCTTCGGGAAGTTTTTAGAGGAAATGGTTCAGCATCAGCCATCCGAAGTGCACATACACCATATCATCACGCATGGTAAGGAAGCGGCCGTCAACGGCGAAGTGGTTATGGCTGATAATAAGCGCTATGCTTTTGCAGATATTTACGAGTTTACGAGCGCCGGCAGCCAGGTGATTAAGTACATGAGCAGCTACGTGCACGAGTTGGTATTTTAGACAGGATTATCAGAGAGCAAAGGTTCTGCCCTCGCTCCAAATGAAAAAAGCTTCCCTGCCACAGATTAGCAGAGAAGCTTTTTTTATAAACTTAATAGAGCCTCTTTACTCAGGAATCCCCGAAGATGATTTCTCTAAGCTTGCCTTTTTTCTCCTCTACTACTTCCTCCAGGGCATCCAGCTTTTCTTCTGCCTCTTTCAGTATGCGCTCCTTGTCAGTGATTTCCGCCTCTTTGGCCGACCCTTCCTTCTTCATCTCTTCCAGCTTCTCCAGTGCTTCTTTCAGCCTGCCTTTCCGCTGCTCTATCTCCTCTTCACTCTCTTCTATTTCGTCCTCCAGGTCCTCGGCTTCCTTCTTCACTTTGGCCCTGGCTTCCGCTGACCGTAACTGACCAAACTCCCGGCCTGTCATATTACCCTTGTGCCTGCCGTAGGCATTGCCATTTCCGTGCTTATGAGCTTTGTCTTTGTCATGACTATGGTCATCATCGTCATGGTCGTGCGCATCATCATGATCGTGTGCGTCAGCCTTGTGCTCCTGCCGGCCCTTATCTTTTTTGCCATTACCGCCTTTGTGGTCATGGTCATGGTCATCATCGTCCTCATGGTCGGGCGCCGCTTCTTTTTCCTTTTTGCCGTGGGCTTTCTCTTCCTGCTTTTGCTTGCCCCGCCCGCGCTCTTCAGACTTACCCTGCGCCATCGCCGTGCCACCTGTGCATAGCGCGATAGCGGCAAATAATATGATCAGTTGATTTTTCATGACTTAAAAGTTTTCCAGTAATGAATCTACTTCCTGCAGGCTTTTTTCTCTGGCTTGGCGTACTTCTTCAGCATCGGACTGCAGCTCTACAGATAATTCCTCTGCCGTTTCCATTTCTTCCTCCTCAGTCAGTTCAGTAGTAACCTGTGCTTCTTCTGCTTCCTGCTTTTCCTCACCGCCACCACAGCTAAACAGCATCGCCGGAAAAGCCAACACTAATAGGGACTTCTTCATTAGATTATATTTTTCCGTTAAAAGTACGGCTTACAGAGCAGTATGGGTAACCAATATTTGTAGAAATAGTACATGTGAGGGTAGGGGGCTATTACTATCCACCCCTAGTGGCCTGGTGGGTTAACGTAATCAATAGTCCCTGGTCAACTTAGTCCTCCTTTGGCACTTTTTTTCATGCGGCTATATGATTCAGTTCTGATAGCCGCAGGCAAGCGGCATTATACGTTAGTCAATTGAAAAAGGCCGTATTATTAGCTATATTATGTTTCAACCAATAACAATACGTTCTATGAAAAAGGTAAGACTTAGTGAAGTCCGGCTGAAAAGCTTTAAGGTTATGAATACTCCCAAAATCAAAGGGGGGGGCTAACCGGACGGGCGACCCCTACCAAAATACGGAATGTTGTATAGAGAGCTGGTATCATCCCTGCTATTAAACAATATGAAAGCCGCCATTGGGCGGCTTTTTTTGGTAGATTAAATAGAAAGCCTCTCCTATGAGGCTTTTCTAAATCAGATCATAAAATTAACCCCATTCGAGCACCTGTAGTTAAGTGTTTCGCATCCATTTAGTGGACAGTTGGTATAATAGCTCTTTTCATACCCACCTTTTATAGAAGTCTTTTCTTCTGTGGTTTTGAAGCTTTTCACATTAAGTGAAGAGATATTCAGTTTCTTTTTCATAGTTGAAATATAGATTTAGTTTTCAGCAGTAATTTAATTCTTTTTTGGAAAGTATGCTGAAAGCGTCATCCATGCTTTATACCACCGACACCCGCACCTTTTTCTTCTTCAGCTTCGTGTTATTCACCTTTGGTAGTAGCTCCTTTACCTCAGAGGCTTTTACCGATACAAAAGCGCAGTCATTTTTAAGTTCGATGACTCCCAGAGCGTCTTTATCTAGGTTTCCCTGTTTGATAAATAGGCCTGCTATATCACCTTTAGATATTTTGTCCTTTCTGCCTCCGGAAATGAACAGCGTGCTCCACTGAGGCGCTTCCGGCAGGTCGGTTTTTTCCAACTTTTCCTCGGGTATATCCCCGATGAATTCCGGCACCTCCTCCTTTTCGTATAGCAGGACATAAGCCGTACCATTACTGTTCATGCGGGCCGTCCTGCCATTGCGGTGCGTAAACTCCTCACCCCGGAAGGGCAGGTGGTAGTGAATGATAAAGTCAATTTCCGGCACATCAATGCCCCTGGCCGCCAGGTCAGTCGCCAGCAGTAGCTGATGCGTTCCGTTCCTGAATTTGATCAGTGCCCGCTCCCTGTCCGTCTGCTCCAGGCCTCCGTAGAACGCGCCGTGAGAGATGTTATGTTCCCCCAGGAAGTCGCTGACACGCTGTATCGAGTCTTTAAAATTACAGAAGATAATGCCGTTCCCCTCCCCAATATGCGCGATCAGCTCAAGGAGTGTCTCCAGCTTATCCTTCTCCGGAGAGATCACCTTTTTCAGTTGCAGCCGCGAGCTTCGCTGGTCCAGGTAGTCAATCGTAACAGGGTTTTGCAGGCCTACAAACCTGGGTATGCGTACGCCCTGCGTGGCCGAGGTCAGTATCTTCTTATCCACATTAGGCAGTAAAGTGAGGATGTCCTTCATCTCCCCTTCAAAGCCTATTTCCAGCGACTTATCAAACTCATCCAGCACCAGCGTGGTGATGTGTTTGGTATCGAAAGCTTCCCGCCTCAGGTGGTCAGATACCCGGCCCGGCGTACCGATCAGCACCGCTGGCCGCGTTTTTATCTCCATGCGGTCTTTAGACCCCATACGCCCTCCGTATACCGCATTTACCTTAAAGCCCGTGCCCATCTCGCGCATCACCTGCTCTATCTGTATCGCCAGCTCACGCGAAGGCACGATGATCACGCTCTGGATCTCCTCACAGCTTGGGTCCAGGGCCTCGATGATAGGCAGCAGAAAAGCCAGCGTTTTGCCCGTGCCCGTAGGCGACAGCAAAATCACCTCGCTTTCAGTTGCAATGGCCTCCTTTGCCTCGATCTGCATAGCGTTCAGCTTCTCTATGCCTAATTTAGCTAATATATCTGCCTGGCTTTTAATGTGTGTGGACATGGGGTAGGGGGAGTATTAAATAATAGGGCAAAGATAGGGGCAATTGTTGGGTTCTCTAGCGTGTGAACTATTCTTGCTGGTAATCTTTTCTGTTTATTTTTGCGTTAAAATGATTGAAGGTGATTATAATTGATCATCTGTGAGCAAACCTGATCTTCAGTGAACATATTTGA